>QHPY01000045.1 GCA_003219215.1 Verrucomicrobiota bacterium | reverse complement strand
CGTTGGAATCGATTTGGCGCCAGAGGCGATTTCATTCTGTCGACAGCGTGGGCTCGACAATGTTCGACAAGGCGATATTGGCGCCTTGCCATTTGCTGACGCTTCGTTCGACGCAGTAATCTGCTCCAGCGTTCTCTATCATCAGTGGGTCAGTGACATACCAGGCGCAGCGCGGGAGATGCATCGCATCCTTCGACCTGGCGGTTTGCTGTTGATTAACGTCCCCGCCTTTCCGTTTTTGCACAGCGCGCACGATGAAGCAGTTATGACCGCTCGGCGATTTAGAAAAGCGGAGATTCGACAGTTACTCCTAAAACAGAATTTCAAGATTCGGCGCCTGACCTATTGGACGACATTTCTATTTCCGCTCGCCGTGGCGGCTCGGACGCTCGGCGGATCAAAAATGGGGCGTGATTTTGAAGTAAAGAAAACTTCGCTCAGCAATCGCCTGTTTGGCAGGATGATGACAATCGAGCTGAAGCTGCTGAAAACGATTTCGTTTCCATTTGGCGTGGCGTTATTTGCTGTCGCCAAAAAATAGGCTTATGCGGCTCGGCTAAAGCTAACACTGACAGGTCGACAGTTTTATCCCGGTGGTGAGAACGCTTATTGCACTGGGCTACAATAGTACGCTGCCGACATCGTTATCACGCGGCTCGATAATGGCAATTTGCGCGTGACTGGCGCGATTTCCCAGCAGGTTTTTGGTGCCTGAAATCGATTAGGCGAGCAGGTGACGGCTATTACAACTCCGTTCCGAGCCGGATATGCGGTAAGCGCATCCAACGGCTGCACACAGGTATTTGGATCAATGAACGGACGATAAAGCTCGATCGGATCGGCGTAGAGACAGTTCAATCCCGTCATCAAACGCGAATCGGCCTGCAAAAGTCGAGCATGCTCGCGTGCTGATATTCCCCAGTAATCGGTCTCAAACAGGCGATCGATGTCGAGGAATCGGCCAAACTCGTTAAAGTACACGTATTGGTACGGATATAACCGTAATTGGTCCCAGAGAAACATTCCCAACGCTAATAGAGCTGCAACTAAGGCCAGCCTTTGAGACGCAAAGTATATCGCGATAAATGCTACCAAGAACAACAATGGATAAATGAAAAGGAGTTGTCGGGTCTCATCGTAAAGACGTGCTCGCAGAGGGATGATGACAATCAATACATAAACACTGCCAAACAGAAGTGTGAGATAGGCGATTCGGTGGAAAGGGTCCTGCCAAATCTTCTTCAATGCGAAAGGAACAAATGCGATGCCGGCTAATATGACTATCGGTAACTTGACCACCAGCCAACCCGACAAATAGGCGACGGAAGCATATGGTTTCATGCATTCGCCCCAAGTGAGAGTGCATCCAGGCTGGTAGAACCAGCCCACATAATTCATTCCTGCAAAGATTTCGCCCAGCGGATTGAGCCACACGGCCGGAAAAAGTATAACTACGACTGCGACCAGGACAGTGCAGAACCAGGCGATGTTCTGCCACCGCCAAAGCCTGGCTTTGCTAAGGTCGCGGTTGCAATAATCCGCAAGCGCGAACGTAAAGGCGTATTGAACAAGAATCATCAGCCCCGGGATTCGGATCGAAACCAGACCCGCGGTAACAAGAGCTAGTCTCACGAGATCTGCGCGATAGGAACCTGTATTCCCAAGCAGATGTCGTCTCACCAGTTTGAGTGACAAGTATGTGCAGATGAGATACACGGACATGAACGGACTGTCTCTCAGGTTTATCATCGCGTGTCCGAACAAATATGGGCACGCGGCATAAGCCGCAGAAGCCGCGCTGGCAATCGATCGTTGTTGAATGAAAAATCGCGCGCAGCGATAGAAAACGACTACCGACGTGGCAAAAAGAAGGAACACGACTGTTCGTCTCGCCAACAGGAGCGCGGTTTCGCTATCCACGCCCAATTTGTTTACCAGGAATGGTGTAAGCAGGATTTGGAACGGGTATGCCAGTAGATCGAAGCCGATTCCGTAGTACCTGTCGTGATAGGATTGAAGGCTATTGTACTCATCTAGGTGGCCTAAGAGCAGGCTTTTCGCCGCACCGGTAATTACCCGGAATGTTTTTTGTTCCGTGGCGTCGTCTACTGTCAAACCGGATTGGAGTGAAGCAACGCAACCGAAAAGCGTAAAAAGCAAGAGCAGCAACGTCAGGAGAGGTCTTCTTCCGACAAAACGGTCCCAGCGCAATCCTGCTTTGTGCATCCTTTTTTGTACTGGCATTCGAGGTGACAGCGATCGAGCGGAAATTGCAAGCCCGACGTGGGATGTTGGCGTGATCTCTCCTAAACGCAGAATGTCACTCGGGCCGTCTACGCCTTTCGGCGATAGATCAAAATGTGATCGGCGGTTGGTGTCACATTCGGTGGTCTGCCAGAAAGGTAGTAGTCGGTGCCACGATCGGAAATGTTAATTAGTCCGACCTCTTCGTAATTCGCATCACAATAGGCGTCCGCCCATCTAAGAATTGATTGGTCCGAGTCGCGCCCGGCCAGCCAGGACTTGTTTACGACCACCATAACGAGGAACTTTGGGTGTGCGGTTTCGATTTCACGCATCATTTCTTGCTGCATTTGGTGAGCGTAAGGCTGCGGCTCCATTAATCCGTAGGTATAAATATATCCGGTGGCAGAATGCCGCCGAGAATAGAAGTAAATTTGCGGCTCAGAGCCTAATACAGCGATCGTGTCTGACACGCTCGATTGCGCGCGGATGTATTCACCAATTTTAATGGATTCCAGGAATGGATTTGTGCCATTGACCATCCGATTGGCCTCAGCCAGTGGTCGCTCGAAGAAAAAGTCGGCTTCTGCCCACATTGGCCATGCCAGAGCGAATCCGAACAGCAGGAGCACGACAAAGCGAAAGTTCTGTGCGCCGAAGCGAATGGTGTCGAGAGCGGCCGCAACTGCCAACCCCGCGAGTAGGGAAACGGCCGGCAGAACAAGAATGAAATAATGCGGACGAAAATAAAATCCTGGGCAAACCGCGAGTATGGAAAAAAAAGCGAACGTTGTAAGAAAAACGGCGCGAGTGCGAAGGGTTCGGTTTACCATGCACATGACTAGCCCTGATGCCGCAATCCCCCAGATTGGCCAGGCGGTTCCGACAGCGTTTGGCAGGTTGTTAGCAAAAATTCGGAGCCCATCCGCGATTGAAACCTGACTGCCGTATTGGCCCGCATATTTGATCGTCCAGAACCAGAATTGCTCGAACACGCCGACATTCCATAAAAGCAGGCAGGTAACAAGAAGTGGGACGGTTACGCCCAAGAGAAAGATCAAGCTGCGCAACGCAGATTGTCGAAGCTTAACATGTTCGCTCCGGCCGCGGCTAAAAAGGTAAACGACGCCAAACAGTACAAAAAACAATCCTGGCTGTTTCATCAATAACGCCAGTCCAAACAGGCATCCGCTCGCAAGGATCAATATCCTCGATTGTCGATCTAATGCGCGGAGTAGAACCGAAGTACCAGCTATCGCCGGCAACACGACAAAATGGGTCGCGTGTGCCGCTTGGGCGAGCACGTAGGGCATTAGCGAGATAACGCCATACGCAGCCGCGGCCGCCAACCCAGCGAGCTCGCTTAGGAGATATCGGCCCAGAAAGAAAATCAACCCGACGGTAACCAGATTGATCACGATCAGGCCGAGATGAATGCCTGTAGTGGTATCGCCAAAGATCGACATCAAGAGTGCGTAGGAGGCCGCCGTGCCTGGGAATTTCATGCTGTAGGCGAGCTTGTATGGCGGGATGCCCTGCAAGAGCAATTGGCCAGTGTAGGCGTACTCGCCCTCGTCACGCTCCAACGGCAAGCCAAGCAGGCGAATTCTAGCCCAGGTCACGGCCACTAACGTCGCGCCGAATAAAAGCCATAACGCGAGCCGGAAAACATTTTGGTAACGGGCTTGTTTGGGATTCACGAAGAGTTGGCGCAGGCAAAGTGAGTTTGGCGGATTCAGCGGCATTGCCAAGGCGACTTTGGGTTTCGAACGGTGGCACAGGCTCTGCTTATGGTTATTCCAATTATTATGGTTACCGTAAGCATCCGTCCTTATACAGCCAGCAAAGTCAGCTTTGTCGGTTTGACCCTTTTTTGCCTTTCCTGCCTTTCTACCTTCGCCCAGTCAGCTTACATCAGCGTTAATTCCACGCCCTACGACCGGCAGATGGCGCGGATACGTCCGATTCTTGCATCCGCCGCCGGGCACAGAAAGCAAGACCTTTCATTTGCGTTGGTAAATCACTGGATCGGAGATCTCCGGGCAATTCCGTACGGATTTTTCATGGAATGGAAAACACCGGAAGAAGTCCAGACTAGTGCATTTGCCGATTGCAAGGGCAAAGCAGTCGCACTCTATGACGCTATGCACTCGCGCGGAGCGCAAAATCTACGCCTCGTCATTGGCAGGCGTCTTCTAACCAGTCGAAAGACCCACGCCTGGGTTGAGTGGAGCACAACCGGCGGCACGTATGTACTCGATCCGACCATTAATTGGGCTGCGTGTCGCGCGGACCGTTTCGGCAGAATGTCCTACATTCCAATTTACGCTTACGCGGACGGGCAAAAATTTCGCGCGGCGACGACATCGATGCTTTACGCCAAGAATCAATCTCTAGTTGGGCGGCGAGTCGCGAGCAGGCTCTAGTTAATCGGTAGATCGGTTCGCGGGGGAAGCTCGAGATCTCTGTTTCTGCGCCGCCCGGCACGAAATGCGATTGCGAAAATCGGGCTCCTGCCGAGTCGAGGTTTATTCTCTCTGCGGAAAAATCTTCGATCGGACAAGAAATTTAAGAAATTTATATTGTCAAAGCGTGGCCGTTCCGGGTATCATCTTTTTGTAGTTTTGTAGTTGTGGAAATTACGGCCACATACTTTTCTCGCTTTTCCGGTATCGGCACTTTCACGTGCGCTCTCCTTCTCGCCAGTGGGCTGCAGCTTTTCGGCGGTGAGGCCATCTTCTTCGAACAATCGCCACCTTATGCCCAGAACGTCGCGCGCCTTAACTTGGGTGCGCGAGTGGATGACAAGATCGCAGAAGCGGCGTTGATCTCCGGTCGCTCGACCATTGGCTACTCTCTTGCCGATGGGCGGACAGATCTGGTGCTGTCGCTTTCCAAGATTGAGAACATCGACATCGTCTCGTTCTTAAACAACGGCGCAATCGGCACAGTGACTATTGCAACTTCCAGTTCGAAATTGGCCGTCGGTAGTGCGCAATGGCACCAGATCGCGAAGCAAGATCTGACCGCAAAAGTTACAAGGATAAAGGTGGGCCCGACTGAGGCAAAGTATGTGAAGTTTTCTTTCAACGTTGCCAAGTCAGGCCGCATCGCTGACCTCGCAGTTTATTCAACATCCACCCTAACAGTTGCCAACATCACTTTGGCCGGCGGCGACGAGCGGGCTGTTGACGGCAAAGACGCCAAGGATTTCGGTGGAGGCAAGGAAGCCAAGGAAGTTGCGGAGGGACCGCCAGAGGAAGGACCGCCGCCAAATCTCCCCGAGCCACCACCATTTGTGTTTGTTCCCGAGGTCAGCCCCTAAGCTAACCGCGTCTCAATTAAAAAGGCCCATCCCAAAGAATGGGTCTTTCGTTTCTTAACAAGCGCAGCGACCTTAGAGTTCATCCCGAAGAATTTTGAAAATCTGAGTATTGTCGATTGTGCCGTCTAGCGCTTCGGTACCTGGGCCGGTTCCGAATGAGACGACATCTTCTACCGTGTTCAACGCTGATTTGGCGTAAAATGCCGCGGGTTCGGTTTGCTCGTTTGAGGCGCCTCCGTTTAAATCTCCCGGCGTTTCTTTTTCCGGAATTCTTGCAGCACCGTATGATTGCATACCTTTCGGGCCTGTTGCCCAAGTCATCCACGGTTCGCCCGACGGATTCAATCCGACTAACGCGATTCCACTGTCCTTGCGAAATGGAAAACCGTTCAGGTGCAAACCGCCGATGGCCGTGTCACCGCACACGATGATTGTCGATTTTGCTCCGGCGTAACGCTGTGCTGTCGACAGCGTGTGATCGAGTTCGGCAGTTTCGGTCAAAGTTTTTTCCGCGTTATTTGTTTCGGCTGCTTTTCGCATGCGGGCGGCGTCGACAATGAGCAAGTAACCGCGCTGATTGTATTGCAACAGTTCAATGGCGCGTCGCACCATATCGGACAAAGCCGGTTCGTCACTCCAAGCCTGACCCTGGCGGCCGTCGTTATCTCTGTCTGCAAATGCGCCGAAAAGCTTCGGCCGACTCCAAACCGGAATAGATTCCAACTCCGCTCGGCTCCGGACGACATCAAAGCCGTTTTGGCGAAATTCCAACATGAGATCGCGGTTGTCCTGTCGTTGTCCTTGTTTTGCTTTTGGAAGAAATTCGGCCGCGCTCATTCCCAAGCAAATATCGATCTTGCCTCCTTCGACGAGTTGACGCGCGACTTGATCGATGTCGTTCGCGTTACTCGCATGTGCATAAAAGGCCGCGCATGTTGCGTTCGTGAGCGATCCATTTGTCACCAAACCGGTAGCGCGTCCACGGTTGCGCGCTAACTCGATAATGCTTGAGAGCGGTTTGCCGTTAGGATCGACTGACAAGGAGCGATTGTTGACTTTAACTCCCGTAGCGAGAGCGCTTGCCGCGGCCGCTTGATCTGAGACCGCGAAATCCCGGGAATGGTTGGTTACCAAAGCGAGATGTGGCATTCCATCCAGAGCCAAGTGCGCATCGGATCCCCCGAGGTAAACACGGGTCAGCGCTATCCTTTCCGGCGCGAGGCCTTCGCCGATAATAAGAATTATCCCAAACGGCTTCTGTACCACCCAATGCTGGAAATAAAGCACACCCAGCCCAGCAAAAACGGCGAGACACAAAAGCGCGAGCAGTTGATTGCGCCACTTCACCAGCGCGATGTATCTGCGCGCGAGTTCCATTGTCAATCCCGCAACAACGCGAAACGGCTTGTCCGACTTCATAATCGTCGGCAGAGTGCGCGCATATGGCCGGCCCGGTGATGCTCATCATTAGAGATGGCTGGGGCATCAATCCAGGCGGCAAAAAATTCAGCGAACAAAACGGAGACGCGACATTACTCGCGCGGACACCGTTTCACGACCGGCTTTATCGCGATTATCCGAGCAGCAAACTCAGCGCTAGCGGTTCAGATGTCGGCCTGCCCGAAGGCCAAATGGGCAACTCGGAAGTCGGGCATCTGAATTTGGGCGCAGGCCGCGTCGTTCTTCAGGACCTCACGCGAATCAATAAGGCGATTGTCGCTGGCGAGCTCACCCAGAATCAAGTCGCGCAGGAAACTTTCACGGCCGCGCGCGGGCATCGGCTTCATTTGTTAGGCCTCGTTTCCGATGGCGGCGTTCACAGCCATTACGATCACATGATTGCACTTGCCAATGCGGCCAAGGCCGCAAAGGTCGAAGAGATTTTCGTGCATGCCTTTACCGACGGGCGCGATTCCTCGCCCACCGGCGGACGCGAATTCTTGAAAACCTGCGAAAAGCAACTTCGCGAGAGCGGTGCGCGAATTGTGACTGTCGTCGGACGCTATTTCGCCATGGACCGCGATCGCCGTTGGGACCGCACCAAGAAAGCGTGGGACGCAGTGGTTCTCGGACGCGGCGAGATTTGCAAAGAATCGCCATCAGACGCTTTGGATCGACAATATCGCGCGGGCAAGACGGATGAGTTTATGCCGCCCCTGATTTTTGCCCAAGCAAACGAGCAACGCGTTCGCGATGGCGACGTCGTTTTGTTTTTCAACTTCCGGGCCGATCGCGCGCGCCAATTATCGCAAGCTTTTCTGTTCAAGGATTTCGATTGCTTCGACCGAGAAGTATCGCTGCATGTTAAATTCACTTCTCTAACAGAGTACGACGTTCGGTTTCCGTCGCCGTTCATCTTCCCTTCGGAAGACCTCAAAAAGATCCTCGGCGAACTGGTGAGCGTGGCGGGCAAGTCGCAGCTGCGCATCGCCGAAACGGAAAAATACGCGCATGTGACTTATTTCTTTAATGGCGGGGTGGAAAAGCCTTTTCCGGGCGAAGAGCGGAAGCTGATCCCATCGCCAAAAGTCGCGACCTACGATTTGAAGCCCGAAATGAGTGCGTTTGAGGTGACGGACGAGCTCCTCACCCGCTTTGACAAATTTGACCTGATCATTCTGAACTTTGCCAACCCCGACATGGTTGGTCACACCGGTATTGTGACAGCGGGAATCAAAGCGATCGAAACGGTTGATGAGTGTTGCAGTCGAATTATTCCGAAACTGCTCGAGCTCGACGGCAAATGCATTGTCGCCGCCGACCACGGCAATTGCGAGCAGATGCGAAATCCCGACGGCTCACCGAACACTGCGCACACCACAAACCTTGTTCATTGCATTTATGTGGCGAAGGATGCTCGGCAATTCCGATGCGAAGACGGGATCTTGGCTGACGTTGCCCCCACGCTTTTGTTTTTGCTCGGAATGAAAAAACCGAACGAAATGACCGGGCGCAATTTACTGGTCAAGCGCGAATAAGATCGAGATCTCCTAAGGTCGGCAATCTGCGCCCGCGACGTCCTCGAACGCGATTTCGAGCTGTCGGTTCAACACGCGCGTGCCGGCGATGGCGATTTGCTGCAAAAAGCGCAGCCGACTTTCGGGTTCCGTTTCATGCCAAACCGGTTTGCGGGCCAGAATCAGTTCGCCGTTCGATTGAACCAACGCGCCCCAGCCAATCGGAATTTCCGGATCGCGAAACAATTCGTCCGGCAAAACGAGGAAAAACAAATTCGCACAGCGATAGCGAATTAGGGTTTCGAATTTCGTGCAATCGAAGAGGCGGTTTTGTAACGCCTGAATTTGCCGTACTACCTGTTTGTAGCCGCGGTGCTCAATCGCAGCGAAATTGTGCGAGTCGAATTCGACGAAGAGCGAATCGGCAACGCGTAAAGCCGGGTAGTGCACGCGCAAATTTCTCTCCAAGACTTCGCGGCGATGGTGAACTTTCTTAAGGCGCCGCATCGTCGTCGACGTGCAACCATTGTCGCGTCGGAGATCGACCAGCGCCTGTTTGCACTCGAAAATCGCAGTGGCGCCTGATTGTTTTCCATCCGGACGATACGCCGCCACATCTACGCGGTACCGACATCGCGGCAAGGCGACTTCCATCGCGCAGGCGGAGTAACATTGCCTCTGCGCCCAAACGAAAGCCAGGCGTTTCAGGCGCGTGTGCACCTCCGTTTCGCTGCGACGAATCGTTATGCGCTGATCCATTCGGCCAGTTCGCGCGCCCAGTAGGTCACAATGATGTCTGCGCCGGCGCGCTTGAGCGAAGTCATGATCTCAAGAACCGCGGCGCGTTCTTCTACAATTCCTTTTTCGGCGGCGGCTTTGATCATCGCGTACTCGCCGCTCACGTGATACACCGCGGTCGGTTTGCGAAAGCGCTCGCGCACGCGCCAAAGAATGTCGATGTACGGCAATGCCGGTTTGATCATGATGATGTCCGCGCCTTCATCGATGTCGAGCCCGACCTCGCGGAGGGCTTCATCCGCGTTTGCCGAATCCATCTGGTAAGATCGACGATCACCAAACTGTGGCGGGCTTTCGGCTGCGTCGCGAAACGGGCCGTAAAAAACGGAAGCGAATTTCGCGGCGTAACTCATAATGCCAGTTTCTGCAAAACCGTTGGCATCGAGCGCTTCCCGAATTGCGCCAATGCGGCCGTCCATCATGTCGCTGGGTGCGACCATGTCCGCGCCGGCCTGCGCGTGTGAGAGCGCCGTTTTCACCAAAAGATCGACACTCTGGTCGTTCAGCACATGAAAATGGTCGCCGTCAATGCGAGTGACGCCGCAATGGCCGTGACTCATGTATTCACAGAGACAAACGTCTGTGATCGCAACCACTTCCGGACAATTGTCCTTCAGCGCGCGCAACGCTTTCTGCACTATGCCATTCTCGGCATAAGCGCCGCTCGCTTGTTCATCCTTTATTTGGGGAATTCCAAAAAGGAGAACGGCTTGGAGTCCGGCGTCTTGTGCCTGTCGTGCTTCATCGACAATTTCACCGGGGGGGAGTTGAAACACGCCCGGCATGCTCGCGATCGGACGCCGTTTGTCGATCTTTTCGCTGACGAAAAGAGGCAAAACGAAATCGTGTGCGGTGAGATTGGTCTCGCGAACGAGATTGCGCAGGGCTGGGGATCGCCGCAAGCGCCGTGGACGATGAACCAATTTTCGCACGCAGCGAGGCTACGCGTTTGAAGATTGGCCCGCAAGTTCGCTACTTGACCTCGGTGCGTCTTGGCAGTGAAGTCGCACATCGTGCGTGCAACAAGTTATTTGCTGATCGATATCAGTAATTCATTCACCAAGCTTGCGTTCGCGACGCGGCGACGGATTTCAAAGCCTGTTCGAATGCCGACTGAAAGATTTGCCAGCGCGGCGCTCCAGCGATTTGTGAAGCAGCGCAAGATCGACATCTTTGTGGTTTGCTCGGTCGTGCCGACAAAAAACGGCGTCGTCCGGAAAGCGGCCAAGCGATCGAAGATTTTGTGGTTAACGCCGCAGCTGCGGCTCGGCGTTGGAATCGATTATCCAAATCCGAAAACAATTGGGGCCGACCGCCTGGCCAACGCAGCGGCGGTGGCGGATCTTTATGGAAGTCCGGCCATCGTGGTCGATTTCGGGACGGCAGTCACTTTCGATATCGTCTCGGTGCAACGAAATTACATCGGCGGAGTGATTGCGCCCGGACTGGAGTCGATGACGAGCTTTCTTTATCAGCGCACGGCACTGTTACCAAAGCTTTCTCTAAAAGAACCGCGGTCGACGGTTGGAAGATCGACAATCGACGCGATGCGCTCCGGTGCGGTGATCGGTTATCGCGGCCTGGTGCGCGAGATCATTGCCAGGATTAAAGCCGAGCGTTTTCCTCGGGAGAAAGTGCACGTTATTGCGACCGGCGGATACGCGGATTTGATCGCGGCACGTCTGCGCGAGATTGACGCCGTGCATCCGAATTTGACCCTCGAAGGTCTGCGAATTGTCGCAAATCTCAACCTTTAAGTCGGCGCGATTCTTTCTCCCTGCGACCGGAAAATCTTCCTCGAGCGTCAAAATTTAGGCTTGTCATCGGGCTCACGGAAGGGTTTTATATGGGGGAGGCCATGAAGATTCGCAAAATCGCGGCAGTCGCAGTGTTGGTGCTTGGTTCCTTGGCAGCGGACAACGTTGCCCCCTCGAAAGCGGAACTCGAAGCAATGTACGACAAAGCCTTTCGAGCATTCGACACCAATAATTTTCCGGATGCGCTGAAAGACTTGGACGCGATTGACGCGCGTCAGCCGGACCTCGCCGAATCACAGAATTTGCGCGGCGTAATCATGATGCGGCAGGGCATTTACGACAAGGCGGAAGCTGCGCTGCATGAAGCATTGCGGATCGATTCGAGATTTTGGAACGCCCGCTTCAATCTGGCCGAGATTCCGTTTCTGAAAAAGGATTGGGCTGAGGCACGCAATCGTTTTCAGGAATTACTTTCGAGCAACGCGTCCGAACTGCAGGGCGAAGCGACTCAACTCATTCAATACAAAATCCTGTTAACTTATTTACTCGAGGGCAAAGAGAACATGGTCGATTCGATTCTGGCCAAGTTCGAGCTTTCTCCGGACACGCCGGCGGTCCACTACGCAAACGCGGCCATCGCACTACAGCAGAATAAGACGAAGGAAGCGAAGGACTGGATGGCGCAGGCGGAAAAGAATTTTTCGCCGCAACTGAACAAGCTTTTTGCCGAGTCGCTCTTTGAAGTGGGTTGGCTACAAAAACAGCCCGGCCAAACACGCGCCGCCCTTGAGTTGACCTCGGCAGCTGAGCGCGCGGCCAAGAGCAAGGCGTTTGCTCGCTCACGCGTCGAGCAAGCGCGACAAGCTTATCAACAGCGCGATTTTGTCGCCGCCCGCAAATTTATCGATGACGCGGACGCGGCCGACCCAAACCAGGCAGCGACTTTGAACCTGCGCGGCGAAATTTTACTCGAGCAAAAACAATTCGATCAGGCCGAGGCCGAATTCAAAAAGGCGTTGAAAGCGGATTCAAGATTCCGCCAGGCCCAATTCAATCTGGCGTTGGTGCCGTTGAAGGAAAAGGATTACGCCACGGCGCGCGATCGATTTGAAGCGCTCCTGGGCAAGACAGCTGGCGGAGAAAAAAGCGAAGCGGCACAGCTTATCAAATTCAACGTCTACATTACCTGGTTGCTGGAAGGCAATGACAGTCGTGCGCAGAAGCTGATGGAACAGTTCCAGTTCACCGGCGATACCCCGGCTCTTTATTATGCGCAGGCAGCGTGGGAGTTTAAGCATAACAATCCGACCAAGGCGACCGATTGGATTACTTCCGCCAAGAAAATTTACTCGCCCGCGCTCAATGTTGTTTTCGCGGACTTTTTTTACGATCTCGGCTGGTTGCAAAGCCCAGTGCTCGCGACGTCAACGGCACCAGCCGCGGAAGCAGCCACTGCTTTGACCGAAGGTCAAACCGAATCGAGTCCGGCAATAGAACCGAGCCCAATTCCTGGAGCAGCGGCCGCCAAGGGCAAGGTAGCCGACGCTAAGACCAAGACAACGGCGCCCGCGATTGCAGGAATGGAGGCAACCGGGCCCAAACCGGAAGAGGCAGCGGCCAGTACCGCAGTTACGCAACCCGCTGCCGTCCCGCCTGGATCGTATGCCGCTGGAAGCCCGGCCAAGCCGGAAGAGATTCCGACTTCGCCCGCACCGAATTTCTCGCCGGTTGTAGAGACTCCGGTCGCAGCAGCCCCAGCTCCAGCTGTGCGCGAGCAACCGGCAGTTGCGCAAGCGCAGCCCGGCAAAGCGCCTGTTCAGCCAGGGCCTCCGGTTGCCGCCGCGAAGGCGCCAGTAGTCGCGGCGGTATCGACTACACCGGCGACCGCGCTCGCGCCCGCGCGTGTTGGCGAGGTCTCCGGTGGAAAATTCGAAATTGGAAATTTGTTCGCTATCATTTTGGTTTTGGCCGGCATCGGGGTGATCGGGTGGGTGATTGTGTTCGAGATTCGTCGCCGCGGAATCCAATTCCCAAGTTTCCGGCGTGCCGCGCCAGCGACTGGTCCGCAGCTCGAAGGTATGGAATATGTAGCTCCGGCTCCGGTCCAACGAGAAATGAAAGTTATGCCACGATTGAGTGGCGGTCCGCGGCAAGTGTCGCTTAAGTTAAAAGCGTCCGAACCTTCGCTTCGCCGCGCCGTAGTTCCGCTCAGTAAGCCAGGCCGTGCTTTTGGCCGCGGAACCGTTTTAGAACCTGTAGTTGAGGGCAATGGCGAACATCAGCTCGAGCTGGAGCCAGTCGTGGAAACCTTCGAAGCAGTTGGACCGGTTGTTGAGCAGGGAGCGCTGCCGACAGAAGCGGTCGCCGAACCAGTCGCGCAACCCGAATGGTTCACGCCTGAGCCTGAGCTGCCTGCCGTGGACATTCCGCAGCCGATCGTCACTCAAGCGGAAGAAATTACGGTGCCTGAAATCGAACCCGTCTTTTTCGAAGCTGCAACGATTGCGGAACCTGAAATCGAACCCGTCTTTCCCGAAGCTGCAACGATTGCGGAACCTGAAATCGAACCTGTCTTTGCCGAAGCTGCAACGATTGCGGAGCCTGAAATCGAGCCTGTGTTTGCCGAAGCTGCAACGATTGCGGAGCCTGAAATCGAGCCTGTATTTGCCGAAGCTGAAGGGATTATCGAACCTGAGATTGAGCCCGTCGGTCAGGGTCAACCGATTCCCCAGTTGACGCCTGTGGAGGAACCGTCCATCGTTGAAGTCACTGAACCTGAACCGGCCGGATTTGATACGCTTCGTCGACCTAGCGAGCTGTCTTTTGCTCCGGAACCCGTTTTCGAATCACGAATTTACGAACCAACCACACCAGTAAACATGCCTGAACCGATCCAAATCCCAACCGCTCCAGCGATGCGAGGTGGCGCGCCTCAATCAGGGGCGATGCAAACTTCCGTCCAACTCACTTTCGCCTTCGAGATTGCGTCAATGCAGCTGACTCCAACGTTCAAGATGGGTGCGTTGCAGTTACGACCGGCCTCAAAGGTCGTGACGATGCGTTTGGCTGGCTCGGCCCCGCAGCCAGCGATGAACCTCCAAGTGACTTTTGAGATCGCCAGGATTCAGCCTGCCGGAGGAACACTCGGAAGCGTGCGCCTTACGCCTTCACAACAGCAGCGTCCAACCGTTGTTGGATCGCCTTCGTTCACGGTCGGGGGTTTGCACCTGGTCTCGGATTTCGCGGCCGCACCACTTCAACTGACGCCATCACAGCAGGGACAAGCGGCCGTGCACGTGATTGCTCCGTTCCAGATTGCGACCGTGGAATTCTCGCCGTCGTTCGAGATTTCGTCGATTGTGCTCAATTCGAATGCGAAGCAGGTGTCGGTGCAAATGCCGACCGCTGGCGGCGCGCCAGTGGAGGGCGCTCCTGTGTTCGAGATTTCGAATTTGCAGCTGACCGGCAGCGGCGAAATCGGAATGATGCAGCTGAACCTGCTCGGTCACGGCCCCAAGCGGGCGGCCTAATCCCGCGCACAAGATCGACACCTTTCGAGGAGATTCGACGAATCGGTCTGCTCTGTTCGCGGATTACCCTCGTTTAACGAAGGCGCCACGGTTTAACGAACGCAGCGGCTTGGGCAGAAATTCGCCGTCCCGGCGGATTAATTTCCCGTCGAAATAAATCTCGCCGCCGCCATAGCTCGGCCGTTGGATATTGACCATGTCCCAGTGCACCTGGCTGCGATTCGTGTTGTCTGCTTCTTCGTAAGCCTGACCGGGAGTGAAGTGAAATGAACCGGCGATCTTTTCATCGAAAAGAATATCTCGCATCGGCTCGAGCACGCGCGGATTGAATCCAAGGGAAAACTCGCCGATGTAGCGCGCTCCCGCGTCGGAATCGAGGATTTTGTTGAGCTTTTCAGTTTGGTTGCTGGTAGCCTCAACAATCTTGCCCTGCCGAAAGTCGAGACGAATTCCATCGAAGGCAATGCTTTGATAAATTGTCGGTGCGTTGAATGTGATATGGCCTTCGACGGAGCTTTTTACCGGCGCTGTGAACACTTCGCCGTCCGGAATATTCCGGTCGCCACCGCAAATCACCGCTGAAATTCCTTTGATGCTAAATCGTAGATCCGTTCCCGGTCCTTTGATTTCGACCCGATCCGTTTTTTCCATTAACCCTTTGAGTGCTTTCATTCCTGGCTGCAGTTTCCGGTAATCGAGGGTGCAGACTTCGAAATAAAAATCTTCAAAGGCTTGGGTGCTCATTCCCGCGAGCTGCGCCATTGACGGAGTCGGCCATCGCAGCACGACCCATTTGGTTTTTTTGACTCGTTGATCCTGAACTGGCCGCATTTTTTTTGCGATGAGCTGCATTTTAGCCACCGGCACGTCGGATAATTCGGTGATGTTGTTGCTTCCGCGCAGCGCGACGTAAGCGTGCATTTTTTTCATGCGTGCCAGTTCATGGCCCGCGGCCAGCGTCAGTTGTCGATCCGACGCTTCCAATGCAAGCTCGCGGCCGATGCGGGCGCGCTGGACTTGGACGAACGGAATTGCGCCTGCTTTTCGTGCCGCGCGGATGAGAGCGATCGTCATTTCATCGGGAACGTCGAAAGCCTCAATCAAGACATTCTCATTCCGTTTGAGTCCGGTTGAATATTCCACCAGAAGTTTGGCGAGTTTGTCGAAACGCGCGTCGTGCATAGGACGCTACGATTCCATCGAGTCCGCGGGATGCAACCGCTCGGGAGTAATCTGAATTAATCCCTTCGGCGGAATCTCGCGATGAATGCGCCGTCGAAGTTATCCCGAAACGGAAGCGAGGATCTTTCTTCCTCCAACTGAAAAATAGACATCGTCTGGACCAGCTGTTGAACAACGTCTTCGTTTTCCTCTCGTTCAAGGCTGCACGTGCTGTAAACGAGGGTGCCACCGGGCTTCAACAACGGCGCCACCGCGCGCACAATTTCAATTTGTCTCCCTTGCATCCGGGTAAAATCTGCCGGATTCAATCGCCAGCGCGCATCGAGACGGCGTCGCATCACGCCGGTGTTACTACAGGGCGCATCAACTAAGATTCGATCAAATGGGGCTTTCGAACCAACGTCATCCGGGATTAGAGGTTTCGTCCAATCGTGGCAAACGACTTTTCCAATCCGAACACCGAGACGGGCAAGATTTTCATCGAGCAAGCGGATTCGTTCCGATTGGCGCTCGACTGCCACAAGCAAGCCGTGATTTTCCATCAACTCAGCGATGTGCCCGGTCTTGCCACCGGGAGCTGCGCAGGCGTCCAAAATCTTTTCGCCCGGCTTCGCCTGCAACAATTTGCACGCAAGCGATGTGCTCGGGTCCTGAACATAGCAATCTCCCGCTTCGATCGCGTCTGTAGCTGAAGGAAGTGCGACAAAGTTCGAAACATTCGGCAGTGTCCTCGCGTTGCGATATCGCTCGAGGAAAGTCTGGCGGCCGATCTTCAATTGGTTAATTCGCGCGTAAATTGGCGGCGGCCGGTTGTTCCAGTCGCACAAAGCTTCGGTCGCATCGGTTCCAAATTGTTTTTTCCAGCGCTCAATCAGAAACTTCGGATGCGAAGCTCGCACATCGAGCGACTCTGAGTTCGCTTTTCTTTGCAACCCTTGCCGGTCGCGCGCTGCGGAGCGCAGTATCGCGTTGACGATTGCGCGCTGGCGTTTCGGAGCGGTCTCGACGGTTTCATGGACCGCGGCATGTTCAGCCGTCTTGGCGATGAAGAGCTGATACAGGCCAAGATGCAAAAGATCGCGAAGATCGACATCCAGGTGTGCCCGTCGAAGCGCGCCAATCCAAAAGTCGAGCAGCGTGAGGTTTCTTAATACGCCATAAAAAAGTTCGACGGCGAATGCTCGATCAGCCGGCTGGAGCGTGCTCTTCGAGAGCGCGCTGGAAATGATCGAGTCAGCAAATTGCCTTTTTCTGCGCCAGGTTCTCAGCGCGGCGAGAGCGACTCGGCGAGCAGAGGTCTGCGGCACGATCGTTCTAGCGCGGAATGACGCTGGCGCGGCCGATGGAATGATAATGGAAACCGAGTTCGCCCATCGTCTCCGGATTCAATAGATTTCTGCCGTCGAACACGATCGGCGTTGTCATCCGCTGTTTAACCGCGGCGAAATCGACATTGGCAAATTCATTCCATTCCGTGGCGATGACGAGAGCTTCGGCACCATCGACCGCTTCCAATGCCGACGCCGCGAATTTCGCGTCGGCGATTGCTTTTAGCTCGCGCGCCTTCTCCATTCCTTTCGGATCGTAAACGCTAACGTGCGCGCCTTCGCGAAGCATGGCATCCACTAACTCGATCGCAACCGACGAGCGTACGTCATCGGTGTTTGGCTTAAACGTCAAACCCCAGACCGCGATCTTCTTTTCGCGTAACACCCAGAGCGTATCACGAATAAGTTTCAGAAAGCGTTCTTTTTGACCA
The DNA here is from genome assembly GCA_003219215.1 of Verrucomicrobiota bacterium. GTDB lineage: Bacteria > Verrucomicrobiota > Verrucomicrobiia > Chthoniobacterales > UBA10450 > AV40. The sequence goes on along the minus strand of QHPY01000045.1, from coordinate 11,939 downwards.
GCGTTAATCCGCTGCACTTCTTTCAAAAGGGTAAACGGAACGCCGAGCTGTTCGCTGATATGGATGAACGCGGCGACGTCTTTTGGAAAGCAAGACCCGCCGTACCCGATGCCGGCATTGAGAAATTGGCGGCCGATGCGGCGGTCCATTCCGATTCCGTCGGCGACTTTCTCCACGTCGGCTCCGCTGGCGTCACAGATCGCGGAAATGGCGTTGATATAGGAAATTTTTAGAGCGAGGAACGAATTCGCAGCATGCTTGATCAGCTCGGCGCTGTTAATCCCGGTGACCAGAACCGGCGCCATGAAAGGCTCGTAAACCTTTTTCATCAAATCAACAGCGTGCTGACTCTGGGCCCCAATGACAATGCGATCTGGATGCATTAAGTCGCGAATCGCGCAGCCCTCGCGCAGAAATTCCGGATTACTGACAACGTCAAACTTCGCTCCGTGCCGATTGTAGCGCTTGATTGTCTCGGCGACGCGCTCGCCAGTTTTCACGGGGACGGTGCTCTTATCGACGATAACCCGATAATCAGTGAGGATGTCGGCGATTTCGCGCGAAACTTTTTCGATAAAGCTAAGATCGACATCTCCATTTGACTGTGGCGGCGTCGGCACCGCGATGAAAACGATTTGAGACTTCTCTACACCTTCACGAATGCTGCTGCTGAAATGCAAACGGTGAGCGGAAACGTTGCGATGAACGATTTCTTCCAAACCGGGTTCGTAGATTGGAATGCGTCCAGCCTGGAGCGTCTTAATTTTTCCCTCGTCGTTGTCTACGCAAATGACATTGTGACCGACGTCGGCAAAACAGGCCCCCGTGACAAGCCCCACGTAGCCGGAACCGATGATTGAAATATCCATGATTAGTTAAAGGCGCTGGCTATCCGCTGCGCCAAAGTCGCGATTCACCATGACGAATCACGAACGTTGATTGCAACCGGATCATTGCCCTTGATTTCCCGGATCAAAATTCAAATCGAAACCAAACTTTGGAAACGCTTTAAGTGTAAAGGTGAGGAGAATTCCATACTCTTTCTTGTTACCGGTGTTGTCCCGCATCACCGCACCAACCGAGGCAACCCAGTTCGTCAAGTCACGGTAGATGGCGTAGCGTTGTTCTTGGAAAATGCCGACTGAGCCTTCGTATTGCTCTTGAAATCCAAAAGCCCAGTTGTCGCTGATTCGGTAGTATCCGCCGGCCACGAAAAGGCTGCTGTGTTCGAAAAACGGGTTGTCGTTGAGGTAGCGATGTCCCGCGCTGAGCTGAAGATTCGCGATTGGTTGCACAGAAATCGTTGTGTTGACTTCAGTAAAACCCGAATTGAATGCCGGAATCTGCGAATCAATTGAGAGCGACGCCCACGGCAGCGGGGTAAAGCGCAGTTTGTTGAAGAAGTTCGAGTAAGACCGGCGGTCGTATGGGTTGTCGAAGTTCACATCAAAAAATGTGTCCAGCTCCAGCCAGGTCACAGTCAAGTCGTCGCGCCGGGTTTCCAAGCGGTTCCGAATTCCATTACGCCAGACCGTCCAACTGGCGATCGAATCGATGCTGGTAAACTGGGGAAAATCGATCGGGCGCAACTGCGTCGATGGTTCAAATCGGTCGAACTCCAAAACCGCAGCGGGATTGATCCCGCTCTCATGGACGTATGAGAAGTTCGTGTACGGTTGAATGACGTGAAGCAATCCATCCAATCCGAGACTCCGGTTCGCCACCTCGTCCCACGAACGCGATATTTTGAAGGAAGCTTCGACGCCCGTATCAAAGACGGTTCGAACGTCGCTGCCAGCATCGACGATGGGATTTGTTGGAGTGGGATCTGGCAGAATAAAATTGGGAATCAACGGATCATCGCTGGTGTTAAACATGGTTCTGCCGAGATCGCGAGTTTTGTCGTAATAAGTCGCTCGAAAGCCCGCTCGCGGCACAATGGAAAGCCAGCCGAAATACGTGTTCGGATAAAGCAGCTGATGAAAAGTATCGAACCGCGTGGTGCCATAATTTTCAAAACCAGAATTCTCCGCGAAACTTCGGTGCAGATCGGCGAAACCGCTCTCACCCTCGTAAAAAATTGGGCCGCCAAATAACGCGTGGCGCTTGATATCGAGCACGACTTCGGGCAACCGCTCCGTTTGTTCGAAGAAATCATTCACCTGGAAACGAGAGATCGCCGTGAGCGTGTAGAATGGAGCGGTCTTGGTTAGGGCAATGACGTTGTCTGGAACGGGGTTGACCCGGAACTCGCTCTGGTAGAAGTCCTGCATCAAAAACGGGTCGCTCAACTTCGTGACATCGACGATCCCGTAAATGTCGGAGGTAAACTCGGTCCGATCTTCCAAGCTCAGACGATATCGGTCGGTCGGAACGTCGCCACGCTTAAGCGCAGTGGGGTTAATATCCGGGTTTTGATCATTAAGGTAATAAGTCCTTAATTTGAGATTGCTTGACTTGTCTTTGCCGTAGTCAACATCCGATTCGAAACCGATCGCAACGCCGCGACGCCCACGATAGTCGAGTCTGATCCTGCCTTTGATGTCCTCCGTGATCGGAAACGCGACTTGCGTGAGGAGCGACGGCCCCCACGAACTTAAATCGGCCGGCGAAATCGAAAAGCTGAACGCATCCGTCAGCGATTGGTACATGTACGGCCACCAGAACACCGGAACCCTGCCGATGTACAACGTCACGTTTTGAAAAACGACGTGGTCGTTTTCGTAAACGCGCACCGTTCGCGCGCGCAGGTGAAAGTCCGGGTGGGGGGAATCGTCGGTAGTGAAAGTGGCATCTTCCACGCGATAAACGTTTGCGGAGGTTTCAGTTACGTTTTGTCCGGTCAAGAAATAAGGATGATAATCGGTGCGCACGTTGCTGGTGCGGATTTGTTTGGTGTCGATGTTGTAGACGCCTCGTTCGGCGACGTAAACGTTAACGTCACGATAGATGCGCACGTGTCCTTCTACTGAGACTTCGTGGGTGCGGGAGTTGTACTGAGCAAAGTCCCCATAGATATCTGTGTCCCCAATGTGAATCGCTACATTGTCTCGCGCCGTGGCGACGCCGTTTTCGTAGGTCGTTTCTCCGGTCGAAGTAATCTCCACTGGCTCGTGGTCGGAAACATTGGTCGCCGCGCCAGCCATGCCGGTCACCAAAAACATAAAAATAATCCCCCAGACCAGCGTTCGCATGGCGGACGCCGAAGGTACCTTAGGCGGCCCCAGTTGCAAAGGTAAAAGCAGTAGGGCGGTGCCTGCCTAGATCGACAACCGCAATCCGGCGACCTGTTGATTAAGGCCGCAGCTTAAGACGATCGCTTTCGACCAGGATCCCCCGTCAACCGCTAGAAAGCTGAGCCCCACCTGTCCGCCCGCACGCAACATTTGCGGGAGGCGCTTTGTTCGTAACGCTTCCGCAGCCACGATTATCTGCCAAACCGCGCTCGCGCCCACACTTTCGCCAAGCGCCGGCTTTGGGCCGTAAACTATTGCTTTCGGCAGTTCTTTTTCTATGGCTGCGCGTTCGGCAAGATCGACAAAGGTTCCATTTGCGCTCGCGATGATGCAGGCACCTTCATCCGCGAGACCGTGCAGAATTCGACGCACGATCTCGTTCGCTTTTCGACGCTCCGAGAAATTCCCGCCGGCATCAATCGCGTCGATTTGCACGGTACCTTCACGCGCGAGCAACACTGCGCCGGCTCCTTCGCTCAAAATCATGCCGCGTGGCGGCTCGTGGAATGGTTCAATCGGCGGCTCTCTTTTGAGAAGGCGCCATTTGTGATAGGCATCGCACAGCAACCAGTCCGCTTCTTCCGCGCCTACCACGAGACAAAAATCGAACGCTTCATTGTCAAGTAGGTCACTCGCCATCTTGATCGCCAGCGCGCCGACGGCGCCATCTCCGACAAGTGTGTAACTCGCGCCCGCAATCCCGAGGATCGCGGCTAGATGACTGGCGGGCGCGTTGAAAACCGTTTCCGGGAAAAGCAAAGGACTCGCCGATTGCGCGCCGGACTCGACCACGCTGTGATAAAAACGTTTTGTGTAGACGACGCCGCCGTTGGAAACGGCAAACACGAGCGCCATTCGTTCCACGTCGATCCCGCCGATTGTCGATCTGGCCTCCGCGAGGGCGTCCAATCCTGCGGCCGCGGCGAAGCGCGAGATCGCGCTGGCGCGACGCAGGCGAGGATGCGGTGGCAGATCTTTCAACGCCTCGGTTGGAATTCGGAAGGCGCAATATGTCTTGTCGGTAATGGGGTCTGAGATCGGTTGCGCGGTCGCTTCCTCTCCGCGGATCAAACGGTCCCAGACCGGATCGATGTCTCGGCCAAGCGGCGTGACCCAGCCCATACCTGCGATCCGCAGGTTCATGCCGCAACCTTCTGGATCAAAATGGAAGCGTTAGTTCCTCCGAACCCAAATGAATTTGACAGGACGATGTCGATCCGGGCGTCGCGTGCCGTATTGGCGACGATGTTAAGGTCGAGATCTGGGTCCGGATTACGAAAGTTAATGTTCGGTGGCAGGAATTGCGCTTTCAGCGCAGCCAAACAGATGACGGCTTCGATTGCGCCGGCTGCGCCTAACGAATGACCAATCATACTTTTGGTCGAGCTCACTGGAACTTTTCCGAACAACTCGGCAATCGCTTTTCCTTCCGCGGCGTCGTTGAACGTTGTCGCTGTTCCGTGAGCATTGATGTAATCCACTTCTTCCGCGGAACGATTTGCGCTCTGTAACGCCTGCTCCATCGCACGCCGCGGACCGCTTCCTGACGGATCGGGCTGGGTTAGGTGATGATTGTCCGTGGAGATTCCGTACCCGATGATTTCGGCCAGAACACAGGCGCGTCGCGCCCGCGCACTCTCCAAATTCTCGAGTGCGAGCACAGCCGCGCCTTCGCCAAGGACCATACCTGACCGGTCGCGATCGAAGGGTCGACATTTTTCCGGCGTTGCTGCTTGTAAAGAATCGAATCCGACAAAGACCAGCTCGGAAAGCGCGTCGTAGCCGCCGGTCAGCACTTGCTGATATTTTCCTGAACGGACGCACTCAAACGCATGTCCGATTGCGTTCGTGCCCGAAGCGCAGGCATTGGCGATGACTTGGCAAGGCGCAGAAATTCCAAATGCGTGTTGCGCATGGATCACGGGTTTTTGCGGCGGATAATTTGCAATCCACCCTGGCGAATGTCGCAAGCCTCGATGTCGGTGTAAGGCGCGGTAATAATCTTCCCCAAACGACATTCCGCCGCTCGTTGTGCCGACGACCGTCAGTTGCGGCGTGAATCCAGGATCTTGCCCGAAGGCTTCTTCGAAAACGGCGATCATCATGCGAGTCGCGCGATGTAGCCGTTCGTTTTTCCGCCCATTTCGCGGCTGGCCGAGGAGGCGTTGGTCTGAGATTTGACCAGCGGTCTTACATCGACATTTCTCGACGTCGAACCGGGCGACGGGTGAGATGCAATCCTTGCTGCCCCTGAGCGACGTGAGGGTCTCATTTAAGCCAATCCCGAGGGGGCTAATGACTCCGGCCGCCACCACCGCGACCCGGGACGCCGGTGTTTTTCCGCTTAACTCGTTAAATATCACGTTCTCCTCGACAATTGCCCCGCGATTTTGGTTGCTTTCCAAACCGAAGCACCTTACACAATGTGCCCGAAAGGAGAAAACAGCAGCTCGGAAGTCCGCCGATTGTCATCTGAAATTCATTCAGCGGCGATTTAAAACTCAATAAGCGGGAACAGTGTCCTGGCGGCGTTTTCCAGATTAGACTCAATGGCAACTAAATTATACGTGGGAAATCTCCCATTTAACACCACCGAAAACGAATTACAGGAGCTTTTTTCGCAAGCTGGCGCGGTGCAGGAAGTCATGCTCATGCAGGACAAATTCACCGGCAAATCCCGCGGCTTCGCTTTTGTCACCATGGGCTCCGACCAAGACGCCCAGAAGGCAATCGCGGAAATTAACGGCAAGACTCTCGAAGGGCGAGCGCTCACCGTTAATGAAGCACGTCCGCGCGAACCGCGGCCCCCAGGCGGCGGAGGAGGCGGTGGCTATGGCGGCGATCGGCGCCGCGATGGCGGACAACGCCGCGGCCGTTAATCGGCTCGATTAGTTTATTATTTTCTTAAAAGCGGTCGCCTCGGCGGCCGTTTTTTTGTTTCATCACGACTGCGCCCGCCCCGAGGAGCGAACTACCTAAAACGACAACGCTCTAAAGAAGGAGTTCCGATTATGGCCGATGATCCAAACGCGCAAGAAAACATTGAAATTCCGCCAATACCCAAAGAAACCGCCGCAGCCGTCGCCGGCGCTGCGCTCGGCAGCATGGTAGGTCCGGCCGGTGCCGTTGTCGGAGGAATTGTTGGTGCGATGGCTGGAAAAGCAGCGAGTAAACGTCGTCTTGGTCCCGGCGCAAAAAAAGCAGTCGCGCGCATAGTTAAACCCGCACTCGCCCGACCGCGGCCGAAGAAAACTTCGCGCGTCAAAGCCGCGAAAAGAAAACCTGCGAAATCGCGCAAGCGTTCGGCCGCCAAGAGGACGAAAGCCAAACCGCGCCGAAGATCGACATCTTCGCGTGGCAAAGCCCGAAGACGCCGGCGCTAAGATACGAAAAGAAAATGGGCAGGGCTGGATTCGAACCAGCGAAGGCGTAAAGCCAGCAGATTTACAGTCTGCCCCGTTTGGCCACTTCGGTACCTACCCTCGCGCGTTCTGATATAACTCACGCTCTGCCGCTGGCAAGTGTCGCGGACACGGGCCTATTCAAAAAATTCAGCGACGCACTTTACCACGTATTGCTGCGCTTCGCGCGAGATTTCCGGATAGATCGGAAGCGCCAGGCTCTCGCGCGCGGCGCTTTCCGCTTCCGGGAAATCGCCCGGTTTATAGCCGAGGTATTCGAAACACGGCTGCTCGTGCAGGGCGAGCGGATAATAAACGGCCGTTTCGATTTCGCGTTCGGTAAGATGCTCCCGCAACTCATCGCGTCGAGGCGAGCGGATCACATATTGATGATAGATATGATGGTTCCTGAGCCCACTCTCCCCATAAGGCTCGACCGGCAATTTGATTTTTTCGTCTAATCCAACCCGCCGGAACTCATTCGTGTAAAACTTCGCTGCTTCGCGGCGCGCAGCTGACCAACCGTCAAGATACGGCAATTTTACTTTCAGGATGGCGGCTTGCAGTTCGTCGAGCCGGAAATTGCCGCCAATAAATTGATGCTGATAATGCGCTTCCATACCGTGCTGCCGACACATGCGCATTCGATTGGCGAATTGTTCGTTCTGACACACCACCATTCCGGCGTCTCCCGCGGCGCCGAGATTTTTCGACGGATAAAAACTGAAGCAGCCGGCATCGCCCATTGTCCCAGCTTTGGCTGATCCACCGTCGAGCGGGCAATCGGCGCCGATGGCCTGAGCCGCATCTTCGATCAGCAGCAGATTATGCTCGCGCGCGACGTGGCGTATTTCAATCATCTCACAGCACAAACCGAAGAGGTGGACTGGAACGAGGGCGCAAATCGTTTGTCGATTTTCGTTGAGCAATTTTCCTTCAACTCGATGACAATGCTCGTCGATGTAGGACTTCAGCGCCGTCGGTGAAATGTTGTAGGTATCTGGGTCGATGTCGATGAAGACCGGAGTTGCGCCGACGCGCGCGATGCAACCGCCGGTCGCAAAAAAAGAGTAGGCTGTCGTAATGACCGCGTCTCCCGGTCCGATCTCCAGCGCCATTAAAACAGCCAGGAGCGCGTCTGTTCCGGATGAAACGCCGATGGCGTACGGCACGCTGCAATACTGCGCAGTTGCTTTCTCAAATTCGGCCAACTTCTGGCCGATGATGAAGCGCTGGCTGGCCAAAACTTCATCGGTCGCTGCGCGAATCCCGTCCGACAGCGCAAGGTATTGCTCGCTCAGATCCAGCAACGGAATGCGCATGACCGATTAGCTTGGCAGTTCTCCGAGGCCGATCAATCCGAAGTTTCCGCAGGCAGCCCAGATTGACCTAAAACTCGGCCTCAGTTAGGCTTGCCGCCATGTCATTGTTGCGCGGGATATTTTGGGTCGCTCTGTTCGTTTTCTTCACCTTTTGCTTCGTCGTCCTTTTCGAATACGGCACGCACGATTTTACCAACGGGTTTCAAAAAGAATTCAGTCGGGTCAAAACGTTTGTAATGAAGCAGGTTGGTAAAACGGAGAAGCCGAAGAAATAGTCTCCCTTACTCACTCGACGAATTCGATTTCGGCCAGATTGTCGATGTAGCCCGCGCGGCGTGCGTCGCCCAGAAATCTGCGGATCGCAGCGCGCCCGCTCTCGCCGTAATCACGAGTATAGTCGTTCACGTACATGCCGATGAACTTGCTCGCCAGCTTTTCGTTCATGTCCCGCGCGTAAGGCAAAGCGTGTTGCACAGCTTCGTCGCGATGAGCCAGACCGAAGTCGATGCTCGCACGCATGATTTCGGAAAGATCGTGTCGCACATTCTCGGGGATATCTTTCCGAATAACGTTTCCGCCGAGCGGCAGTGGCAGTCCGGTCTTGTTTTTCCACCACTCGCCGAGATCAACAATTTTTTTGAAACCGGACTTCGCGTAAGTCAGTTGCCCCTCGTGGATAATTAAACCGGCGTCCGCGTCGCCTCGTTTTACCGCATCGAAAATTTGATCAAACGGCACAACGATGTGTTTGAAATCGTCGAGATAGAGTTGCAGTGCGAGATAGGCGCTCGTCATTTTTCCTGGCACTGCAATCACAAGATTTCTTAATTGCTTCCGAAGATCGACATTCTCATTCGCGGTTGAAGCTTTTCTGATGACAATCGGTCCGTATCCATCGCCCATGCTCGCGCCGCACTGCAGCAGCGCATATTTGTCGGCAACGTAGGCGTAGGCGTGAATGGAAATCGCCGAGATGTGCAGCTCGCCGCGAGTTGCTCGTTCGTTCAACGTTTGAATGTCTTCCAGCCGGTGCTCGAAACGATAGCCGCGCACATCGATTTTGTTTTTTGCGATCGCGTAGAACATGAAGGCGTCGTCCGGATCCGGAGAATGTCCCAGAGTGAAGACTTCGGGCGCGCGCCACATTGCCGCATGCTATCCGTCGGCTAAAAACTGCGCAACCCTTGCGGGTTTCTGATTGCCATTTGCGTTATTCGAGCGCTTCGATAGCCTCGGACACATGGCGAAGATGGCGAAGACCGGTCTCGGCAAGGGTCTGGCCGCGCTCATCGGGACTCGTCCGGCGCCCGTTCCGCAAGAGGTCGATCCTGGCGAGTCGGTCCATCACGTGCGGCTGGCCACGATTGTTCCGAGCCCGCTACAACCGCGGAAAAATTTCGCACCCGAAGCGTTGCAGGAATTGGTCGATTCAATTCGACAACACGGAATCATTCAGCCGCTAATTGTCCGGCGGATCGACGGACGCCACGAACTGATTGCGGGCGAACGACGCTGGCGCGCAGCGCAGGAAGTTGGACTTGCCGACGTTCCGGTCATCGTCCGGACGGCGAGCGATTTGGAAGTGCTTGAGCTTTCTTTGATCGAGAACCTTCAGCGGACCGATCTGAATCCAATCGAAGAAGCGCAAGGCTATGCCCGGTTGGCCGGGGAATTCGGAATGCGACAGGAAGACATCGCGCTCAAGGTTGGCCGCAGCCGCGCCGCGGTCGCAAATGCGATTCGCTTGCTCGATTTGCATCCGCAAATCCAAACCTGGGTCGCGCAGGATTTGCTCTCGGTCGGGCACGCCAAAGTTCTGCTCGGGGTCAAAGCGGCCGAGGAGCAGGTGCAACTGGCCGAGACGATTTTGCGTCGTAACGCGAGCGTGCGCCAAACCGAACGTCTCGTCGCGCGACATCTTGGTGGCTGGAAGAGGCGGGCGCGCCGGACTGCGGAAATCACGGTCACGTCCGCGACGATCGCTGATTTACAGGACAAATTGCGTCAACACTTGGGCACGAATGTCGCGATTCATCACGGGCTGAAACGCGGCCGGATCGAAATCGAATACTACGGCGATGACGATCTCCAGCGCATCTTGAGCATTGTTGGTTTGAATTCCAGCGATCGCTGAACGAAACCGAGATGTCGTTTTCCTTGGGGCGAGTCTGTCTGGGCGCAATGCTCGCCACTTCCTGTGCCAAAGCGCCCTCGGGTAAAATCTGGACGCAATTTTCCGGCGATCAGGCGCTCGCTCATGTGCAGCGGTTGGTCGATTTCGGTCCGCGGACACCGGGATCCGAGGCGATCGAAAAATCGCGCGCCTACATCAAGCGGGAACTTCAATCTTCCGGTTGGAGCGTGAGCGAGCAGGCGTTCACAGAAAACACACCCCGCGGCCAGGTGCGGTTCGTAAATCTGATCGCGCGTTTTGGTGCAGGTGGGAAAGCCAACAAATTGTTTTTACTTTGTTCGCACTATGACACGAAAATCTTCGACACCTTTCGCTTCGTCGGCGCGAATGACGCAGGCTCGAGCACCGGCTTGCTTCTGGAACTGGCAAGAGTGTTAGCTCGACAGCCAGACCTGGCGGAAAAGATCGAGCTCGTTTTTTTCGACGGCGAGGAAGCTTTTGAGAATTTTAACGATACCGACGGTATCTATGGAAGCCGCCACTTTGCCCACGAACTTGCGCAAAACGGATCGGCCAAATCATTTCGAGGCGGCATTCTTTTCGACATGGTCGGCGATCGCTCGCTGGATATCACGCTTCCACCGAACTCGCCCACAAAAATAGCTCGCGACATTTTTGCCTCGGCCGATGCCCTTAAGTTGCGAAATTACTTCACCTATTTCGATCAGGACATTACCGACGATCACACCCCCTTGAATGCGATCGGGATTCCAGTCGTGGACGTGATCGATTTTCATTACCCTCCGTGGCACACCGCCGAGGACACAATCGACAAGCTGAGCGCGCAGAGTCTTCAGATTGTCGGCTCGGTGGCGACTTACTATCTTTCGCAGTTCGCGCTAAAGTGAGTCGGATCGCCATAACTTGGATTTCGATTGGAATTGCCGCTACCACTGGAATCATTTGCGGTGAATTCGCCGCGAGTTCAGTTGTTCTCCATGACAAACTCGGAACCATCTGCGGCCGCGGTCATTTATTAGCATTGGTCCGTGACCGCGGAATTTATCAAGCTGACTTGGATCGAACACTGGCCGAATTTCATTACCTCGCAGGCACCGACCACAACCAAGAAAGAAATCTCCAACGGCAATCAGTGCTGACTGATCTGATCGCGAATGCGGCTGCGCGAGCGCATGGCCGGTCGGGAAAAATTCTGCGGACGGAGATGGAGCGCGAACTGAGCTTGCTGCGATCGCAATTTCGCGATGATAAAACGTGGAGACTGGCGTTGAATGCAAGCCATCTTTCAGAGTCATCGCTTTGGCGAATGCTCAGAAATGATTTGGGTTCGCGGCAATGGATTTCAAAGCGGATACCACCCGAGCTCGATGTTACCGAGGGCGAATGTCGGCGCTTTTACGGTTCGCATCTGGAAAATTTCTTCGTGCCCGAGCGGCTTCGCGTGAGTCATCTGTTTTTGGCTGCGCCGCCTGAGACTGCGCCCGAGATTGTTGAGGCGAAACACGCCGCGATCGAAGCGCTTTCTGTTCAGCTGGCTGGCGGCGAAGATTTCGCCACGCTGGCGGCGCAGAATTCGGAAGACGAAGCCACGAAATTGCGCGGCGGCGATCTCGACTATTTTTCCGCCGCTCGAATGCCCCCCGATTTCGTGGCAGCGGCGCTGAAACTTCGCTCCGGCGAAATCAGTCGGCCGATCCGGACACGCCTCGGCTTTCACATTCTCAAATTAATCGATGTCCAGGCGGCGCGACAAAAGACATTCGATGAAGCGCGCAACGATATCGCGATTGAGCTGGCAAAACAGAAACGGGCCGCAGCGATCCAA
>QHPY01000064.1 GCA_003219215.1 Verrucomicrobiota bacterium | reverse complement strand
GAAGGCGCGAACATGCCGACGAACATCGACGGCATCAATGAGTTCCTGGACGCTAAAATTCTTTTCGGTCCCGGCAAAGCGGCCAACGCCGGCGGCGTCGCGACTTCCGGTTTGGAGATGGCGCAAAACAGCATGCGGGTGAGATGGACCCGCGAAGAAGTGGATGCGCGGCTGTTCAACATCATGAAAACGATCCACGAAGTTTGCGCGCGCACCGCCGAGAAATATGGGACGCCGGGCAATTACGTGAACGGCGCGAACATCGCCGGGTTCGTTAAGGTTGCCGACGCGATGTTGGACCAGGGCTTAGTTTAGTCCGAATCATCTTTGTCATCCCGAGCGAAGTCGAGGGATCTGTGGATATTTCTGTGCATGCCGCGCGAATACGATTTCTGGGTGTACATCATTACCAATCAGACGGATTCTGTCCTGTACATCGGAATGACCAATGATCTGTCACGAAGATTAAGCGAGCACCGGTCGGGCCGGATTCCGGGGTTCACTGCAGATTACCAATGTCACAAGCTCGTCTATTGGGAGCATTATGCTGATGTTGAGGAAGCAATTGCCCGCGAAAAGCAGCTGAAGAGGTGGTCCCGCAAGAAGAAGGTGGGCCTAATCAACCGAATCAATCCTCGCTGGTTTGATCTGTTCGACGAGATTTCCGGAAATATCTAGAGATGTCTCGACTTCGCTCGACATGACAAGTAGCGCACACGCATCGATGATTGGTGGCCCTATTATTATGAGCACGAAGTATCCGAAGAGCCCGAACGAGAAAACGCAAAACGGAATGGTTTATTTCCCGCGGATGCTGGACAAGATCCGGCTCCACGCGCGCGGCGAGCTGCACGAGGACTATCATAAGAATCTTGGCGCAACGAGAGCGGCCGACGGCGCGTGCTGCAATTTTTTGCGGGTGAATTACGCCGATCTTCGCGAGCGGGTGCTGCAAGGCGGCAGCGATGAAGAAATTCTGGAGTGGTGTTTCGAAAAAGGCCGCCGGCTGAATGAAGGCGACATCGTGGTCTGGAATGGGTTCGCGTCGAAACTTGGCTGGCGCGATTTCATGACCCCGCGCTTTCAAGAATTGAAAAAGGAGCAAGGCGTTGCCGATCGGCATGATATCGCATGTGTCCCCGATTTGATGGATTTCGAAGAAGAGCGACTGAAGTAGCTAATGAATCAGGAAAGCAGGAAAGCAGGAACGCGGAAAGATCAGACAGGATTTACAAAATTTTCCAGAATTACAGACCCGTCGGATTTTCTTTCTTCGAATCATGTAAATTCTGTTGATTCTGTCCGAATTTATTTTTCCTGGATTCCTGTTTTCCTAATTAGTCTTCTGTCTTTTCTCGCGCCCGCTTCGCGAGTATCCGCCGGGGACGCAGTCGCAATCGGCTACAACGCGAACGGCGTTTGGACGGACGTGACCTATCATCGATCGGCTACCCCCAAAGGCGGGAAAGATTACCGGACTTCGGCCCAGGCTCGCGAGTTCGCGTTACGCGATGTGCGCAGGCGAAGCGAGTCCAGCGTTGCTAAGGCGAGCATTCTTTCGTCTTCGGATTCGACTGGCTTCGTTTCTGTCGCGCGCGGTCAGGACAAGTCGGGCAAAGACGTCAATGTGGTCGGTCGCGCAAAATCGCAAGCCGAAGCGGACAGAAAAGCGTTCGACCTGCTGAACCAGACCGGCGCTGGCGCGAAACAGAAAATTGTCTATCGCTACTTTTCTTATGGCGCCGATTCCAAATGAGATTATCCGGCTGCCTGATTTCGGCACTTTCGATTTTGTTTTCGCTCTCCTCGAGCGGACAACAGCCGAATGATCAGCAATCAGGTGGAAAGTTCGCGAATGTCCAAAGGAGTTTGCTGCCGCAGTTCTCGAATTTCTTAACGACTTAAAATGAAACGTCTTTGCACAACCGGGATTGTCGGAATTTTGCTCATTCTCAACGCATGGCAGTGCGATGCGCAGACAAGCAGTCCTCAAGAACAATCAAGTGCTACGCCCACTCCAACCGCGACGCCGATTGTTTTTTCACCGCAAACACTGGCCGATCTGAAACGACTTCAACAAGCCGCGTTGAGCAGCGATTACGCTTATCGGCAGGTGGCGCATCTCGCAAACAACATCGGGCCGCGCTTGACCGGATCGGCCCAGGCGGCGAAGGCCGTTGAGTACGTTGCGAATGAATTGAAAGCGATCGGCTGCGAAGTGCAGCTCGAGAAAGTGACGGTGCCGCATTGGGTCCGTGGCGAAGAAACCGCGACGATAGTTCAGTTTCCCGGACAAGCGGAAAACACGACGCAAAAAATCGTGCTTTGCGCGCTAGGTGCCAGCGTTGCAACTCCGAACGAAGGAATTACTGCGGATGTCGTTGCGGTGAAAAATTTCGACGAATTGAAAGCGATGTCGCGCGACAAGATTGCCGGCAAAATTGTGCTCTTCAATTATCCGTTCGACAAACAAATGGCGGCGGAAGGACGCGGCGGCGAAGCCTACGGCGAAGCAGTCGTTTATCGAAGCGACGGCCCGAGCGCAGCAGCGCGACAAGGCGCGGTCGCGTGTTTGATTCGGTCCGTTGGTGGTGCGGACTATCGGATCCCGCACACTGGCCAAACTAAATACGCCGATGATGCGCCGAAAATCCCGGCCGGCGCGGTTACGACCGAGGACGCGGACCTGATTGTCGATCTTGCGAAGCAAGGAGCGGTAAAAATGAAATTGGTGATGACGCCGCAAACTCTGCCGAACATGGAGAGCGCGAACGTGATCGGCGACATCAAAGGCGGCGAACATCCGGAACAAGTTGTGATTGTTTCCGGACATCTTGATTCATGGGATCTTGGAACCGGCGCTATCGACGACGGCGCGGGCGTGGCCGTTTCGATGGAAGCGGCGAATCTGATTCAGAAATTGCATTTGAAACCGAAGCGAACGATTCGCGTAATCGCGTGGATGAACGAAGAGAACGGTCTCGGCGGTTCCAAGCAGTACGCCAAAGATCACGAGAAAGATTGGGCGAACCATTTCGCGGTGATGGAAACCGATGGCGGCGCCGATCATCCGATCGGACTCAACATCAAAGCAAAACCGGAAGTGAAGGCGATGTGGAAACCAGTCGCGGCGATTTTGCAGGAATCCGGCGCGGGGATGCTCAGTCTCGCGGAACACGCTGGAGCCGACATTGAACCGATGGAGAAAGCGGGCGTGCCGGCGTTCGCGCCGATCCAGGACAGCCGGTTCTATTTTAATTATCATCACACCCCAGCCGATACGCTCGATAAAATTGTCCCGAAAGAGTTGGCTGAAAATTCGGCCGTAGTCGCGGTGTTCGCGTACGCAATGGCGAACTCGGAGCAGCCGTTGCCGCGTTAAGATCGACATCGTCAGTTTCAGATTCGTTTGCTAAACGTCGG
>QHPY01000063.1 GCA_003219215.1 Verrucomicrobiota bacterium | reverse complement strand
TGGCGTGGAGCCACTGAAGAAGATCGCTTGCGAGCCGCCGCCGTTCTCCTCGCGCTATTTAAGCTTGCCGAGAATGCCTGGTTCCAGGAGCGCCAGGGGACGCTTGATCGCGACCAGTGGCAAGGTTGGGATCTTTACACCCGAGCCTACTACCATCGACCGGGCGTGAAAACTTGGTGGTCGCTGCGTCGTGGAATGTTTGCAGCCGGCTTTCGCGATTATCTTGAAGCGACGGAGCCGATTGCCGAAGCC
>QHPY01000044.1 GCA_003219215.1 Verrucomicrobiota bacterium | reverse complement strand
AAAGTTACGGCTCACAAACCTGACCAAGCTTACCCTCGACACCGGTTGGTGGACGCGATACCGCAGTCGCACTGAGAATCCCGACCTCAATCCCAACTTCGTATTTCCGCAGGCCATTCCGGATTTATCTCACGGACAACACACGGCCATTCCTAGGACCGATAACGACACCAACGACCCAAATCTCCTTCAGGTGATCGCCAACACGGCGGGGTTCCATTTTGCGACAATTGAGCAAGGTGGCAACAGCCTTTATCCATCAATGGCTCAGCGGGCTATCAGCGTGGAAGTTTTGCGAATTCTGATCAGCATCGGTCCGACCGAAACGATGCATTTCCAAACCTGGCAGGATAAGGCGGGCAATGCGCCCCAAGTGACGGCATTCGATCCGGTGAACAACAACACGACGACATTTCCAGACCTGAACGCCCCTCCCTTTGGCGGAGAGGATTTTCAGACGAACCTGATCATGCCTGAACCGTGCCCGTTCATCAGCTCTACCCTTCCGGTGTGTTCGATTATTCGTCCCACTGAAACAAATGGGATCGCGGTGGGCGTGGTCAATTTTCTTACCAACATGGGGCTGTTTATCGGTCAGTCATCGGCATTCTTTAACTTCCTGCACCAGCTTGCTCAAGAAGCAGACGCGGCACATCGAACTGGAGCTTGATACGAGAATTCTGGAGCATGCTGAATAGCCGAAGTTCAAGATGGTGAAGCATAAAAACTGAATCCGCGGGGTTCGATTCCCTGCGGATTTCTTTTATCCCATACCCTCATCGACGATTCCAAGCAGTGGCAACGCGGTCCAACGAATGTCCTCTGACTCAAATCAACTCTCGGTCCTGCTCGCGCGATTTACTTTTCCGGGGCGCGGCCGTCGAACCAGCTCACCGCCGCAGTTCGGGCAAATCGAGTTCATCGACATCGAGCAATCGCGACAGAAGGTGCATTCGTGGACACAAATGTAGGCTTCGCCGGCTACGGATAAAGCGCGTCCGCATTTCTCACATTCTTTTTTCATTTCCAGCGCCATCGGATGAGACGAGTGTAGTCAGATTTCGCGCAACTGGAATGCACAAAACGAATTCAATCATTATGCACGCACCGAAGATGTCGATCTTCGAGACGGCGGCCAATCTCGAGCTCTGGCCGAAAATTCTGCCCCACTACCGTTACATTCGCTATCTCGAGCGCAGCCCAAATCGCAACGTAGTGGTGATGGCGGCGCGGCGCTCCGGGATTCCGATCAAATGGACATCCGAAGTAACCGTCGACCGCGATCGTGTCGAAATTCATTTTCAACATTTGAAAGCGTTCACCAAAGGAATGCACGTGGTCTGGACGTTTGACGAAAAGCCGGACGGCGTGCTCGTAACAATTCTGCACGATCTGAACTTTCGGGTGAAGATTCTGGCCCCGCTCGCCGACAAGATCATCGGTGACTTTTTTATCGGCAACATTGCCAACAAGACTTTGCGCTGTATGAAGAGTTACCTCGAAGGGCGAACAAACAGAGTGATTATATGAATCGACGACGCGTTGTCATCACCGGCCTTGGCCCGATTACCTGCATCGGCAAAGGCGTCGAAGGTTTTTGGAATGGGATCAAAGCCGAGAAAACCGGCATCAGCCCAATCACCAATTTCGATGTGAGCGCGTTCGGTGTGCGGGTCGCCGGCCAAGTCAATGATTGGGACCCGGAAGAATTTTTCCCGGCGCATCGATTGAAACGGCTCGATCGCTACGCCCAATTTTCGGTCGCGTCGGCAAAACTGGCGCTCGATGATGCCGGAATCGAATATTCGAAGGAAAAACCGCAAGATCGGATCGGAGTCAGCTTCGGAACCGCGCTCGGCGGCGTCTGTAAAGCCGAGGAAAATTACATTCGCTTTTTGAAAAAGGGGCCGCGCGGAGTTCAGCCAACGCTCGCGGTGCAGGTTTTCGGCGGCTCGGCCCATTCGAACATCGCGATCGATTTTGGATTCCGCGGCGTCGGAACAACGAACTCGAACAGTTGCGCCAGCGGAACTGTGTCAGTCGGCGAAGGCCTTCGTTACATTCGAGATAATTTTGCCGATGTCGTCATCGCCGGAGGCGCGGAAGCGCCGCTCACCACGATCACCATCGGCGCGTTCGATATCATCAAAACGATGAGTCGCTGTCCGGGTCCGGAGTTGGCCTGCCGTCCGTTCGATAAATTACGCGACGGATTCGTGATGGGTGAAGGCGCAGCGTCGCTCATTCTCGAAGAACTCGAACACGCGCGGACACGCGGCGCGAAAATTTACGCCGAAGTTCTCGGTTACAGTTTAAACAACGACGCGTTTCATATGACGGCCCCGTTGCCGAGCGGCGATTCGTGCATTCGTGCGATGCGCGACTCGCTCGCCGATGCGGAAGTTGCGCCTGAGCAAATCGATTACGTGAATGCGCACGCGAGCTCGACGCAGTTGAACGACAGCGCCGAGACGATGTCGATCAAAGAGGTTCTGGGCGAGCACGCCAAAAAGATTCCGGTGAGCGGAACGAAAGGGTACCACGCGCATCCGCTCGGCGCGACCGGCGCGATCGAAGCCGCGCTCTGCGCGCTGGCGTTAGATCGACAATGGGTGCCGCCGACGATCAATTATCAAAACCCCGATCCCGCGTGCGACCTTGATGTTGTTCCAAATCACGGCCGCGCCGCCGAATTGAATTACGTCATGAGCAATTCGTTCGGCTTCGGCGGGATCAACGCTTGCATTGTGCTGGGACGCGTACGCGATTAATCCAGCAAGTCCGGACGATTTTGTTTTGTGCGCTTCCGCGCTTCCTCTATTCGCCATTTCGCGATCTCAGCGTGATTGCCGGAAAGCAAAACCTCAGGAATTTTCCAGCCACGAAATTCAGCGGGCCGCGTATACTGCGGTCCTTCGAGCGATCCTGCGCTAAATGAATCGTCGATCGCGGAGTGCTCGTGGCCCAAGGCCCCAGGCAGCAAACGCACGACTGCATCGACTAGCACGACAGCCGCGATCGCGCCGTTGGTGAGCACGTAATCACCGATCGAAATCTCCAGATCGACAAGATGCTCGATCACACGGTGATCGACGCCTTCATAATGCCCGCAGATGACGATAAGATGCGATTCTTTGGAAAGATCTGTCGCCATTTGCTGATCGAATCGACGTCCAGCGGGCGACATCAGGATGATTTTTGATTGCTGATTTTTGATTGCTGACTGTTTCAGATCCTCCACTGCGGCGAAGATTGGTTCCGGTTTCATCACCATCCCCTGCCCGCCGCCAAATGGCGCGTCATCGACGATGCGATGTTTGTCTTTTGTCCAATCGCGCAGGTTATGAATGCGAAGATCGACAATCTTACTTTCCTGCGCCCGCTTCATCATGCTCTCGCCCAGCGGCGCGCGGCAGATTTCGGGGAACAATGTGAGAATGTCGATCTTCATTCAGAAGAAACGTCGAACGCCCTACGCCGAACGTCCAACATCGAATCGATACCGAAACCTACTCGACGATCTCGAGGGTGGCCCGCTGGCCGTGACGCGATGCGGAGCTATTCAGCATCGCGCGAATGGCATGAATCGTTTGCCCGTTCCGACCGATGATGCGGCCAACATCGCTTTGGCGGAGCTGCACTTTGAAAATCGTCATTTTGCCGCTCGGAATTTCAGTTAGCACCATGTCGTCGGGAAATTCGACCAGCTGCCGAATGATGAATTCGAGAAACTCTTTCATTAGGCAAAAACTAACCACGAATGAACACGAATCAGCTCTCGGTTGGAGGCGCTGGCTCAGACTCAGGCATAGGCGCCGTCGTTTCGGCTGGCGCTACCGCTGGTTCCGATGGCTCCGCTGCAACCGGCGCTGGTTTTGGCGCGGGGGCAGCTTTTTTTGCTGCCGCTGACGCTGCTTTTTTCGCCGCAGCCTCTGGATTTTTAATCTTCTTGATCAGACTGCGAACGGTGTCCGACGGCTGCGCGCCCTTGCTGATCCAATGTTCGATTCGATCAAGCTTCAGGGTGCTGTTTTGTCCAGCCTTTTTCGGATCGTACGTCCCGACGATCTCAATAAATTTTCCATCGCGCGGACTGCGTTTGTCCGTGACCACGACTTTAAAGTAGGGGCGATTCAACGCTCCTTCTCTTCGCAATCTGATTGCAACTGCCATATTATTTTTTCATTCGCGCCATTTGCGCCATCATCCTTTTCATTTTGCCCGCGTTCTTCATCATCTTTTTCATCTGATCGAAGCGACGGATCAAATCGTTTACCTCGGTGACGGTCGAGCCGCTGCCGCGAGCGATCCGCTGACGACGCCGCGCGTTCAAAATTTCGGGGCGCGTCCGCTCCTCGCTGGTCATCGAAAGCACGATGGCTTCGGTGCGCTTAAGCTGCTTCTCGTCAATCGAGAGGCTCTGCACGTTACTCATGCCCGGCAGCATGCCAAGGACATTTTCGAGCGGCCCCATTTTGCGGAGCATTTTGAACTGTCCGAGGAAATCGTTGAAGTCGAACGACGCGCTCCGCAGCTTCCGCTCCAGGCGCTCCGCATCTTCGATCTCGATTGTTTCGGCCGCTTTTTCAACCAGACCAACTACGTCGCCCATTCCCAAAATCCGGCCAGCCAGACGCTCCGGCACAAACGCTTCGAATTGGTCGAGCTTTTCACCGGTGCCGATAAATTTGATCGGGCGCTGCGTCACTTCGCGCATGGACAACGCCGCGCCTCCGCGCGCGTCGCCATCGAGCTTGGTCAAAATGATTCCGGTGACTTCTAAAGCGTCATTAAAATGCGTCGCGACGCTGACCGCTTGCTGACCGGTCGCGGCGTCGACCACGAGCAACGTTTCCTGCGGTTGTAAAAATTCTTTGAGCTCTTTGAGCTCCTCAATCAGCGCGGCATCGATTTCCTGCCGGCCAGCCGTGTCGAAGATCTCGATGTTAGTTGAATGTCGATCTTGCGATGCAATCGCGGCAGCCGCGGCGCGCTGGACATTTTTCTCGTTCGGATCCGGAGTGAAAACCGGAACGTCAATTTGCTTCCCGAGCGTGGCGAGTTGCTCGATCGCCGCCGGCCGCTGCAAATCGCAGGCGATCAACTGCGGCGCGCGACCTTGCTTCTTAAGCAGCAACGCCAGCTTTGCCGCCGAAGTTGTTTTGCCGGAGCCGTTCAATCCGACGATCAGAATTCTGCCAGGTTTGCCGAGCTCAAGCGGCGCCGCATCGCCTCCGAGCAAGATCGACAATTCATCGTAAAAAATCTTAATGATCTGCTGACCGGGCGTGATGCTGCGCAGCACGGCTTCGCCCAGCGCTTTTTCTTTGACGCGTGCGATGAAGTTCTTCGCGACTTGAAAATCGACGTCGGCTTCGAGCAACGCCAGCCGCACCTGGCGGAGCGCGGCGTCGATGTTCTCCTCGCTGATTTTTCCGTGACCGCGGAGGTCCTTAAAGATCTCCTGCAGTTTGTCGCCCAGTTGCGAAAACATTCGTTACCAACAACGCGCGCAAAAGGCGCGGTTATTTCTTCGGCGTTGCAGTTGGAGATGTCGATGTTGCGGCGCCGGTATCGTCGATTCCGAACGTCCAATGTGTCTCGACTTTCTTGTCACCGGATTTCGCACTCAGAATCACGGTGCAGCTTTTCTCGCGCAACTTCTGCGTGACTTGATATGAAACGACCCCGGTTTTCGGATCGAATGTCGCCGGAACAACTCCCAAACCGCTGACGCGCAATTGCACGCTGGCCGGATCAATCTGCCCGATCGCGCTCAGATTCGCCTTGATCAGCGGCAGTGCGCTCCGAACAGTTGTGCCGTCGGCCGGTTCGGTCGACAAATTGGCCGCACCAACTTCCGCAACCGCCGGCGCACCGGGGCCACCGCTTGAAGTCGCGATCATTTTCACAGCGTCTTCAAAAACTTTCGGCTTGTTCGCTTCGATCGCATAGCGGCCGAGTGCGTCCATCGGTGAAGTGTAAGTAATCGGTTGGCCGTAAACGGTGAACATCGCTTCGTAACCGGCGTTGCGCGCGATTTCTTTGACGTGCTCGTTGTAAGTGCCAAACGGCACGGCGAAGCAATTCACCCTGATGCCGAGCCGTTGTTCGAGCAATTGCTTGCAACCAACAACTTCATTCTGGACCCATTGTTCGTATTCCGCGCCGGTCAGTTTCTTTTTGGTTCGCTTTCCGCCCGGTTCAGCAACCATGATGGTGTGGCCTTCGCGCAAATCCTGGTGCGTCGCGGAATGCGCTTCGATGTCGATCCCGTTGTCGCGCATATCGGCCAGCATTTCCCAAGTGATCGCTTGTCCACCACCGAGGCTGCCGCCCGCCACCCCCTCGGTGTAGATGAACATGGTAAAGGTGTAGCCGAATTTCTTCATGATCGGCCACGCGACTTCATATTGCGATTTCCAGCCATCATCGAACGAGATCACGGCGCAGCGCGGCGGAATGTTTTTTTCACCGCGCTTCCAAGCCAGGAGATCCTGTAAACTGATCACAGTAATGCCCCGATCCTTCAGTTCCTTCATTTCCGCTTCGAACACCGCCGGCGTGATTTCGGTGCCGGGGTAACGGACTTTGTCTACTAAGCGGTGATAACAATAAATGATGGTCTGCGCGGTTTGATCGACCACCCGCTTGGAGACGGTCGGCGCAGGCGTGGCAGTCGCGGCCGCTTTCGGAGCAGGTGTCGGTTTTGCGGCGAAGGCAATGCTGGCGGCCAGGACTACACAAAGGAGCGAATACAAAAAGAATCGGGTGCGCATAAGTTAGAGTAAACGCCTTTAAATCCGGTCGCACAAAAAACAAGCGGTTTTTCTGCGAGGCAACAAACTTTCGGCCCGAACTTTGCTGCCTTAGAGAACGATGCCCATCCAGAAACCTTTGGCAGGGCAACGTGTTATAATGTAAGAAGGTGCAATGTCTCGACTGAGTTTTCGACTCCTCCTCCTTGTTTTGTCAGGGTTCCTGGGTGCTTGCGCCACCGGACGGGGGCCGTCTGAGACCGGTACAAAAGACACCAGCAAATCTTTCAGCACTGTCGTTGTTGATGCAGGACACGGCGGCAAAGACAACGGCGCCTACCGCAAATTTGGCGGCGCCGAAAAAATTGCGACGCTTGATGTGGCTACGCGCCTTGCTCGCAAGCTGCGTGAATCCGATCTGAAAATCGTGATGACACGCTCAACCGACATATTCATTCCGCTCGAGCAACGCGTCGCGATCGAAAACGCGCAAAAGAATTCTATTTTCGTCAGCATTCATTTTAACGATTCGCGGCGGCGCGGGATTCACGGTTTCGAAACGTATTACCATTCGGCAAACTCGATTGATCTGGCGCGCCGGATCCAATCCAAGCTGATGACGATCCCCCATTCAGCCAATCGTGGCGTGCATTCGGCAAATTTCCGCGTCTTGCGCCTGGCCAAATATCCGGCGGTACTCGTTGAGTGCGGTTTTCTGAGCAATCGATTGGAGGGCGGCGAAGCGCGCGACGCCGAATATCGCGAAACGCTGGCAGACCGGATTGCGGAAGCGGTCGTGGAGCACCGTTACGGTGCAGGCGTTTATCACGCGGCGAAAAGCGCAGCTGCGCAACCGCCAAGCGAAGGACCAGGATTGGCGCCGTCGTCGCTCAAGCGCGATTAAAAGCTCTGCTGTGGTGGCAGGTCCGAGCCGGACTGGCGTTATCTCGGCTGCGAAATTGTTGATGCCATCCAGGCGAGACGCCTGCTGCCATAGCTGCGGTTAAAATTCTTTCCCGCGCTCCTCGCGGCCAATCGCTGCGAGGAAGATTATCACCAAAAAGACAACCGCTTCGACCAGCGCCATGGTGATGGCGTAATTTGGTTGTCCATTAGACGAACGGAAACGTTCCGCTAACCAAGCCTGCTGTTGGGCAGCATAAGCCGCAGCGAAATTTCCCAACTGATAAGCGAGCCCGGGAAACGTCCCGCGAAATTCCGGCGGCGAGAGCTCGTTCAAATGCACCGGCACGACCCCCCATGCGCCTTGCACCATGAACTGAATGAGGAATCCGCCCATTATGAGCAGCGTTGTGCTCGGTGCGAAAATCCAAAGCGGAATGAGCAACATTCCGCAGGTCGCCGACAGGATAATGATGCGCCGACGTCCCCATTGTTGCGAAAGAAAACCCATCACCGCCCCGCCGCAGATCGCGCCGGTTGCATAAACAATACTGATCATCGATTTCGCGCTCACGCCAAAACCGCGCTGTTTCTCCAGATACGTCGGATATAGATCCTGAGTGCCGTGCGACATGTAGTTGAAGGCGGTCATGAGCAGTGCGGCATAGATGAATAAGACGCCGTGTTGCTTGAGAAAGATCGACATTCTCAGTTTCGGTTTTTGTTGACTACGCTGGCGTTGCCACACTGGCGACTCCGGAACATGAGCGCGAATGTAAATGACCAGGAACGCCGGCAGCGCGCCGGCGATAAACAATCCGCGCCAGCCAAAATGTGGAAAGACGATCCAGTAAACAAGCGCGGCGAGCAGATAACCAACCGCGTAACCCTGTTGTAAAATTCCCGAGAAGAGCCCGCGCGTTTGCGTCGGCAGCGATTCCATCGCCAGCGACGCGCCGAGTCCCCATTCGCCGCCCATGCCGATGCCAAACAACGCGCGCAGGATCAAAAAGATTGTGAAATTTGGCGCGAACGCAGTCAGCAGTTCCATCACCGAATAGAAAATGATGTCGGCCATCAGCGGAATGCGCCGCCCAAACTTGTCGCCGAGCAAACCAAAGATGAACGCGCCAACCGGCCGCATCATTAACGTCAATGTGATCGCGAACGCGACTCTGGGGATCGTCTGCCCGAAATCGTGGCCGATCGGAATGAGCACGAACGTGACGAGAAAGAAATCGAGCGCATCGAGCGCCCAGCCAAGGAAACACGCGATGAACGTATTCCGCTGATCGCGATTCAAAATCTTGAAAAGACGAATTGCCTCCAGGCCTGCAATCCAATCGAAGACAGCGCGGTAAATCCGGTAAACCCTGAGCGGATTCATTCTGAAGCTTTAATTGTCGATCTTGTGATTGCAAAGCACGATCGAGCCGCCGTTAAATGTCATGTCGAGCGAAGCCGAGACATCTCTAAATATTTCAGAGATAGTAAGAGATTCCTCGACTCCGCTCGGAATGACAAACAGAAGTAATCGCGTTGTAGCTGCCGCCGTCCCTGGCGGCAGAACGCCACAATGCTACATTCGTTCGTGCGTTATCTCGTCAAAGCAAAAGTAAAAACGGACAAATCGGAGTCCCTGTTGCGCTCGATCAGTGACGGTACGCTTGGGAAGGGTTCCATCGCCGGGGACGAGTACATTTATAATATGAACGAAGCGCGCTTGAACGACGACGGCGTTGCAACCTGGGTCGAAACCTGTTTTTGCGATCCGCCGCTGGCCGAAGAGCGCCCCTACTGGGAGGAATATTTCGAGCTCGTGAG
The DNA here is from genome assembly GCA_003219215.1 of Verrucomicrobiota bacterium. Taxonomy (GTDB): domain Bacteria; phylum Verrucomicrobiota; class Verrucomicrobiia; order Chthoniobacterales; family UBA10450; genus AV40. The sequence continues at coordinate 5,786 of QHPY01000044.1, read as the reverse complement.
TGTGAAAGATGCGCATTCGCGGCGCAACTGCCGGCACGAGAACGGCACGGAGCGATGGGCGTGCTGCGATTGCGATTGTACGGAAAGGCTCGAGGAGAGGTTAGCGAGTCAGGGTGATTCGTTTCTGGGAAAATTGCGTTCGAGCCAGCTGCGACCGTAAGCACCAACGCGAGAGAAACTCCAGGCTCCAAGCCTAAAATCAAGCACCATTAGGAGCAGGAGCCTGACACATCTACATATCATGATGCGTAGATTTGTTTCTTGATGTTGGCATAAACACCGCTTAGTTCTTCGCCAACATGCCGACTGACGTTTATCCCCTCGAAGCTCTTTTGCGCGAGCGCGTTGTTGTCCTCGACGGCGCGATGGGCACGATGATCCAGCGCCGGAAATTATCCGAGCAAGATTACCGCGGTAAACGCTTTCGCGATTGGAAGGGCAAGGATCTCAAAGGATGTCTTGAGCTGCTCAACTTAACCCAGCCGCAAGTCGTCGAGGAAATTCACGCAGAATACCTTAACGCAGGCGCCGACATTATCGAGACGAACACTTTCAATGCGACCGCGATCGGGCTGCACGATTTCTTATTCCAAAGCGAACCGACAAACGGCCGCAAAGATCAGAGTTTTTTTCAACGGGTGGTGGATGATGTCGGTCTTCGCGCGTTAGTCCGTGAAATGAACACGTCGGCCGTGAACATCGCGCGTCGCGCAGCCGACCGTGTTACAAAACAAACGGGCACTCGGCGCTTCGTGGGCGGATCGATTGGCCCCCTGCCGGTCACGGCTTCCATCTCGCCGGACGTAAACGATCCAGGATTTCGCGCCGTTACGTTCGATCAATTGCGTCAGGCTTATTTCGAGCAGATCAGCGCGCTGGTAGAAAGAAATGTCGATCTTCTCCTGGTCGAAACGATCTTTGACACTTTGAACGGTAAGGCGGCCCTCTTCGCTGTCGCCGACGTCTTCGAACAGAGAGGAAAAAAATTGCCGCTCATTGTTTCTGGAACGGTGACGGACAAAGCGGGTCGCACGTTGAGCGGTCAGACCGTGGAAGCATTTCTCATTTCAGTCGCACACGCGAATCCTCTTGTGGTCGGGTTGAATTGTTCGCTCGGTCCGGATGAAATGAATTCATTTATTGAAGAGCTGGCTCGCGTGGCGCCAGTTTACGTCGGCGCTTATCCGAATGCGGGTTTGCCGGACCCGCTTTCCGAAACCGGGTTTCCGGAAACGCCCGAGACGCTCGCTCCAAAATTAAAACGCTGGGCCGAAAACGGCTGGCTCAATCTGGTTGGCGGTTGTTGCGGAACGACGCCCGAACACATTCGCGCGATCCGCAACGCGGTGCGCGATTGCAAGCCGCGCGAAATTTCGGAGAGCACACAGAACAATGCACTACAACTGTCCGGTCTCGAGCCGCTGAACATTACGCCGGAGATGGGGTTTGTTGTGATCGGCGAACGGACAAACATCACCGGCTCTCCAAAGTTTTCGAAAGTGATCTTGAACGGGAACTTCGACGGCGGGCTGGCGGTTGCGCGTCAACAAGTGCAAGGCGGCGCCAATGTCCTCGACGTCAATATGGACGAGGCAATGATCGATTCGGAAGCAGCGATGACGCGCTTCTTGAATTTGATCGCGAGCGAACCGGAGATTTCGCGGATTCCAATCATGATCGACAGCTCAAAGTGGAACGTGATCGAGGCCGGCCTGAAATGCGTGCAGGGCAAAGCGGTAGTGAATTCGATCAGCTTGAAAAACGGCGAAGAAGAATTCCTGCGCCAGGCGCGACTCGTTAGACGATACGGCGGAGCTGTGATCGTGATGGCATTTGACGAACAAGGCCAGGCCGACAATTTCGAGCGCAAGATCGACATCTGCGCCCGCGCTTACAAATTGCTCACCGAGCAGGCCGACTTCGCGCCGAACGACATCATCTTCGATCCAAACATTCTCACGGTCGCCACCGGTTTGGAAGAGCATCGCAATTACGCGGTCGATTTCATTGAGGCCACGCGCTGGATCAAAACGAATTTGCCGGGTGTGCGGGTAAGCGGAGGCGTGAGCAACATTTCGTTCTCGTTCCGCGGCAACAACGCCGTTCGTGAAGCGATGCATGCCGCTTTTCTGTTTCACGCGATCCGCGCCGGACTCGACATGGCGATTGTGAATGCAGGCCAGCTCGCGGTTTATGAGGAGATTGAGCCCGAGTTACGCGAACGCGTCGAAGATGTGCTGCTCAATCGACGCGGCGACGCGACTGAACGCTTGGTCGATTTCGCAGAAAATATAAAAGCGAAGGGTAAAGCGAGGGTCAAAGACGAAGCCTGGCGCACGGAGCCAGTCGAGGAACGGCTAAAGCATGCGCTGGTCAAAGGCATTGTTGATTACATCGACATTGACACCGAAGAGGCGCGGCAAAAATGCAAACGCCCGCTCGACGTTATCGAAGGTCCGCTGATGGCGGGGATGAGCGTGGTCGGCGATCTATTTGGATCGGGGAGAATGTTTCTGCCGCAGGTGGTGAAGAGCGCGCGGGTTATGAAAAAGGCAGTCGCGTATTTGATGCCCTTCATGGAAGCGGAAAAAGCAGCGGGCGCGAAACCACAGGGCCGCATCGTGATGGCCACGGTCAAAGGCGACGTGCACGACATCGGTAAGAACATCGTTGGCGTCGTCCTGCAGTGTAACAACTACGACGTTGTCGATCTTGGGGTGATGGTGCCGGCTGCGAAAATTTTGGAGACTGCGCGCGAGAAAAGAGCAGACGCGATCGGATTGAGCGGCCTGATCACGCCGTCCCTCGACGAAATGGTGCATGTGGCGCAAGAAATGGAACGTGAGAAATTTGAATTGCCGCTTCTGATCGGCGGTGCCACGACGAGCCGGGCGCACACCGCTGTGAAGATCGCGCCACATTATCACGAGAGCACGATCCACGTTCTGGACGCGTCACGCGCAGTCGGTGTGGTCAATTCATTGTTAAATGCAAAACAAAAAACTGCATTCGACGCCAAGACACGCGCGGAATACGATGCGTTGCGCAAAGCGTACGGTGCCAAAGCGCACGCGAAGAAATTACTGACGCTTGATCAAGCGCGCACGAACCGGACACCGATTAAATGGGGCGATTACACCCCGCCGAAACCCGATTTCATGGGGACTCGCGCTGTTGCCCCGTCGATTGTCGATCTTCGCGAGTACATCGATTGGTCCCCATTTTTTCATGTCTGGGAATTGCGCGGAAGATATCCGGCCATTTTCGAGGACCCGACGATCGGCAAACAAGCCCGGGAACTGTTTGATGATGCGCAAGAGATCCTGGATGAAATCGCGGCCAAACATTTGTTAACGGCGCGAGGCATCTTTGGATTCTGGCCGGCGACCCCGAGCGGTGATGATGTCGATCTTTTTGTCGACCAATCGCAGCGGGAAAGACTCGCAACGTTTTATTTCCTGCGGCAGCAAATCCAAAAGCCGGCCGACCAATTCAATCGTTGTCTCGCAGATTACATCGCCCCGAAGTCGGCTGATTACTTAGGCGGATTTGCGGTCACGATTCACGGCGCGGACGAGCTGGCGAAAAGATTCGCTGCTGGGCACGACGATTACAGCGCGATCATCGCCAAGGCGTTAGCGGATCGATTGGCGGAAGCTTTTGCCGAGTATTTACATAAGCAAGCGCGGATCGCGTGGGACTTCGGGCGCAATGAGAATCTGTCGAACGCCGATTTGATTCGCGAAAAATATCAGGGAATCCGGCCAGCTCCCGGATATCCGGCATGTCCCGATCACGCCGAAAAGCGGACGCTATTCGATCTGCTCGACGCCGAACGCAAGATAGACATCAAGCTGACCGAATCGTACGCGATGCATCCGGCCGCGAGCGTGAGCGGATTTTATTTTTCGCACCCGGAGGCGAAATATTTTGCGGTTGGCCAAATTGGGCGGGACCAGATTGTGGATTACGCGCAACGGCGGAGTGAATCAACTGCGACAGCGGAGAAGCGACTCGGGCCCAATCTTGGCTACGAACCGAATCCGTGATACAGATCACGGCAAATTACGGGGCGTAGCTTAGCTTGGTAGAGCGCGTGGTTTGGGACCACGAGGTCGGAGGTTCAAATCCTCTCGCCCCGACCAGCTGACATGTTTTACTGCTACGTTCTTAAGAGTGAAAGAACCGGACAACGATACGTCGGCTCGTGCGAACATCTCGAGGAAAGACTCACTCGTCACAATCTCGGTAACGTGCCAGCGACAAAACATGTAACTCCATGGATCATGCTTCACAGGGAGGCTTTCCATACGCGTCGCCAAGCGGTAAGCAGAGAACTCTACTACAAAACTGGACGGGGTCGGGACGATTTGGATCGCATGCTAGGTCGGTCGCCGCGGCGACTCGCCCCGACCAGCTGACATGTTTTAGTGCGACTCGCCCCGATAAAATTGCAAGTGAGCGCGAAGCTTTCATTGTCGATCTCGCTGGCGGCTTTTTGCGCCGGAGCAGGTTCGGCCACCGGACAAGTAGCGACTGATTCGAATCTTCAATCGAGCTTGACCCGGCAAGCGCCTCTTCCGAGCGCGACCCCTAGAGCGACCGTTCCAGAACGCGCGCAGATTGATGAAATTTTTAAACAAACCTCGTTAGGTAAAGAAGCAGATGAGCGCCGGCTGCACATTGAATGGCGGCAACTGCAGAACCAGGTCGTAAACGACCCGGACATTGTGGCGGCGAAAAAATCGGCCGAAATGGCGCGAACTGATTTGGAGAAGCGACAGCGGCTGCGTGATTATTACGATCTTTACTACGGACGGATGGCCGTGATGGCGCGGAGCACGGAAATGAGAAGTGCGCTCGACCGGTTGAAAATCGCACATTTGAGTCAGATCACCCAGGCACGAGTGCGACACGAGACCGACAGTGAATTGCCGACGCCGAGTCCGACGCCGAAAAAGAAAAAGGACAAACGGGCCAGAAAGTACGAGGCAAACCAGAGATGATTCGGCGATGGTGATTGCAAATTGGTTTAGGAGCGGAAGGAAAGGCAATCTTGCTTGGGCTGTGGCAACAGTTATTTTAAGCGCCTCGAGAATTACGATGGCGCGTTCGTCTAGTGGTTAGGACACGGCCCTCTCAAGGCCGGTGCACGGGTTCGACTCCCGTACGCGCTGCCACCTGTTTTCACAGGTAAATCTCGCCAGGTCGAAAAAATTTTCAGCAATTTCTAAAAGCAGAAGCCCGCCTATCGGTTCATTCCAACAGACAGGCCAATTTCCGGCGGAAAATTTCCGCTAAGGACTAACGAAGGGGATAGAAACGAAGGACGGCGGTTCGGGAAATGGGGACGGTGGACCTTCCCCAGGGGGCTCGGCTTCTTCGGCGCAGCACTCCTTAAAATCCTTAACGTCCATGACCACGTCCTTGGCATCGGAAATGACTCCACCGCCAGCACCAGCGAGGCTGGTATTGGCCAGTGTTAAGTTAGTTGACTGAGTCTCATTGCTACCAAAGGCGGCAATCTCCGCGACAGAAAACGCGGTATCCTGCTGCATGGCCGGACTCCATTTCAGCATTATGTAACGACCCTTGGTCACGGGAAAATCAATCGCCGCGCGACCAATGCCGTCGTCCACTACCGAACCGATTGGCTTCACTTCTGTCAGTATTTTCTCGCTGACACGCAGCGTTTTCGGCGCGTTTTCAGCTGTCGACGTCGCTTCTCCAGGTAAAGTTTGCAGCACATAAAAGTCGACTCTGCTCTTGGCCGGTGAATAAATGGT
>QHPY01000043.1:28035-32985 GCA_003219215.1 Verrucomicrobiota bacterium | reverse complement strand
CGCCCCGGATATTTTCCTTATGGCAAATAATTACTTGCCCGGCAGAAGTTCGATGGTATCTGAGGCCGCGGTGTTGCAAATGTCTAAAAGCCTTAACCTTACAATAGTTCTTGCTGTTGGTTGTATCCTCGTTGGTTGCGCGGAACAATCTGTGGTGCAGAAACCCTTGGCTGCTGTCGAAGCCGCGAACTCGCACCTTGGCCGCATGTCCAATGTCCGCACGACCGCTTATACGCGGATCGAAAAAGGCGGACACCGAAACGCGCTCGGCAAATATTTATCCGGCCGTCATGTCATGAGCGCTGCCTCCGATTGGTCGCGCTTTCCTCTTGGCACCCGGTTCCGAATCGTCGACACGAAAGAAGAATTTATTATCGACGATTACGGGACGGCGTTGATCGGCACCAGCACGATCGATCTTTACAAGCCGACCAATCTGGAGATGAAACGCTGGGGCGTGCGCAATATCGACATCGACATTCTGCAGTGGGGCTCCGAGGAGCAAAGTCTCAAAGTGCTGGGCCCACGGGCAAAACATCAGACACCTCGACGCATGATCGCGGCGCTTCAGAAAAAGAACGTCGTTCGTGCCTCGAAGGTAGCTAGCGCTTCCAAGCAAGCTGCAGCTCGGACCTCCTCCAGTCGCACTTTGGATTGATTAAACGGCGCAAGCCGCCGATTTTCCCGAGAATGAAAATTCTCGTTGTCGGTGGCGCCGGCTACATCGGGAGCGTTTGCGCCGAGCTATTGCTTGATGAAGGCCATGGCGTCACGATCTTCGATAACCTGAGCGAGGGTCATCGCCGCGCAATCGATCCGCGCGCTGAATTTATCGAAGGCGATCTGCAAGATCGACAATCGCTCGAGAAGGGACTGGCGAAACAACGACCAGATGCCGTTATGCACTTTGCCGCCAGTGCGCTCGTTGGCGAATCGATGCAGAATCCGTCGAAATATTTTCGGAACAACATCGCCAACGGCCTCAATCTTCTCGATGCAATGATCAATGTCGGTGTGGGAAAGATCGTGTTCTCATCGACCTGCGCCATTTTCGGTCCGCCAGAGCGCGTCCCGATCGATGAAACAATGCCCACTCGACCAATCAATCCTTATGGCGAATCCAAACTGGCCTTCGAAAAAATTCTCCGCTGGTACGGGGGGATCCACGCGCTGAAATTTATTTCTCTTCGCTATTTCAACGCCGCGGGCGCTTCGAAGAAATTTGGAGAAGACCATCGAGTCGAAACGCATTTGATCCCGAGCGTGCTCAAAGTCGCGCTCGGACAAAAACCGAACGTCGAAATTTTTGGGACCGATTACGAGACGCCGGATGGGACCTGCATTCGCGACTACATCCACATTATTGATCTTGCCCGCGCCCACATTCTCGCCCTCAACGCAGCCAAGAGCGATTATTACAATCTCGGCACTGGCGGCGGCGCGAGCGTCCGCGAGGTGATCGATTCCTGCCGCAAGATTACCGGACGCAAGATCGACATTGTGGAAAAGGCGCGCCGGCCGGGCGATCCGCCGCGGTTGATTGCGTCTTCGGAAAAAATTAAACGCGAGCTCGGCTGGAAACCTCAATTTCAATCGCTCGACGCCATTGTTGAAAGCGCGTGGAACTGGCACCAGAAATTTCCTCACGGTTATGAGGATTAAAAAAAGCGCCCGCGAATTTCTCCGCGAGCGCTTTGAATCCTAATTAACTACCAACCGCTTCGATTACGGTCTTTCCGTGGTAGTCGTGGTTGTAGTCTCTTTCTTTTCGATCACGGCTGGTTTGCTTAGCACGATTTTGCGTACGATCATGCGATCGCCGTCGCGCATATAATAAACTGTGGCGGGCAGATCCGGGCGGACAGCCGACCAAGTCACGACCTGACCTTCCGGATCAAGGATGGTCGTGTCTTTGGTGTAATAGTACCGCACTGGTGCCGTGTCCGTGCTGGTGCGGAACGTGATGTAATCAGTTCCCGGCGTGTAGGTGCTGATTGTTCCCGTGGCGGTCGTCGTACTCGTCTCAGTTACGGCGGTCCCGGTGGCAGCATCTTTTGTCGTGACCGTTGTCGAGGTTTGAGCCACCGCTGTTACGAGGCCCAATCCGCAGGCCACGGCCAATATTTTCGCTAATGTAGTTTCTTTCATAGTTGTCCTTTGCTTTGGTTAACCAATGCTCTTTCTTGTGAAGACGTTTGACTCAACGCAGCGGCGATTTATTCGACCGCACAAATGGTTCGCGGCCAAAAGGCTGTCCGGTTTTTGAAATGATGCAATCACTCCCAGGTTTCCGAGATTTTCTGCCCGACGACTGCGCGGCGCGGAATTACATCTTCGCGCGCTGGCGCGAGGTCGCACGGCGCTATGGCTTTAACGAATGGGACGGCCCTGTGCTCGAGCCGACCGATCTCTATCGCAAAAAAAGCGGCGCCGAAATTATCGATCAACTTTTCAATTTCACTGACAAAGGCGAGCGCGAAGTCTCGATGCGGCCTGAGCTGACGCCGACATTGGCGCGCGTGGTCGCGGCCCACGAACGCGCGTTCAAGAAACCGCTCAAGTGGTTTTCCATCGGCCAATTCTTTCGTTACGAAAAACAACAGCGCGGTCGCTTGCGCGAACATTATCAACTCAACTGCGACATCATCGGCGAGAGCGATTTCGCCGCCGACATTGAGCTGATCGCTCTTTGTATCGACACCTTGCGCACATTCGGACTGACTGAAAAAGATTTCGTTGTCCGCATTAGTGATCGCGAGTTCTGGGCGGATTTTTTGCGGCAGCAAAAACTCCCGACCGAAAAATGGGAGGAAGTGTTGCAGACGATCGACAAATCAGGGCGTGAGCCGCGCGAGACAACGGAGGCGAAACTTGGCAAGCTCGCTGACCCGGTCTTCTCGATTTTCGACAAAGGCGGCGACAGCGGGAAGCTCGACCGACTGGTGGACGGACTTGGCGCGCGAGGCCTTGCCGGCTTTGTTGATGTCGATGTTCGGATCGTGCGTGGTCTGGCTTATTATACGGGGACCGTTTTCGAAGTCTTCGATCGCGCCGGAAAACTGCGAGCGATTGCCGGTGGCGGACGCTACGACAATTTGATCGGGCAACTCAGCGACGGCGCGGTCTCGATGCCTGCGCTCGGTTTCGCCATGGGCGACGTGGTCCTCGGCGAATTGCTTCGCAATCGTGCTGCGGCCCGCGAGAAATTGGACGCGGCCGTCAATGAGCAAAACAAGATCGACATCTATATTGTCATTGCCAAGGAGCAACGCCGACCCGACGCGCTCGAACAAATCCAGGAGCTGCGCGACCGCGGTTACCGCGTCGATTACCCGCTCACGGCCGACAAAGTGGCAAAACAATTTCAAACTGCGGAGAATGTGGGCGCGCGCATCGCGCTTCTTTACGGCGACGAGTGGCCGCAGGTGAAAGTGAAGAATCTTGCCACGCGCGAGGAATCATTGATCGCCGGGGACGCGCTGCTGGACAGCGTCGCAAAATTCTTCAACGTCTCCGGTTCCGCCTGACCATGTATCGGACGCACAACTGCAATTCACTTCGCAAAGGCGACATCGGCAAGGAAGCAACGCTTGCCGGATGGGTTCACGTTTCCCGCGATCATGGCGGCGTAATTTTCATCGACTTGCGCGATCGAGAGGGTCTTACGCAGGTTGTGTTTCGACCGGAAGAAAACGCCGAGCTGGCAAAGCAAGCGCACAGTTTGCGGAGCGAAGACGTCATTCAAGTCTCGGGGAAAGTTGCGCCGCGCGTCCCCGGAACGGAAAATCCGAAACTCGCGACCGGCGACATCGAACTCATTCCACACCAATTGAAAATTCTGAATCGCGCGGACGATTTGCCATTCCCGATCGACGCCGAGATTCACAACGAAGATCTACGGTTGACGTATCGTTATTACGATCTGCGTCGGCCAGAATTGTCGCGTAATCTGCGCGTGCGCCATCGCGCGGCCAAGGCGACGCGCGATTATCTCGATTCGCAGGGCTACATCGAAATCGAAACGCCGATCTTGTCGAAGAGCACGCCGGAAGGGGCGCGCGATTTCCTGGTGCCGAGCCGATTAGTGCCGGGAAAATTTTACGCTCTTCCGCAAGCGCCGCAGCAATACAAGCAGCTTCTTCAGGTCGCCGGCGTCGAAAAATATTTTCAAATCGCGAAATGTTTCCGTGACGAAGATATGCGCGCCGATCGGCAACCGGAATTTACTCAGATCGACATCGAAGGCTCGTTCGTCACACCGGACGACGTCTTCGCGTTGACCGAAGGAATGTTGGCGGCGGTTTTTAAGGCGACCCGCAACATCGACATCAAGACGCCGTTCGATCGGCTCACTTATCGCGAAGCGGTTGGCCGATTCGGCAGCGACAAGCCCGATCGCCGATTCGGGGTCGAGCTGGTCGATGTCAGCGACGATTTTCGCGCGAGCGGCTTTAAAGTGTTTCGCGGCGCGCTCGACGCTGGCGGGGTGGTCAAAGCAATCAACGCGAAAGGTTTCGCCGAAATCACCACCGGACAGATCGAAGAGCTGACGGAAACCGCGAAGGTTTTCGGCGCGAAAGGTCTTGCTTTCATCAAGGTCGAGAACGGCGAATGGAAATCGCCGATCGTGAAATTCTTCAGCGAGGCCGAGAAGGCGGCTTTGAAATCAAAACTAAAGATTGAAGAAGGCGATCTGATTTTGTTTGGCGCCGATAAATGGGAGATCGCCTGCGAAGTCCTCGGAAGAATTCGGCTGCGAGTCGCCGAGATCCAAAAGCTCATTCCTGAAAAAGAAATCTGGGATTTCTTATGGGTGACTGATTTTCCGTTACTGCTGTGGAGCGCGGAAGAAAACAAATGGAACGCGATGCATCACCCGTTCACGCGGCCGAAGTCCGATGATGTTGCGTTGCTCGATGATAAAGCAAAGTTTCCCGAGATTCGCGCGGA
>QHPY01000043.1:0-27840 GCA_003219215.1 Verrucomicrobiota bacterium | reverse complement strand
GATTTGTCGATCAAGCTGGCCGGTGAAAAGAAAAAACAGGATTAAGCCGACGTACGCGCGACGTGCGCCTCGGCAGCAGCTATCTGGCTCGCTGGTGTGCGAAACAGAACGGCGATCGAGAGAGTGACGACGCAGCCAACAAAAACGAACCACGGCCAGGAAATTTTCGGCCACCAATCCGGCATGAACCATCCGAAGTTCCATTGCGAAGCCACGAGTTTTCCTCGCAGCATCGCAAGAATATCAAAGGCCGGCATCGTGACCTTGCACAGAACGAGCACAGATATAATCCCGACTATCATGGCGACAACATTAGCGCCATCGGAGCCTCGGCGCCGCGTTAGCATCCCGAGAAGAAAGACTCCGACCAAGGCTCCGTAGGTGTAGCCGAGGATTCCGATCGCGATTGGAATGATGGTCAGCTTCGCATCTTGGAGCACCGCGTTCGCGGCCATCGTTGCAACAAGAATCATGAGAACGCCGAAAACGGCAGTGGCGATGCGCGCCGCGCGAATCGCCTGACGGTCGGTAGCGCCCGGCCGAATGTAGGGAAGATAAAAATCTTTTGTGAAACTAGTGGCGAGCGCGTTTAGCGCGGCCGAGGTCGAGCCCATCATTGTAGCAAAAATTCCGGCAATAATGAGCCCGCGAAAGACAACCGGCATTTGATGGACGATGTAATCGCCGAAGATCTCATTGTCGGCAGCGGGTAGCGTCGCACCGGGAACGACCGAATAGTAAACCGACAGCAGAATTCCCACGGTCAGAAATGCTCCGGCAATTGGCAGGTCCATGACGCCGCTAAGAATCAGAGACAGGCGGGATTTTCTATGATCGGGTGCGGTCAACATCCGTTGCACCATGTCTTGATCGGTTCCATGCGTCGCCATCGTTAACAAAGTCGAACCGATGAACGCCGCGAAAATCGTGTACGGTTCTTCCAGCATCGCTTTCAAAGCTGGCCCGAATGGCAATTCCGAATTCCATCCGGTTTGAAAAAGTTTTACGTTGCCGAGGCCTCCAAGGTTCGACTTCACGGTTTCGAGTCCGCCGGGAATGCTTCGGAGCAGCAGGAAAATCGCGAAGATAACCGAGCTAAACATGAGCACCGCCTGGATCAGGTCTGTCCAGACGACTGCTTTAATTCCGCCAACCGCCGTATAAATCGTCGTGATGACAGTGACGAAAATAATTCCCCAGATGTAGGTATTGAGATTCACCGGCAGCGACGGGAAAAGGTAGCGCCATATCACTACCATGATTGCGCCGCCGAGATATAGCCTGACGCCGATCCCGAGCACGCGCGTGAAGAGAAAGATGCCGCTGGCCATGTTTTTAGTCTTTGTGCCAAAGCGAACGGTCAGAAATTCGTACACGCTTTGAACGCGATAGTCGTAGTACGGCTTGATAAAAGTAAACGCGATGATGACCCGCGCGAGCACTGTGCCGATTGCTAATTGACCGTAAAAGTAACCTCTCGTTTTAAAACCCTCAGCCGGTGTCCCCAGAAAAGTAGCGGCGCTCGTTTCCGCGGCGATGATGGACGCAAGCACAGCCCACCACGGAATGGAGCGCGAACCGAGAGAGAATTCGTCCAGGTTTCGATTTCGTCGTCCGGCCCAAAGTCCCAGTGCGACGATGCCGACGAAATAGGCGAGTAGAACGACTGTGTCGATCGCGAGCCGCGCGTCCATGTCGATCTTAGGTGACAGAATTTTGGCGCAGCGCAAGATTTCCTGACGTGCAGCTCGCAAAAATTCCAGCTCCGGATTTCGATCTCGCGATGACGCTCGATTCCGGTCAGGTCTTTCATTGGGAGAAGGCTGGTGCTGGATTTGTTGGGGCGATCGGCGACTTGGCGGTTTATCTGGAGCAGCAGAAAGACATTTTGAAAGCGTCGGGCAGCGCGCTCAGACTCGATGGCTTTAAGCCGCCGAGTTTTCAACGCGTCGTCTCGCACTACTTCGCGCTCGACCATCAGCTTGCCGAGATTTGCGCGTCGTTTCCGGACGATCCGGCGATGAATGCGGCGAAGCAATTTTGCCGCGGCTTGAGGATCATTCGCCAACCAAAATGGGAATGCCTGGCCACTTTTATTTGCTCGTCGATGAAACAAGTCGCGCACATCCGGCAGATCTCGCGAAACTTACGGGAGCGATTTGGCGAGATCCGCAAGATCGACAGCTATGTCGTGCACATATTCCCATCGGCGGAACGAATCGCGGCAACTTCGGCCGGAGAACTGCGCAAATGTGCGCTCGGTTATCGCGCGAAGAATTTACTCGCCACCGCTCGGCTGGTCGCGAGCGGAGATGTCGATCTTGGAAAGCTGGCCGCGCTTTCGGATATCGATCTTCGCGTGCGGCTATGCGAGTTGCCGGGCGTGGGCGCGAAGGTTGCTAATTGCGTGATGCTCTTTGCCTACGAGCGGCTCGGCGCGTTCCCGATCGACGTCTGGATCGAGCGGGTATTGCGCGAAAGGTATTTTCCGCGGGCGCTAAAATTGAACGCCAGGCGGCTCGAGGCGTTCACACAACAATACTTCGGCGGCCATGGCGGTTACGCACAGCAATATTTATTTCATCACGCAAGGAAAACTGGAGGGCGCCGCGCCGTCGGCGCAAGGAATGGGACAAGACAGAAACGGTGAGAGATTTCCTACTTCGGTCGAAATGACAAAGCCTGCGCCTGAGATAATGTTTTGGTTCTGAATTCATGACCACGGCGGAGTTTATCATTGGCCATTCGGCGGACGACGCGGCCGAACGAAAACAGGAGGCGCGCAAGATTCTGTGGGCGCTACTGGCCGCACTTGGTATTCATCTGCTGATCGGGTATACGCTCGCGGTTTTTGGCGGGCTGCTTTATTCGCCATTTTCGGTGATCGAAGAAGAGAAACCGGTGGAGCTCACGTTTGTCGATCTTGCCACGCCTGCGCCCGCGAAGAACGCGATGTTCATGCCCAATGACGAATCGAAACAAACCGAGCAACCAAAAGACAAAACATTTGAATCGAACGCCAACTCAACCGCGGCGAGCGAAGTTCCTCCGACTGGCGGCTTGCCATTGCCGTCGCAGCAGGGAGTGGATCGCCCTGCAATTGACTTGGACTCGCATCGGGAATCCTTGCCGAACGAGGGCGCGCAGCCGCAGCCGAGTCCAGCGCCGCGACAATCGGCCACGCCGCAACCCACCGCTCAGCCCACCCCGATTTCGACGTCGGAAGAATTTGCAATGTTAACTACGAGCCCAACGCCGCGACCCAGTGTCGCGAGCACACCGCAAGCGCCTAAGTCTTCCTACCAACCATTTAAAGAGAGGACACGCCTAGCCGGGGCGATCACAAACAGGGGCACGTCTGCTGTGAATGCAGTCGGCACGCCGCTTGGCCGTTACCAAAAAATCTATATCGACGCGATTGGCTCGCACTGGTACGCCTACATGGAACAAAAAGCCGACCTCGTAAGCCTAGGGACTGCTCGCATCATGTTTGCAATTGATCGCAGCGGGCGCGTAAAGAATCTGAAGGTGATCAGCAACGATGCGAATGAAGCTTTTGCAAACGTCTGCTTGCAATCCATTCTTGATGCGAAACTACCGCCGATTCCGGAGGACGCAGCGAGCGCGCTGCCGCCGGAAGGGTTGGAGGCTGAAATTGCGTTTACCACGTTTAGTAACCGATGATTCTTAATTAAATGTTCGACGTCTTCCAAACCATCGGTGGATTTTTTGCCAAGGGCGGCATTTTCATGTGGCCGTTGCTGGCGTGCTCAATCGTTTCGCTCACCGTGATTATCTTGCGGACACTGGCGTTACGGGAAAGAAATGTGTTGCCACTCACGATCGAGAGTGAAATGGAGCGGCTCGCTCCTGGCGCAAATCCGGAAAGACTCTTGCGCATCGTGCAACATGACGCGTCGTCGCTCGCGCGAATCGTGCGGGTGGCGCTGGCGCATTTACGCTGGCCGCGCTCGGAAAACGTGGAGGCGGTGCAAACGCGCGCGCGTCATGAGATGGTGCGCCTCGAAAAAGGCCTGGTCGTGCTGGAAGTGATCATCGGCATTGCGCCGTTGATCGGGCTGATCGGAACCGTCTCGGGTTTGGTGCACGTGTTCGCCAGTCTTGGCGTCAGCGCCAGCTCGGCCGATCCAAAACAGATTGCCCGGGGAATTTCCGAAGCGCTCAACTGTACCGTGTTCGGGTTGGGGATTGCCGTCCCGAGTTTGATTGGGTTCGTTTATTTTTCGAAAAAAGTGGAAGTCCTCTCCGTGGAAATGGAATCGCTGGTGACGGATCTGCTGTCGAAGTGCTATTACGGCAAGATCGCTGGTGCGCGAGGCAAGGCGCACGTGCCGGCGCAGACGGTCACGCCTGCCCAGCCCGCAACGCCGGAAATCGCGCCGATGGCGTAACGCAAGATCGACGTCTGTGAAATTTGCAGTCCGCAAACGGCGCGCGCCCTCCATCATCATCGTCTCGCTGGTCGATATTCTGACGATTCTCCTGATTTTCTTCGTGGTTTCGACCACGTTTAAAAAAGATCAGCCCGAAGTGCAGATAAATTTGCCGGAATCGAAAACCGCGACCAATACGCCAGCCGAGCTCGAGCATGCGATCGTCAGTGTCGATCAGAACGACGAAATCAAACTCGACGGGCGAACGATTGCGGTGGAAGAACTGGAAAGCGCGGTGAAAAATTTATCTGACACGCGCAGGGGCACACTCGCATTGCAAGCCGATAAGAAAGCGTCGTTCGGCACGATTGTGAAAGTGATGGACGCGTTGAAGCTGGCGGGGGTGAAGAATCTGCCTGCATTTACGCGTGGTGAACCATGAGATTGTCGATCTTACAGTACTGCGACCCGATTCTGCGGGCGAAAGGAAAACACATCGAGAAGATCGACAATCGTATTCGGGAGTTGGCGCAAAACATGATCGAGACGATGCACGCCGCGAACGGTGTCGGTCTAGCCGCGCCCCAAGTCGGCGAATCGCTTCAACTCACCGTGCTCGATGTTTCGCAGGTCGAAGATCGACCGAGCACGATGGAGTTAAATGGCGAGAATACCGATCCGCAAAGCGCGATGCCGCTGGTGTTAATCAATCCGGAGATTGACCTGGGCAGCGAAACCGAAATGGGAACGGAAGGATGTTTGAGCTTTCCGGAAATCACCGGTGAAATTGAGCGGGCAAAATCAGTCACGGTGCGGGCGCAGAATCTGGACGGCGAAGCGATCGAAATCGAAGCGACGGGATTCCTGGCGCGCGCTATTCAACACGAAGTCGATCATCTCAACGGGATTCTCTTTATCGATCGGATGAGCTCGGCGGCCAAAACAAGTTTATCGAGCAAGCTCAAGCGACTGCAAAAAGAAACGCAGCGCGGCGCGAAACATCGACAACACGCGGTAGCAGAAACCACGCTCTGATTTCCCTCACCTCAATCCTCCCCCTGCGGGAGAGGAGGCGAAACGTCGGACCTGTCGAATCAAGGGCGGATAAAGTGCCACAGGATTTTACCGATGAGCAATCCGCCCGCGGAGCAAGTAACAAGATAGGAAGATTGTTATGGGGTTATTAGGACCTCGCATGTTTTCGTCAGAGCGCTTTGTAATCGACCGAGATGGTGCGGAAGACGAGGGCGTCGTGCTGAGCAGAGAAATAAAAAAGCTCGAGCATGGTCGCGCCGATCGTCCATTGATAACCGACCAATGTTTGAATGACGTCGGAATCGGTGTCGCGCGTGCGTGACACTAATTTGCCGGTCCCATATTTCGTATCGAAGTAACGACGGATTTCGCCCATCCGTTCGTTGTAACGTTCGATCGACCAATCGGGATATTCGTATTGCAATTCGACGCCGAACAGCGCTCCGCCTTTAAAAGTAAAGAGCGTCCTCTTTAATCCGGGATGGACGAGACCTTCCACTGTCCAGATTTGGCGATTTTCTTTTTTCTCGCGCGAAACAATCGTCGCCTTCGCGCCTTTGAGCACTGCGTCGACCCGCGCCATCGTATCGTTCCAGCGAAATCCGAATGGCGGCAGCAATTCTTCCGCGCTGCGCGTCGTTGGGACGACGAAAATGAGAAAGGCAAATGCGATTAGAACGCGCGGCATGTTGAATCGGAGGCGCAAGAACACATTACCAGCGTGGTGAAGCAAAGAAATGGCGACGCGCGCAAAGGCGATGACCTGTCGCCGACAATGAGAAGATTTCACCGCTTGGGGACACGCTCGTTTTGGTTTTTCAGTCAAGATTTTTTTGACCGAAAAAGAAAAATAAAGTTCAGATTTTTTCTTGTCGATGTCGAACGCGATTTCTAATCTCAACCCCGCGGCAGGGGACGAAAGGGAGGGGCGTGTGAATAAGCTGTGAACATGTCTGAGAGAAATTGATTCCTAAGAATGAGTGAGGCCTTAACTCTGGTAAATCGAGAATTCAAAGGAGATGTCGATTCTAGCTCGCGACGGTCGTTTACTCTGAAGCTGAACGCACATTTCCCCTCGTATTTTGGCGATTTTTGTAGTTTTAAGCGTTTTTTAGTGCTCGAGATGCCTGCGGCGTTCGCGAAGCGTCGCCTTCGTCCGAAGCGCGAAATTCCTCCTGCAGCCGCCTTTATGGCGATTGTATAACACTGTTAACAAGTCCCTATGGACGAGAAATGTACCCAGCTTTGGCAGAAACTCTCCAGCGCTCTAAAGCCTCAGGTCAGCGCGGACACGTTTAAGCGCTGGTTCTCGGCGGTCGAGTTAGTGGGCGCCACCGATAAGACGCTGAGCTTTCGGGTGCCGAACAACATCTACCAATACTGGATCGAGAGTAATCATATGGTGGCGTTACAGGCGGCCGTCCTGACCGCGTTCGGTGAGCCGCGCGAAATAAAATTCATTTCTTCCGAATCGCCGATTGAGATCAGCGAAGAAATCGGCGTCTCAAAACAGACTGATTCCGGACGTGAAATAAAATCGGCGAGCAGCAGTGCCCTCGGTCTCAATCCGCGCAATACATTCGAATCGTTCGTGGTTGGACCGAACAACGAAATTGCCCACGCCGCCAGTCTGGCTGTGGCGCAGGCGCCGGCGCGTACCTACAACCCGCTTTTTATTTACGGCGGGGTAGGTCTTGGCAAAACGCACCTGATGCAAGCGATCGGGCAGTACGTGGTCGCGAAAAAGAAACACATGAAGGTGATTTATCTTTCGAGTGAGCTTTTCATCAACGAATTCATCGACGCGATTCAACACAATAACCTGGTCAAATTCCGCAAGCGTTATCGCCAGGCCGATCTGCTCTGCATTGACGACATTCAATTTCTCGGCGGCAAAGAACGCTCGCAGGAAGAATTTTTTCACACCTTCAACACGCTCTTCGACGGTCATAAGCAGATCGTCCTCTCCTGCGACCGGCCGGCTTCGGAGATCGCCAATCTTGAGCACCGCTTGGTTTCGCGTTTTGAGTGGGGCCTGACTGCCGAGCTTCAGCCGCCCGCGATCGAGACGCGGCTTGCGATCTTGCGAAAAAAAGCGCGGGGCATGCAGATCAAGTTGCCGGACGAAATCCTTGAATTTTTGGCGAATCGAATTCGCAGCAACGTGCGCCGTTTGGAAGGCGCGCTGATGCGGGTGGCGTCATTCGCATCGCTCAGCGGAAAGCAACTTACGGGCGAAGTGATCGAGCATTTGCTCAAGGACATTTTGCAGGAAGAAGCGCGGACTTCGATCACGATCGAGCAAATTCAGCGACGGGTGGCTGAGCATTTCGACGTGCGGCTGGCGGACATGACAAGCAAGCGCCGGCCGGCCAGTATCGCGTTCCCGCGGCAGGTTGCGATGTATCTGGCTCGGGAATTGACGAAATCGTCGCTCAACGAAATCGGGGATGCCTTCGGCGGGCGAGATCACGGCACCGTTCTGCACGCGTGCAAGTTGGTGAAAAAGCGAATGAAAGAGCAGGACAGCATTCGCCAGACGATTTCGTTTATCGACAGCGCGTTGCAACGCTAATAGCGCTGTGAGATTACGGTTGCCGAATAAGATCGCACGCCTAACATCTTAGGCAGAATTGTCGTCATGAAGTTCAGTGCTACAAAAGAAAAGCTCCTCGAAGGTTTGCAACAGGTCCAAAATGTCGTTAGCACGCGCACCACGCTGCCGATTCTTTCCAACGTTCTGCTGCAAGCAAGCGACGGCGAAGTTCAGCTGACGACGACAGACTTGGACGTTGGCGTTCGTGGAAGTTTTGAAGCGGAAGTGGAAAAGGAAGGGGCGACCACGCTTCCGGCGCGCCGGCTCTTCAACATCGTGCGCGAGCTTCCTTCGAGTGAAATCCAGATCGATGTCGATGGAAAAAACGCCGCTTCCATTCGCAGCGGCCAGAGTTATTTCAAGATCCTCGGACTGCCGGAAGAAGAATTCCCGCCCCTTCCGAAATTCGAAGATGCCAAGATGGTCACAATCCGGCAGAAAGATTTGCGCGACGGTTTGCGCAGAACTTCCTACGCGATCTCGACCGATGAAACGCGCTACGTCCTCAACGGTCTCCTGTTTAGTTTGAAGGAGAACAAGCTCACACTCGTGGCGACGGATGGACGGCGGTTGGCAATGGCCGATATCGAATTGGAAATTCCGCGCAGCCAGGAGGCGGACATCATTGTTCCGACCAAGGCCGTCACCGAACTGCAACGGCTACTGACCGATGATGGCGACGTGAAGGTCAGCGTGTCCAGCGGTCAGATTGCTTTCGATTTAAACAAGACGCTGCTCGTCTCGAAGTTAATTGAAGGCAATTATCCGAATTACAAGCAGGTTATTCCAGGGGAAGCCAAGGAGCGCGTGACCCTCGAGCGCGAGACGTTTCTCAATTCACTGCGCCGCGTGTCGCTTTTGGCGAGCGAGAAATCGAACTCGATCAAGCTCAACTTCGCCAAGAACAACATCGACATCACCGCGAACACTCCGGAAATCGGCGAAGCCAAAGAATCGCTGCCGGTGCAATACAAAGGCCGCGATTTTTCGATCGCGTTCAATCCGGAATTCTTGATGGCGCCACTGCGTAACTTGACCGAGGACGAGGTTTTTCTCGATCTCATCGACGAAATGAGCCCCGGCGTTTTGAAAATCCAGACGCCGTTTCTCTATGTGTTGATGCCGATGCGCATCAGTTCGTGATCGAACGCCGTCCGGACGAGATCGACATCGAGGCGTTTTAGATCCCTGTGTGGCGCGTGGATCACGCGCGCGTTGTCGTTGAGGGGCGCCCAAACCGCCGGATCGGTGGGACCGAATAGCAAAATGCAATTTGCACCTGCGGCTGCAGCCAAATGAGAGATGCCGGAGTCGTGCCCGACAAAGATCATCTTCTCAAGCACTGCCGCCAGATCAGGTAACGACAGATTTTTCACGAAACGAACTCGCGGATTTTGCCAGATCGATTCGAGCTGCCGCGTTTGATGTTCGTCAGCTTCACCGGAAACGATCGCGAGCGAGCCAGCGAAATCTTTGAGGAAGTGGTTTCCAAGGTCAATCCAGCTTTGTAGGGGCCAGTTCTTCTCGTCGCTGCCGCTTCCGGGATGAAACGCAACAATCGGAGCCGCCAATCCGGCGACAAATTCCAGAGCACGATGTCGATCTTCGCTGGAAGGATAAAGTCTCGGTGCAAAGTCGGAAATTGGCAGACCGAGCTCTTCGACTGGCTGCGCTAGTTGGAGAGCGGCGTGGGAGCTATTCGCGATCTTGGCTGGTCCCCACATAATTTTTCGGGCGCCGCTGCGTCGCAAATTGTCTTCGAAAATTGAATCGGGATCGTAGAGATAACTCATTACCAGATCGAAGGCGGCGAAATATTTCGCGAGTTCTGGCGGCAGATTTGTATCTTTGGCAAAGAATCGCGAAAGCCGCGCTGATTCAAGCGAGCGGACTCGTTGCGCGTAAAACCGATTCTCAGCCAGCGCCGCGATGTGTTTGTAGCCGAGAATTTCAAGGTGCGCGTTTGGATAAGCGTCGCGCAATGCTTTCAGCGCAGGGAGAGTGAGAATGAAATCGCCGATTGCGCCGCCGCGAATGAGAAGAAGCCGCCTCAACTCGCGAGATTAGTATTGGGTAAAGGCGCAGGCGAGAATCGTCAGACCGTAAGCTGCCCCGATACCGTGAATTGTGCGCCAGCGGGTGCTGCTGTGCGCGCTCCAATTTATCTGGTCGCGCAACAAGTATGGCATCGTCACCCAAAAAAGACCCGCGACGATCAGCAAGTAGGCAAGCACCGTCAGGAACAAGCGGCTGGTTTCGTAACGGAAGAATGCGGCCTCTAACAGCGGTTCGGCGGCAAGCAAGCAAAGTATACCGAGCGCGCGAACCGCGAGAAATTCTGCGACGAAGCGGAGCACGAGCACATAACCAATCGGGAGCACGACCATCAACGGACGGCGAAAGCTGGAGAACTCGCCCATCTCCATTGTGGCCAGCAACCAGAACGACCAGACCAACGTCAAAGTCAGAAGCACAACGCCGGCAATGCCCGAGCGCGGAAAGCGTTTCAGCCAATTTTGGACCGGTCCCGGTTTGACCAATCCCGGCACGCTCAGAAGGATCAAAACGATCCCCGTAATGAAACCGCCGGTTTGTAATGACAAATCGTAAATCATGGAGCGATGGGGATTACAAATTAGACGAGGACGAATAAGGCACCAGATGGGTTGAACGCCGACTTACTTGTAATAACCACGGACGTCGATCTTTGAAGTAATTAAGCAGCTCGCGGTCTTGAGCGGCGTCCAGTTCACGCGCCCAAACAATCTGAGAGTTATCTATGTCGGCCGCATTGTAAACCCATTCCACCGAATTGTTATCACTGGGGTCATAATGGACGACGATGAGATGTTTGCCGCCTTCGTGTTGGAGTCTGGAGATAATCTGGTTTCGGCGCACATACCGATTTTGTTGAGCGACACTCCAAAATGTGTGGGGAATTGATAAAACGCTGAGAACTAAGCAGCCACGCGCTAGAAACAATCCGACGGGCTTTCCGTGCCAGTGCCAGAGGCGCAAATGACGTAGCGACTGGACAGCAAGTACGAAGAACAAGCCAAATGCCGGCGCTGCGTAGTGAAAAAAAGTCCAGGTGACCTGAAGCAATGCCGCCGTGAACAGGAGCCAGATTAACAGGGCCAACTGTATCCATCGGCTTTTGAACGCCCACGGTATCGCTGCGAAAGCGAGCAGCAGCGGCCAAAGCCGCAGATCGCCGCGGACTAATCGTAAGAATCTCCCGAGCACGCCGCCCACCAAACCGCCAAAGCTCCCCTGTTTTGTGTAATGCCGAAGTTCCCAGCCCATATGGAAGTCCTGCATTTGTTTATGGTGATAGGCAGGCGGCGACGGTGGCTCTTGCCAAAGAAAAACCGGCGCGGCGTTGTAAGTGGCCACATAAACTTGCTGCGGCATTCGAAATGGATCTCGGGTAACCCGCCAGTTGTAATAGCCCATCCAGCCAATCGTAATGATAAGGCCGACGGCGATCGGCCATCCGACACGTGCCATCACCGCGTCGAGAGATCTCTTTTTCTGAACGAAAAGAGCGATAATCAAAATCGTAAGTAAAATTAGAATCAGTACGCCACCTTCATACGGCCGACAGATAATCAAGATCGACATTCCCACGCTCATGAGCGCGGCGTCGCGCACGCGGGGCCGAAAATGTTGATCGCGATGATCGGATAACAGCCGACGAAAACCGCCAAGAGCGAGCGCACCTCCGGCTAGGGTCACGCTACCGCCCCAGTAACGTTGGCTCCAAAACAAAATTTCCGGATGAAGGATTGCGAGGAACCCGCCGATGAGCGCCCAGCGCGGCGGCGTCAACCATCCCATTAACATCCAGCAGATTGCAGCGCATGCCAGCGCCGCGCTAAGCCAGACGCCGATGACGGGATGAGCCAGCACCTGGCCCAACGCGAGGATCAATCCCTGCCCCGGAGGATATCTGGAAGCGTAGCTAGGCTGTTGAATCGTGTGAAACGTTTCGAAATGCATCCACATCGGATGCGCTGGATTCGTCAAACGTCCGTGAGCGAATGTATCGGCCGCTAAAAGGTAACTGAATTCGTCGTCAACCTTCGGCACGGGAACGCCCGCGACGCCGCTCAAACTCAGGACCACCAGCATTGAAGCCACCCCAACAACGGCCACGCTTAGTGCTCGGCGCCGGCCCAATCGGGCAAGCGCGTTTTCCATTTTTCCAAACCACGGCATGCCTTGATGCCGTCCAAGAAACGCGACCGCGATCAACAGGCCGATCAGCGGAGCATAGAAAAAAATCTCAGCGCCATCGCGCGCCAAGAAAGTGACCGGCGCTGCTTTGTCTGCGAGGAGTAACATGGCGCCGACCGCCATTTCGTTCACTGATGTAAGATCAACGAATGATCGCCAAATAGCCCGTCATTTTTCCTTGGAACGCGCGGTCCGGCATTCCGTAAAGGCTAAATCCGGTGGCACGTTCGATCCGAACATCGACGAGTATGCCGGCAAATTCATCTGAGCCTTCGAAGAGTGTGATTTTATTTGTGCGCGTGCGTCCCATTAGTCGCGACGGATTTGTTTTGCTAGGTCCTTCACAGAGCACTTCCAACGTTCGACCCACCAAGCGTTCATTGGTGCGACGCGCCGATTCGTCCACAACCTCTAGCAAATCGTGATTGCGCTGCGCTTTGATGCCTTCGTCAATTTGGTCTGTCAACCAAATCGCGGGTTTGCTTGTAATCGTCGTCGGTCTCACCCGGAAATCCGACGATGATGTCGGTGGTTATGGCAATGTCCTTCCTCGCCTCGCGAACTCGCCCGACAAGATCGACATATTTCTCGGCGGTGTAAGTGCGGTGCATCGCCTTCAAAATTTTGTTCGATCCAGATTGCATTGGCAGATGAAGATGATCGACCAGCTTTGGCAAACGCCGGTAGGCGTCGATCAAATCTTCGCGGAACCCGATCGGGTGTGGCGAAGTGAAGCGAAGGCGCTCCAAGCCATCAATCTGATGGACGGCGTCGAGCAATTGCACAAACGGACTTTTGTTGTCGATCTTCGGAAATTCGTGGCGGCCGTAGAGGTTTACGATTTGACCGAGCAACGTCACTTCTTTCACGCCGTGGGAAACCAGTGCGCGGACTTCGCCGACAATCTCGTTAATCGTGCGGCTGCGCTCGGCGCCGCGTGTCTGCGGCACGATGCAAAACGTGCAGTGCATGTTGCAGCCTTGCATGATCGAGACGAACGCGGTTGCCTGCTTCGGCGCGAGTTGTTGATTGCGAATCGTCGACTGCGATCCCGCTTCCTCATCGACGTCCACGATCGAGAAACGCGGATCGTCCATTCTGCGTGTTCGTTTCCTTTCCAATGCGTCGTCTACATAATCCGCGACGCGATGAAACTTTTGCGTCCCAACGACAAGATCGACATGTGGCAAATTTTTCAGCAACGAAGCTCCGCGCGCTTGTGCCATGCAGCCGAGAAAACCAAAAACAGCGTGCGGCCTCTCGTTGGCAATGCGGCCGAGCATCCCCATTTTTCCAAGCGCTTTTTGGTCAGCCATATCGCGGACGCTGCAGGTGTTCAGCAGCACCACGTCCGCGTCGAGCTCGCTCTGGGCGCGTTCATAGCCACGGGCGATGAGCGAGTGCGCGACTTGTTCCGAGTCGCGCTCGTTCATCTGGCAGCCGTAGGTTTTAATGAAAAACTTGGGCATCGCGGGCGAAATAATACACCGCCCGTCAGCCTTCGCCACGGCGAGATTATCCGCTTTTCAACTTGTCGCTCTTTCGGATTAAATCAGCCAACGAATGAAAGAAAACACTCCGGCAATTGGCATCATCGGCGGAAGTGGTTTGTACCAGATGGAGCAACTGCGCAATGCCACCGAACAAAGGATTGAGACGCCGTTTGGTTCGCCCTCTGACGCGTTGATCGGCGGCAACATCAGCGGACGGCAGGTTTATTTTTTGCCGCGGCATGGCCGAGGGCACCGCATTCTCCCGCACGAACTGAATCACCGCGCGAACATCTATGCACTGCGCTCGCTCAACGTCCGCTGGATCATTACCGTCACCGCGGTGGGCAGTTTGCAGGAGAAATACAAACCGCGTGATATTTTGCTACCGTCGCAATTTTACGACCGCACGAGTTTGCACGCCGGTCACACGTTTTTCGGTGAAGGCATTGTCGCGCACATTTCTTTTGCCGAACCGATCAGTCTCCAATTGAGAAATCTCCTCGCCGAGGCGGCGAAAAAGGTCGGAGTTACGGTCCACAATGGCGGCACCTACGTGAACATGGACGGGCCGGCATTTTCGACCCGGGCGGAGTCTGAATTAAATAGGCGCAACGGCTTCGACGTCATCGGCATGACCAATTTGCCCGAAGCGAAATTGGCGCGCGAAGCGGAGATCGCGCTGGCCACGATGGCAATGATCACCGATTACGATTGCTGGAAGGTGGAAGAGGAGCCGGTGTCGGCGCAAACCGTGTTCGGCCATCTGACCGCGAACGCCGAGGCTGCTAAGAGAGTCTTGGTTGAAGCGATCCCGCGAATCCCGGTCGAGCCGGATTGGGCGGAACATCGTTCCTTGGACAATGCCCTGGTGACAGAGCGGAAGCTTTGGCCAAAGGGGACGGTGGAGAAGCTGACGGCCATTTTAGGCCGCTTTTCGTGAGGCAAAAAGTTCTTGCTATTCGAGCGCTGATTATAGTAATTATAAAAGCGTCGCCAGTATAACTTCCGAGTCCAATGAAGATCGAAATCGCTTTCTCTCTGCTTAGCCTGGCGTTCTTGCCAGCTTGTTCGACCACGTCCCAGACCACCTCTGCACATCAAACGCTCGAGCAGCGTTTGATGGCCAAGTACGCGAGCAATGCCACCTCGCCCGGCGCGCCGGGCCAAGAGCCAGCGCCTCCGGCCGAAGGCCCAGAGGACGTGCCTGCCAACGCTCCGAACACGGTTGAACAAAATCCAGCTTTGATGCCGAGTCCGCTCCTTCGCTACTCGGCGTCATCGCGCACGCCGTAACCTCAAAGCACGGCTTAGCGTAGTTTCTTTTTCGCAACTCGCTTTATCGCGGCGCCCAGCGACCGCAACTCCGCTTCTTCGTGTGCCGCAGAGACGGTCACCCGCAATCGCGCAGAACCTTTCGCCACTGTTGGATAACGGATCGCTGGCACAAAGAATCCTTCGACTTGAAGACTTCGCGCCGCGGCCAGCGTCCCCTGTTCATCGCCGATAATCCACGGAACAATCGCGCTGGCAGGACGAACCTGAAGCTCTTCGGCCAGGGTGTCGATGTTGCGCCAAAGCAGCCGACGCCGCTTTTCACCTTCCGGCGACGAAAGAAAATCGACAGCCGCGTTTGCCGCCGCAGCCAGCGCCGGCGGTGGCGCGGTTGAAAAAATAAACGAGCGCGCCCGATTGATGAGCCACTCAATCATGTTTCGCGGTCCGCAAATATAGCCACCGCTCACACCGAGCGCTTTGCTCAGCGTTCCCATTTGAACATCGACCTCCGGACTGAAACTTTCCTCAGCTGCGAGGCCACGGCCGTTTGGCCCAACCACGCCAATGGCGTGTGCTTCATCCAAAAGCAGTTGAGCTCTGAAGTTTTTTTTCAATTCAACGATCTCGCGTAACGGCGCGCGATCGCCACCCATGGAAAAGACGGATTCCGTAATAATCAAAATGCGCGCAGTAGAATTTTTTCGGCAACACCATTCGAGGAGACTCTTGAGTTTGCCGAGATGATTGTGGGGAAAAACGCGCAGCGTTGCGGCGCTCAGCCTGGCGCCATCGATTAGCGATGCGTGACAC
Organism: Verrucomicrobiota bacterium; assembly: GCA_003219215.1. Taxonomy (GTDB): domain Bacteria; phylum Verrucomicrobiota; class Verrucomicrobiia; order Chthoniobacterales; family UBA10450; genus AV40. The sequence goes on along the minus strand of QHPY01000043.1, from coordinate 11,998 downwards.
AATTTATCGAGCAGGATGATGTCGTTCTTGCCAACCAGAGCCGGAATCGCTCCGACCGCTGCTGCGTAACCGCTATCAAAGGAGAGGGCCGCTTCAGTTCCTTTCCATTTTGCCAACGCGGTTTCCAGGCGAACATGCGACGAGTGCGTGCCGCTAATCAATCGGGACGCGCCCGCGCCGACACCAAATTCCGCGATCGCTTTCGTCGCTGCCTCGCACAAACGGGGGTCGTTCGCGAGTCCGAGGTAATCGTTTGAGGCAAAGTTGATCAGATGTTTGCCGTCAATATCAACAACGGTTCCCTGCGAGCTGCGGACTTCACGCAGATGTCGATCTAACGAATGCGCGCGCAGAGCTTCCAATTGCCGCGCGTAGATGTCGCTCATCCAGCCGATGGACTCCAAAGCGCCCACGCGAGCAAATTACCCGCATCCCGCCAAACACCCGAGTGGCTATCGCCCAGCACAACCACGATGATGTCTTTGCCCGGTCGCGAACCGCTCGCGATCAAACATTTCCCGGCGGCCTCGGTGTAACCAGTCTTCATCCCGTTGCAGTAGGACAATCGCTTCAAAAGTTTGTTTGTGTTTTCCAATTCACGCGTGCGGCCGTTCGCATAGCGGAAAACAAGCTGCGGCAGGCAGACGATCGAACGAATTGTCGAATTCGCATACGCCACCCGCGCGATCGTCGACAAATCGCGTGCGGTCGAATATTGCCTTGTATCCGGCAATCCATTCGGGTTCACGAAATGCGAATTCCTGGCTCCGAGCGCAAACGCGCGCTGGTTCATTCGTTCCGCGAACGCTTCGACGCTGCCGGCATTATCGCGCGCCAGGCAACGCGCTACGTCGTTCGGGCTTTTTACCAGCAACGCGCGCAGCAGATCGAACCGCTGATAGATCTCGCCAGGTTTAATATTTAACTTTACCGGCTCGGCGAAAGTATCGACCTGCGCGACCGTGACTGGCCGATCCAAGGAGCCGCTCTCAGCCACGATCAGTCCGGTTAAAAGTTTCGTCGTACTTGCAGGCGCTCGGATTTGGTCCGGATTTTTTTCGTAGAGCACTTGGCCATTACTGGCATTGATCACGATAACGGAACTCGCGCCGGTCTTGGGAATAGAACCCGGCACCGTCTGGGTCGGAATCGGCTCCTCGGATTCGCCCGATTTCGCCGCAGTCCGATGTGCCTTGCGTCGTCGCGGAGTTGCGCTCGCGTTTGCGTCCGAATCCGAAGTCGTCTTCGATTTAGCCGTCGAATGCTGCCGATGCGGAACACCGGTCGGCCGAACCTCGTTCGGATTTTCGTCTTCCGGCGGGATCGTTGTCGGCTCGGCCGCAAGGCACAGGGCCGCAAGGCCGACAGCGCAACAGGCAAACCCGACACGATACCAGCGGTTCATTGGCGGCAAATTAGCGATAAAGATTCAACGCGCGCAAGCGGTGGCTACAAATTCTCGCCGCGCTGGATTAGCTCGATTTCGTACCCTTCCGGAGCGTCGATGAAGGCGATGACGCTTCCGCCGGACGTTTTATGCGGGCCGTCAGATAGCGGGTAACCTTTCGCGGCCGCCTCGCGCGCGAATTCTTCCAAGTCGTCTACTTCAAACGCGAGATGAGTTAGATCCGGACCAACGATCACCGGGCCGCTCTCGTCGAATTTGCAAAGCTCGATCTCCTCTTCGCTTTCGGGTGCCTTGAGAAAAACCAATTGCGATCCGCGGCCGGACGTATGCCGTCGCGTTTCCTGAAGTCCGAGCACGTCCTTATAAAACGCTACCGTCTTCTCCAGATCTTTCACCCGGTAGCGGGTGTGCAACAGTTTCTTGACCATCGTGTATCTTATTGCCCCCTTAACCGATTAAATTCAAACTCTTCGTCGATGAAACTCGTTATCGCCGCCACCGGCGCCAGCGGTTCGATCTATTTGCAGCGATTGCTCGATCAAATCGATCCTGCTGCGCACAAGATTCATCTCGTCATGAGCGGCCATGCGAAACAAGTCGCCAAGCAGGAGCTGGGCGCGTTCAAGATTCCAAAAACGATCGTGCAACACGCCGAGAACGATCTCAACGTTCCGTTCGTCAGCGGCTCGGCCCGATTTGACGCGATGGTGATCGTCCCTTGTTCAATGGCGACGATAGGACGGATTGCGTCCGGATCGAGCGATACCGCGCTTCTGCGCGCGGCCGATGTTTTCTTGAAGGAGCGCCGCAAGTTGATCCTTGTTCCGCGGGAAACGCCCTGGAATCTGATTCACGCGCGCAACATCGTCACGCTCCTGGAAGCGGGCGCGATCGTGCTGCCAGCAATTCCATCTTTTTACAGCCGCCCAGTTTCAGTTGTCGATGTTGTGGACACGGTAGTGTGGCGGATTCTCGACCAAATCGGCTTGCCGAGTTCCCGCGCTTATCGCTGGGCCGATCAAACTTCGCGTCGCGGCCCGCGCAAGAAACCTTGAAGATCGAAGGCTGGCGCGCGCGATGGTTGATCGCGTTCGGATTTCGCTTGCTCCAAATTTGGGCCCGGACGCTCCGCTACGAAATCGACGACCGCATGGGCGTTGTTGAAAAGCCGGTGAAAGGAAATTACATCGCAGCGCTCTGGCATAACCGGCTTCTGCTGATTTCCTTCGTCCTGAAAAGATTTTTTCCGCAACGGCCCGGCGCGGGTTTAATTAGCGCGAGTCGCGACGGAGATCTTGTCGCGGATCTGACTGAACGTTTTGGATTTGACGTAGTGCGGGGATCAAGCTCGCGGATGGGTGCTGCCGCGTTACTGGAGTTGAGCAATATTCTTCGCTCCGGCTATGACGTTCTGTTGACGCCAGATGGCCCGCGCGGTCCGGCTTATGAACTCGGACCGGGCATTATCTTTCTGGCGCAGAAAACGGGTGCGCCAGTCGTACCTATTAACATGGAATACTCGAGCTGCTGGCGGGTGAGAAGTTGGGACCGGTTTATCATTCCACGACCGTTTTCGAAAGTACGCGTCATTATTGGACAACCGCACGACGTAAGATCGACATCTACGCGTGAAGAATTCGAAAACGAGCGGTTGCGTCTCCAGAAGGCGATGATGTCGCTGGTTGAGCGGCGCTGACTCAATTAGGTTCGTGCAAATGAGAAATCTGATCGACGGCCGAGCGATCGCCGAAAAAGTTTATGTCGATCTCCGGGCGCAAATGGCAGAGCTGAAATCCAAAGGCGTCACGCCAGGGCTTGCCGTTGTTCTCGTCGGCGATAATCCTGCGTCGCGCACTTATGTGCGCTCAAAAGACAAAATGAGTCGCGAGCTCGGTTTACATTCGGTCAAGCTCGAGCTGCCGGCTTCAACGATCCAAAGCGAATTGCTCTGGCGCGTCGATGAATTGAATCGCGATTCCAAGGTCCACGGTATTCTGGTTCAATCGCCACCGCCGAAACAGATCAATGAAGCTGCAATCGTGCGCGCGCTCGATCCGCGCAAAGACGTCGATGGTTTTCATCCGCTCAATGTGGCCAAGCTCGCGATGGGCGACCCAACCGGCTTTGTCCCATGCACGCCGCTAGGGGTTCAACGACTCCTCATCGAAAGCGAGATCGACATCGCCGGCGCGCACGTCGTCGTTCTTGGACGGAGCATGATCGTTGGAAAACCGGTCGCCTTGTTGCTGATGCAAAAAGCAAAAGGCGGCGACGCCACCGTGACCGTGGCACATTCGCGGAGCAAGAATCTCAAAGAGATCACGCGCTCTGCTGACATTCTGATTGCGGCTATCGGTCGCGCGCACTTCGTGAAGGCCGAACACGTTCGCGAAGACGCGGTTGTGATTGATGTCGGAATCAACCGCGTTGACGACAAAAGCAACGAACGCGGTTATCGGCTGGTCGGTGACGTCGCATTCGATGAAGTTGCGCCGAAGGCGAGCGCGATCACCCCAGTCCCGGGCGGCGTCGGGCCGATGACGATTGCGATGTTGATGTCGAACACGGTCAAGGCGGCGCGACAAATGTTGTAGCTGCCGATGTCCTCATCGGCAGACTGCTGCCAGTGACAGTGCCAGTCCGGCTCGGACTGGCAGCTAGACCGGTTTCGTGATTTTCTTCGTGAGCGATCCCAAGATCGGCGCGCTAAATGGCCTAACTCGTAGGAGCTGCGACGCGAACCGCGGCGATAAGACGGCCGCGCGCGCGATTTGATTGATCCACAATCGCCCGCGATACATCGCGCGATGAGCATGAGTGAATTCGCGTATTGCAGGTCGGCGATCTTCTCCGCGAATGATTCTTACGATCGCATTGGCGGCCAACTCGCCTGATCGCAACGCGTAATAAATTCCTTCGCCGGTAAACGGCTCGACGACGCGCGCCGCATCGCCGATGAAGAACAAATTCTCGTGGGCGGCTGGAACAGGCGCGCGCGTCAGCGGAGTGATCGTGCGCCAGGCTTGCTCAGCGGCGAGCTTGAATTCGCGCTCTGCCCAATTTCGGAGCGACGAAATCGTTGGCGGTGTTCCAACCAGGCAGAGATTCAGTTCTGAATCATTTACCGGCGCCTGGCCGGAATAACCTTCCGGCAGAAATTGCAGCACGATTCGATCTCCAAAATCGCGCGGGAGCGGAATGTGCGCTTGCAGCGCGACGCGCTCGCGCTCGGGACGCGGCAGCAGATTGCGCAGTCGCGCGACGGTCGAATTGCGGCCATCTGCGCCGACGATGATGCGCGCGGCGAAAGCTTCCCGCACGATGTCGATCTTCCAATTTTTCGCAGCGGTTCGATCGAGGGCAATCACCGTTGCTTCCTCGCGAATCTCAGCGCCGACCGTGCGCGCGCGCTCAAGAAGAAGGTGGTCGAAAAGGCTGCGCTTGACACTGATCATGCCGTTGTCGCGTCGCGGAAGATCGGCGCGCAATTTCTGGCCGCCCATGGCGATGAATTCCACGGCGTCGAGCACACCATGCGGCCGATTTCGAATTTGTTCTGCGAGCTCGAGTCTCTCCAGGACCGGCCAGCACGCGGGATTGATGCAATCGCCACAAACTTTTTCGCGCGGAAATTTTTCACGCTCCAGAACTAGTGTCCGCAGTCCTGCCGCCGCGCAGAAGGCCGCGCAGGTCGAACCGGCCGGCCCGCCGCCGACAATTGCAACATCGAAGGTCTCCATCTCGTTTCAGTCTGAATTGTTTTGGGGCGTCTTCAACACTGCTGGCGTGCGATTCAAGACGAACGAGATTCAATCATGAGCTGGTCACTTCCCATTATTCGCATTGCCGGCATCCAATTACGCATTCATATCACCTTTCTCTTGCTGATCGGCTGGCTGGCCTTCGGTTATTACGCGCAAGGCGGGTCCGCGGCGGCGGTCGCAGGTGTTTTGGTGATCCTGCTCCTTTTTGGGTGCGTCGTGTTGCATGAATTTGGTCATGCTTTTGCCGCCAAAGCTTTTGGGATTAACACGCCCGATATTACTTTGCTGCCGATCGGCGGAGTGGCGCGTCTGGAGCGAATGCCGGAAGAGCCGGTGCAGGAGTTAATCATTGCGGCCGCGGGTCCGGCAGTGAACCTGATCATTGCCTTCTGTCTTTTTCTTACCGGCGGCTCATTCGTTTATCCGCCAACCGCAGCGACCAGTCTGAATGATGTCTTACTGACGATAAATGTTGTCCTCCTTCTCTTTAATTTGCTTCCGGCTTTCCCGATGGACGGCGGCCGCGTTTTGCGGGCGCTGCTCGCGACGCGCTTGAGTTATGCTCGGGCGACACAAATCGCGGCCAGCATCGGCCAGGGTTGCGCGTTTGTTTTCGGATTCCTGGGTCTGTTTTCGAATCCATTTCTCCTGTTCATCGCGCTCTTCGTTTACATCGGCGCGTCACAGGAAGCGGCATTGGCGCAAATGCGGGATGTGTCGCGGCGGTTTCCGGTCTCGAGCGCGATGGTGCGCGAGTTTCGTTCGCTTCCGGAAAGCGCGACGTTAGAGGAAGCAGTCGATGCATTGCTGGCGACGTCGCAGCACGATTTTCCTGTGCTCGGCGAAGCTGGAAACGTCGCGGGCATCCTAACGCGCCACGATTTGATCGCGGCGTTACGCAAAAACGATCCGACAATTCGCGTGGGCGACGTCATGCGCCGCGATATCCCGACCGTGACCACAGGCACGCGATTCGAAGAAGCGTTTCGGATTATGCAGGAATGCAATTGTCCGGCCGTGCCCGTGCTCGACAGCATGAAACGATTGGTCGGCTTGCTCACGCCGGAAAACGTGAGCGAACTAATGATGGTGCAGTCCGCATTGCCGCGGCGTCGGGTCGCGTAAAGCAAATGGAGGGACACGCCGTCGTGTCCCAAATATTAAGGCGTCGACAGCGCGGACGCCCTCCAACCAATTGTCGATCCTGCATGAGCCGGGTACATTGACGCTCGATTGATGGCAGCCAAAGAAAAACCTGACCTCCAAAAGAAGGTGCACGAAGTGCCGCACAAGCCGGGTGTGTACTTGATGCGCGACCGTTTCAACCGCGTGATTTATGTCGGCAAAGCGCGGGATCTCCGGAAGCGCGTCAGCTCTTATTTTTTGCCATCGAAGCTGGCGCAGGCTGATTTGAAAACACGCGCGATGCTCGAGGCGACATGGGATTTCGAAACGCACGTCGTCCGCAGCGAAGCCGAGTCGGTGTTGCTCGAAGGCAAGCTGATCAAGGAATACCGTCCGCGCTACAATATTTCGTTTCGCGACGATAAACGATTCTTGCTGGTGAAGATCGACATGTCGGAAGAATGGCCGCGCTTTCGACTGACGCGTTTCAAGAAAAACGACACGGCACGCTACTTCGGTCCGTACGCGGACGCCGGCGCACTGCGGCAAACGCTGAATTTGATGCGGAAAAAGTTTGGCGTGCTCACGTTTGGCCGCGGCGCACCGACCGAACGCGAATTGAAATCTTCGACTTATCAGGTGCCGGTTCGCTTGAGCGAAATTACGGCCGAGCAATATCGGGAACGCGCCGCGCACGCCTGCGAATTCCTGGAGGGGGGTTCGCGCGAGATGATCAACGCATTGGACGAACAAATGCGCAAAGCAGCCGACAAAATGGAATTCGAGAAGGCTGCCGAACTGCGCAACATGATTGACGATGTGCGCCAAACCACCAGGCGGGCGCGGCGCTTCACGCGCGGAATGCTCCCCAGCGCGATCGATCCGTTGGCCGATGTGCAGGCCTTGAGCGACGCGTTGCAGCTTCCGCGCTTGCCGCGGGTGATGGAGTGTTTTGACATCTCGAACATTTCCACGACGCACGTGGTCGCTTCGATGGTGTGCTTCCGCGACGGCGTACCGGACAAGGATTGCTACCGCCGATATCGAGTGCGCACCGTCGAAGGCCAGGACGATTTCGCCAGCATGGCCGAAGTGGTTCGGCGGCGATATTCACGCGTGCTACTCGAAGCGCGCAAAAAAAATCCGGAAGTGGCGGAGTTCTCGCAGGAAAATCCAGTCGACGCATTGCAACACGCAGCCGATAACGACGCGACGGAGAAAAATAATCGTGCGTCGTCTGTAACTGTGCGTCTGCCTGACTTAATCATTGTCGATGGCGGCAAAGGGCAGCTCTCGTCCGCGTGTCGGGAATTGCAGCGACTGGGACTGCACGATTTGCCAATCATCGGTTTGGCGAAAGAGCACGAGGAGATTTACGGGCCGGGTCGCGCGATGCCGCTTCAACTGCCGGAGGACTCTGGGGCGTTGCATCTACTTCAGCGAATCCGTGACGAAGCGCATCGCTTCGCCAACGCGTATCATCAGCTTTTGCTCAAGAAACGAATCGACGAGAGTATTCTCGACGATTGCCCGGGTGTGAGTCAGAACCGAAAGAATTTGCTCCTGCGAAAATTCGGTTCGGTCAATCGCTTGCGCAAAGCGAGCGTTGACCAAATTGCGGCGACCGAAGGGATCGGACCAAAACTGGCCGAAGAAGTGCATCGCTTTTTGCAAAGCCATTGAATTGTCCGCAGATTTCGCAGATTAACGCACATTTTTTCCAATGATTTTCAACTTCATCGGCGAAAATTTGCGTAATCCGTGGATCAGTTTGTCGACCGTTACTGGATCGAAGCCCTCATCCCTACCTTCTCCCAAAAGGAGAAGGGGCCTGCTCTTCCGCTGGGAGAAGATTGAGGTGAGGGTAATCAGATGGCCGAGAGTTTTTGCGTTTTGCTGTCTCACGCTTGTCGGGCCAATTGCGACGGCACAAACTCCGCAACTTGCCTCGACACCGAGTGCGACTCCGATCACAGACGAGGAAACAATTGTCCCGACGTTTGAGACGCAAAAGCTGGCGCGCACATACATTCTCGATATCCCGGCGCCGCGCGGGCAAATCACGGATCGAACCGGGCTGCCGCTCGCCCAAAACAAGGTCAGCTACAATCTGGCGATCAGTTTTCCAACGCCACTCGATTTTACCGATGCAAAGGCAGTCGGCTTTGCCCGGGAAAAAATCGACAAAGCGGCAAAGTTAACCGGTCGCTCGATCAAAATTTCAGACGATGCGATCCTTCGGCATTACCACAACCGCGGAATTCTGCCGTTGGAGATCGCGCAGAACCTGAGCAAATCGGAATACGAAGGGATAAAGGATCGATCGAAAGATTTTCTGGTAGTGCGGCCGATTTACGTGCGGACTTATCCAAACGGCAAAATCGCGGGACAGATCATCGGTTATACCGGAAAGACGGGCCGCAATCTGGACGGCATCATCGACAACCACGAAACGCTTTGGCCGGAAACAGAAGGTCGCGACGGGCTCGAGCAAACGTTCAACGAACTGCTCGCCGGCAAGCACGGCGAATATAAACTCACGTTCGACAAAGACGGCCGCAAGACTTCCGAGAAGGTGATCAAATCGGCGGTGCCCGGAAATAATATCGTCACCACATTGGATTTGCGGCTTCAGCAACTCGCAGAAAAAGCGTTGGAGTCCAAAGCAAAACGCGGTGCCATCGTGATTGTCGATCCAACCGAGGGCGACATTCTGGCGATGGCTTCGTGGCCGACCTACGATCCGAATCTTTTCGTTCCGTCCATCTCCGCTGCAAAGTTCAAGCAATTACAGGATGATCCCGACCTTCCGCTTCTGCCGCGCGCGTTTCGTTCGGCCTATCCCCCGGGTTCAACCTTCAAAGTTGCCGTTGGTATCGCCGCGCTCGAGACGGGCGCGGTTCACCCGGACGATCTCTATCAATGCGTCCCCGGAATTCAGATTGGCAATGTCACTTTTCACAATTGGAAAAAGGGCGATCGCGGTGCGCTCAATTTTATCCAAGCGCTGACCGAATCGTGCGACACATGGTTTTATCAGGTCGGCATCAAGACCGGCGCAGAGCCGATCATCGAATGGGCTCTCAAACTTGGTTTCGGCGCGAAGTGCGGAATTCCGTTGCGCGGAGAAGCGGAAGGACGCATCCCGAACGATGAGTACATGAAAGCGACTCACGGCCGCAAATTGCTCAACGGCGACATCGCGAACTTGTCAATCGGCCAGGGCGACACACAGGTGACGCCGCTGCAAATGGCGCAAGCCATGGCGATTGTTGCCAACGGCGGCAGGTTTTATCAAACGCGGCTCGTGCGCCAGGTGCAATCGCTCGATCATGAGATTGTCACTGCCTACCAACTGCGCGAAAAACGCGCGCTCGATGTTTCCGCCAAAACAATGGAGGAAGTTCGCGCGGGGATGATCGAAGTCGTCAACGGACCAAACGGCACCGGACACGAAGCGCAGTTGGAAGGAGTTGAAGTTGCGGGGAAAACCGGGACCGCCCAGTGGGGCCCGAAAAACAAAGAACGCACCGCTGCATGGTTTGCTGGGTTTTTGCCGGCGGAGGAACCGAAGTACGCGTTTGCTGCCATTTATGAAGGCGACGTCGGCAGCAAAGTTCATGGCGGCTCGACCGCGGCTCCGATGATCGCGGACATCTTCCAGGAAATTTACAAAGGCACGAGCAACCGCGGCCGACGCGAAGCAACCCAACCAATTCGCCGCGCTCAGCCGGTCGAAGAAGATGCGTCCGATTAAGCTGCGGCCGTTTCTTTCGACAGCTCCATCGTGCCCTTGAACTTCGGCGGTTCTTCTTCAACGCCGAAGTTTTCGGAATAAAGATTGTCGATCTTGGCGAGATCGTCCGAAGCCAGCGGCGGGCAGTCGGGCGCTTTGGCGAATTCGATCAGCTGTTCTGGGTTGTAAATATTCGGCAGCGTCGAAGCCACGCGCTCGTCGGCCAGCAACCAAAGCAATGCCGCCTGTCCAAGACTGCGTTGCGAGTTCTCGAGAAAACGAAGTTTGTCGATCTTCTTGATTCCGTTGAGCAGCCAGCTGCGCGGGCGATGACTGCGATGATCGGTTGGCGAAAAAACCGTGTCGACGGTGTATTTGCCTTCGAGCATTCCGGACGAATGCGTCACGCGAATTAGAAACATTGTGTCCTCACCGGCTTCAGTGGCAGCGTCGTGCAGCGCGTGACCGGGATGTTGCTCGAGCATGTTGTAGATGTGCTGGACGCTCGTGATGTCGCGCTCGCGAATGCAATTCATTCCTTCATAAAGCCAGCCGATCGCCGGGCCGAGCGCGATGCCGTAGTAACGAATTTTCCCGGACGATTTTAGTTTCTCGAGCGTTTTCCAGAGCGCGTCGTCGTAAACCTGTTCCATCCGAATGTTGTGCAGTTGGAGAAGATCGACATGATCGGTCTTCAACCGTTTCAACGCCGCGTCGGTCGCGCGCTCGATGGCTTCCGGTGAAAAATCTTGCGGGATCTCGCGTTGACCACGACCGCGGGCCTGGCCGTGGTGGACGAAATCGTAGCCGACCTTGGTCGCGACTGTAATTTGGTCTCGCTGTTTTGGGAACGCCTTGGCGATCAGCTCCTCGCTTAGTCCGTTTCCATAAGTATCGGCCGCATCGAACAGAGTAATTCCGAGATCGAACGCCCTGTGCATCAGCGCAATCGCTTCGCCTTCGGTAAAATTTCCCCACCAACCGGTGGAAACGGTCCAGAGACCGAAGCCGACCTCGCTCACGGCCAGATCGGTATTTTTGTAAGTCCGAAAGCGCATCGATTTGAAAAGTAAACTTTCAACGTTGAACGTTCAATGTGATTTCGGCGTCCGATAGCGCGCTACTCATCGTCGGTCATGGCTCGACGGTGAATCCGGATTCGAGCGCGCCGACGCTGGCGCACGCAGCCGAAATCCGGCGTCGAAATATTTTTGGTGATGTGCAATGTGCGTTTTGGAAAGAAGAGCCGAGCCTGCGCGACGCGATCTTTTTGTTTGATCCGGACACGATCAAAAACGTCTGCGTCGTCCCGAATTTTATCAGCGAGGGTTATTTTACGCAGATCGTCATTCCGCGTGAACTGGAGTTGAACGGGCGAATTACAAAACGCGCGAATGGACAGACCTGGCATTATGGCGAGCCGGTCGGCAACCATCCGCTAATGACGGAGTTGCTTGTTCAGCGCGCGCGAGAAATTGCGCCAGATGTCCCGGAAAACCAAACGAGCTTGTTGATTGTCGCTCACGGCACCGACCTGAACGAGAACAGCGCGGTAGCCGCAAAACGCGAGGCGGAAAGAATTCGCCGTCTCGGTCGTTATGCGAACGTCCTCAATGTTTACATGGAGGAGTTCCCCCTCGTTTCCGATTGGCGAGTGTTAACGAACACGCCAAACGTCGTGGTTGTTCCATTTTTTATCTCGGACGGTCTGCACAGCTACGAGGACATTCCAGTTATGCTCGGAATCATTGATGGTAGATCTTCCGCGGAAGCCAAATGCGAGGACGTGTTTCGGCGCGGGCCGTACAAGATCGACAATCGCTCGCTCTTTTATGCCAGCTCGATCGGCACGGATCCGCGGGTGGCGGATATCATCGTCGAACAAGCGGCGGCGGGTGAGACGAACGGGTCCCGGAATTAACCCAAGAAAAGTTGCACGTGCGCCCGGCCTCGCAATCTTTCCTG
>QHPY01000042.1:19014-26475 GCA_003219215.1 Verrucomicrobiota bacterium | reverse complement strand
TAATGACGGCGCCCGCGGCATCACGGCAAGTTGCGAGCTGAAGCGTGCAGCGTTGCGCCAGATCAAAATGGAGCTAAGAAAAAGCAGGACGGCCGCTGAGATCAGTAAGACCCTTTCGTAGTGAGCGCGCACCCAGTCCATATTTAGAACGCGAAACGCACCATCTCGATCGTGGCGGTGGCTTCGACGTGTTCGTTGCCGACGATAAATTTTAATCCGCTGGTTGGCGCTGTCGGGGTCGCCGCCGCCGGTGCGGCGTTGCTTTGCTCCCGGGACGGCCCCTTCTGCTGCTCGTTGCGAACATACAACGTGCGGACAATGAAAAACTGCCTGTCTGAGCTCGCGATTTGGTTCAAGACTTTGCGCATCGCCGATGGCGAAGCCGTGAAGGTAAGATCGACAATCGTGCGCTCGACCACCGCGGGTGGGGCATTTGCCAGGCCGGAAGGCTTTTTCGGCGGCGTTGGCGCCGCCGTTGCCCCGGCTGGAGGCGCCGTTCGCTTCACGGCCGCGATTGCATCTACGCGTGCGTCGATCAAAATGCCGAAGAGCAATTCAACTTGCGCCAGTTCCTGCCCGAGCAATGGCGCGGCCGCAGTCGTTGGCAACGTGGTTCTGAATTCGTCGAAGCCGAGATGAAAATTTGCCGGAAGTTTCACCCGGTTCGCGCGCGCTTTTTCGGTTGTGCTGACAATTGCCCGACGCAAGCGCGATTGAAATTCATTCGGCGCAAGCGGCGAGACCGGCACCGTCTGCGCTTTCAACTCCGCTTTTAGCTTATTCAGCGCCGCGCCGTAATTGTCGAGAGCCGTCTGCGTTTTCCGAAAATTCTCCTCGTTCGGAAATGGATTGAGATGTTCGAGACGGTTACGCTCCGCGGCCGCGTCGTTGAATTGCGCAAACGCTTCGGCAAAGCCGCTTCTGACATGAAAAAGAAACCAAAGCGCGAGAAGCGCGCTACCGGCGAACGCAATCACAAAATTTCCAAGCCAGCGATTGTCGCGGTACCAGCTCATGGCAGCTTCACCGGTTTCTTAAGGTCCAGCCGCAATTCGTAGGGAAACGCCCACTCCGTGTCGTTCGGGATCGTTGATTTGATCACGCGCGCCTGGTTCTTTGGATCGATGTTGAAAAACGGTGAGCGGACGAGGTTCCGAAAATAATCGACCACGACTTCCTGCTGTTTCGGGTTGAACAAATAGAGTCCGCGCAGAAGAAGACCGTCGATCGCTGCGCTTCCCGCTTGCCCCTTCGTTGTCGATTTTGCAACGACAGCTGGCGGCGCGATTTCGGCGGCGCGTTTCTCGTCCACGCCCACCGGCTTTCCGCCCGCCATTGGCACAAGCTCGGTGATCCACATGTCTTCCTTGGGCAAGCGCGCGTTCAGGTCTTCGAGAATTTCCAGCCAAAAAAATCGGTCGTTGATCGCTGCGGCCAGCGGGCCACCAACGACATCGAGCGAGGCGGCCTGTTTGCGCAACTTCTCGATCTTTGCCTCCGCTGCGTGCATCGGCGCATTGATTTTTCCAATCTTTTCCACACCGAACCGAGCCACTTGCGCGGCGCGTGTGTAGTAGAATCCCCAGCCCAGCAGCGCAAGAACAACGGCGGCCGCCGCCATCATAAAAAACGGCCGGCGTCTTTCGAGTGCCTGTCGGCGCAGGACAATGGCCGAGCGGAGATTGAGCTCCATCGGGCACGCGCTCACCGAGCGAAGCGCCAATCCCACCAGTTCACCGAGCAAGTGCGCCGAAAGCGTCAATTCCTTGACCGGCGCCGAATGCGCGACCGCAACATTGCGGAGAGGATTAAAGAATTCGATCGGAATTTGCAGCTTCTCGTGGAAAAATTCGCGCATATAGGGCGCGCTCGCGGTTTCGCCGCAGAGAAAAACGCGCTCCGGTGTGTTTCCCTGTTGCTGCGCGCGATAATGACTGATTGAGCGCATCACCTCCGCGTGAAGACGCGTCATTGTGCTGCGAATAAGTTTGGAAACACGCGCAAGTTCCGGATCCGTCGGCTCCGCATATGCGCCGCCAAGGCCGACAAAGCCGTCTCGTTTCTTGCGAAATTCCGCCGCCGCAAACGACTCATTGAACTCCTTCGCAATCGCTGCCGTGATCGAACTTCCGCCGACCGCAATGCTGCGCGAAAAAATTCTTTGCGGCTCGATGAAAAGTAAATTGGTCGTGCGCGCGCCGATATCGACGAGCAAGGAGCAGCCGCTCAGGTCCGCATAATTGTAGCGAAACGCATTGTAGAGCGCCATCGTTGCAACATCGACAATTGCCGTTCGCAGTCCTGTTTCTTCGACCGCGCCGTTGATCTCGTCGAGAAGGTCAGTCTTGATCGCGACCAACACGACCTGGACTTGCTCGTCACCGCCACCGGCAATCAGCTGATAGTCCCAGACCACTTCGTCGATCGGGAAAGGCACATTTTGCTGCGCTTCAAAAGCAATGATCCGCTCGACCTTTTCCTCTTCGACCGCGGGCAATTTCACGAAACGCGCGAAGACTGATTGCGCTGAGACCGCGTAATTGACCGCTTCGTGGCGAATTTGCAGCTCGGCCATCATTTCGCGCAACGCCGCGGAAATTTGTGGGTGCCGAATGTCCTCGCTCGCGGGGTCGATCAGCACTTCGCGCAAACGGTAGTTTTGCAAAACGAGTCCGCCCTGCGGTTGCGCCTGAAACTCAGCCAGCCCAATCGTCTGCGAGCCCAGATTCAGACTGATGATGCGGGTCGCCTTCGTCATGGGCTAGAAGGTCCAAAATCCAAATACCAAAGAAATTCCAAACTCCAATGACGCAACCAGCGCGTTGAAGCACGCGAACAAGTCTTGAGCCTTGGAGCTTGGGCTTTCATGGGACGTCCTCGGATTTGGCATTTTGCGCTTTAGCGCGTCGTCTTGATTTGGGGGTAACGGATGCAACCGAATACAATTCCTGATTCTGCAGCGCGCTCCTGATCAAAACTCGGAACAATTGAAAATTATCCGGCGCTGGCACTTATCGCTGCGACAAACCACTTTGCATTTCTCTTGCACTGCGGCTGCTCCGCAGACCGGACATTTGATTTCGTTTTTGATTTCGATTGCAGTCGTCGATCGCGACGCAGCTTGAACTGAACGCTGAAGAGTTCTCCCCAGCAGGCTGTGGTTGGAAATCAAGGACGGGAGCGCGAGAAATGGCCGTTAAATTCCTGATACGAAGCGCCAACGTTGATTTGCAAATGCTCGTTGCCAACGCCGCCGACAATGTAACTACTGAATTCGTCGCCGCCGAATTTCCCGCTGGAGTGTCCGTAGAAAACGCCGATCTCCCCGCCGGTCCAATCCAGCGATGCTTTTTCCGCGGCCAGCGATTCAGCCGACGAATAATCTTTTCCATCTTTCGGGTCTTTTACTGGCCCCGAAACGGAGGTTCCCTTTTTCCGTGGCTCAGCGCTCACCAACGCCATCGGAAAATTCGCGATTGGCGCCGTACCCATTCGGCCGAGCGCACTGGAGCCCGGTAATCGCCCATCTAAGAATTCCGTCATCGGCAGTTCGCGAACCAAGGCTGCACTGTCGACGCTCGTCAAAATCTCGGGCCGATAGAACATGAATGTAGCGGCCGAGTCGAAAGGTTCCTGCGCCGCCAACGGAAAGGAAAAAGCAAGCCATGCCAGAATTGCAAACAACGCGCCCTTCATCATGCCACAATTCACAATCGAAATGGTATTAGCGCCAGCGAAATTTTGCACGTCTACAATCTAACTTCTTAATAGGTCAAGAGTTGTGGCATTTTCACCTCTCGTCGACGTGAAAGCGGTGCAAAAGCCGGTGCGCAAATGGGGCGACCATGAGCGATGCGATACCGATGAAAGCGAGCCCCGAAAACAAGGCATAAAACGAAGCGAAAAGCTTCGCCGCGTTCGATTGGAGCTGATCGACTGGTCCCATCCCGCCTAAAATCATGGAAGCATTCAGAAGCGAATCGATCCAGCTCAAATCGCCAATGCAATGGTATCCGAGAACGCCGATTCCCAAAGCGATGCCGATTACGAAAAGCGCGAGGAGTAGATGACGAGCGACGCGCCGAGCGAATTTCGCGCGGCTTAGCAACGGGTGGTTTCGACGTTCATACATCGGAAATCACATTCTCGCTCCTTTCAACAATTGTCGAAGATCATTAGATCGTCTTAACTTAATTTCGATTCAGGGCTCGACGCTAACGCGGTTGGCCTTCGAGTTGCCGGATCTCTTTCGCCGTAACCGGATTTGGGTAGATCCGATAAATTTCCCGATATTCGCGGAGTGCTTCGCTTTTTTTCCCGGCCGAGCCGAGGGATTGGGCTCGCTCCAGGTGGGTCTCGGCCTCGTTTTTCAATCGATTGCACAACGACAACGCCGAAGTGAGATAACGCCACAATGGTTTCTGATTATCACCAGGCGGCTCAGGGTAGCGCTTCAAAAAATTCAATAGCGTCATACGTGCTGCCGGCGCATTCTCTTCGGCGATGGAGCGCGCGACTTGATCGACAACCGTAAGCGCGTCCACTGTTTCAGTTTCGATCTTGGATTCGTGAAACGCTATTTCGTATCCTAACTTTGTGCGGAAATCGCGTGCTCGATTGGCAAGTGAAGCGACGCTGGCTGACACTGGCGCGGGTAAATTTAGCACCGCGTCAATCCGATCGATCTCGCGAAAATTTGCAGTCGCATCCCTCACTTGAGCTAGAACGGATTCCGTCTGTTCTTTGAACTCCGCGATCATCCGATCCTTCGAATCGGGGCCGTGCGGAATGGCGGTTGGCGATGACGATGGCGATGATGGGGATGGCGATCGTGAGGGTGCTGGCGTTGGGGTTGGTGATGAGGATAGGCGTCGCGATTGCGTCGGTGATGACGATGGCGTTGCTGTTGGTGAGGGAGATGGCGTTGGAAATAGCGGCGGCGGCACTGGCGTTGGCGATGGTGATGGTGATGGCCGCTCAACTACTGGTTCCTCAGTCGGCGGCATCTCGGCGGTCTCGGTGGATTGTTTCTGAGGTGTTGAAGCTAGAGTACGCGTTGATCCCGGCTCCGACCAGTCGCCGACTTTATCTCCATTGACGAAGGTGGCCTGCAACCGTGTTTGGCCCTGTTCCCTAATAACCGGCCCTTCGAACTTTCCGCGGACCATTTTGCCGGTATAGCTGTTGACGAAGTTTCCAAGTCGATACCAGGTAAGCGTCCCTTCTCCGGTGGCATATCCATCTAAGTCCCGGAGGCCCGACCACGTCGCTTGCTCGGCGACTCCACGCAGATTATTCCAAACGAGCGCTTTTCCGTCTTGGGTGCGCTGGTATCTCGCGCCATTCGCGCCATTCGTGAACAACAGAAGGAGGGCACCGCAAACAATAAAACATCGGGCGCTCACGGCTGGCCTTGGTTAATTCGAGCCAGCACCCTTTAACGCATTCCGGAAATATTCAATCGTCTGTTTGATTCCTTCCTCGAACTGAACTTTCGGTTCCCACCCGAGAATCTTTTTCGAATTGCTTTATCGTCATCTCCCGCGGATTTCCAATGTTGACCGGCTCATGGAAATCGCTCATTGCGAGCTTGAAGATTCCGTCGATCAGATCCGACACATAACAAAACGATCGCGTTTGCGAGCCGTCGCCGAAAACCGTAAGCGGTTTGCCGGCGAGCGCCTGGCCGATAAACGCCGGCACAACCCGCCCGTCCCGTAATCGCATCCGCGGACCGTAAGTGTTGAAGATGCGCACGATCTTGGTGTCGACTTTATGATACCGGTAATAGGCCATCGTCATCGCCTCGGCGAATCGCTTCGCTTCATCGTAAACGCCGCGCGGCCCAATCGGATTGACGTTGCCCCAGTAATCTTCTTTTTGCGGGTGCACCAACGGATCACCATAACATTCCGATGTCGATGCAAGAATGAACGACGCCTTTTTGTCCTTGGCCAGGCCGAGGGTGTTGTGGGTGCCGAGCGCGCCAACTTTCAAAGTGGGGATCGGGAGCTCGAGATAATCAATCGGGCTGGCCGGCGACGCGAAATGGAATACGTAATCGAGTTTTTCGTCGGGCAGGAAAATGAAATTAGAAACGTTGTGCTTGATGAAATGGAAATTCTCGTTGCCAGCGAGGTGACCGATGTTCGCGGTGTTGCCCGTGATCAGGTTGTCGATCGCGATGACGCGATGGCCTTCCACCAGCAACCGATCGACCAAGTGCGAACCCAAAAAACCCGCGCCACCAGTGACGACGGAAACGGGATCGGATTTTTTCTCGGCCATGCGCTGTTTTATCTACCGGCAGGAATACAAATTTGCCAGAAGGAACTCGCGGGATGAATGACGAAGCCCGAATAACGAATGACGAAAGAAGCTCGAATGCGCAAATAACGAAAGGGCGCCAAAACACCTTCTTTCTGTCATTCGGATTTTTGACATTCATTCGTGCTTCGACATTCGTGCTTCGTCATTTTCTTGTGATCTCGATCTTGCATGACGAGCCAGTGCATGGTCGCTTTCACGTCAAAAGTTGACACTTACACGTACACCCATGCGCATCCTATCCGGCATTCAACCCAGCGGCGTGCTCCACATCGGCAATTATTTCGGGATGATGCGGCCGGCAATCGAGCTCCAGAAGGAGGGCGAGACATTTTATTTCATCGCCGATTATCATGCGCTCACGAGCGTGCGCGATCCGAAAGCGCTGCGCGAAAATTCGCGACGGGTAGCGCTCGATTTCCTGGCCTGCGGTCTCGATCCCGAGCGTGCCGCGCTCTTTCGGCAATCGGACGTGCCGCAAGTCACTGAGTTGGCCTGGATTTTATCGACCGTCGCGCCGACGGGGCTTTTGGAGCGCGCGCATTCTTACAAAGACAAACTCGCCCGCGGTTTGGCGCCGACAGTCGGACTGTTCAGTTATCCGGTTCTCATGGCCGCCGACATTTTGATTTACGACAGTGACGCCGTGCCGGTGGGCAAAGATCAAAAGCAACACATCGAGATTACGCGCGATCTGGCGGCGAAAATAAACGAAGCATACGGGAACGTTTTCAAACTACCCGAGCCGCGAATTAATCCCGACACCCAAGTCGTTCCCGGACTCGACGGCCAAAAGATGAGCAAGAGCTACGGCAATAACATCGACATCTTCGGCGATGAGAAAGAAACACGAAAACGGGTGATGAACATCGTGACGGATTCGACGCCGGTGGAAGCGCCCAAAGATCCGGAAAGGTCGACAATTCTCCAGCTCTATTCGCTCTTCGCTACGAAAGATGAGATTGCGAACATGCGCGGGCGATTCAAAAAAGGCGGGACTGGCTACGGCGACTTCAAAAAAGAACTGTTCGAAAAACTTTGGGAATATTTTGCGCCGATGCGCAAGCGCCGCGACGAAATCCTGCGCGACAAATCGTACATCGACGATGTCCTCGCCCGGGGAGCCAAGCGCGC
>QHPY01000042.1:0-18774 GCA_003219215.1 Verrucomicrobiota bacterium | reverse complement strand
GGACGACCAGCCCGAGGACGGCGAACGCGAGATAGAGGTACCGAAGTTTCATAAGTTCGATTTCTTCCGGAAATATGGGAGCCGGTCTAGCTTATTTCGTACTCCGTCAGTTCAGCCTTCCATTTTCAGCGAAGAGCGCCAGAGGCGGAAATAGGTCGCGACCAAAACTGCGGCGAATCCGATTCCGAGCCAGCCGAGAAAGTGAATGATCGTCACAGCGGCAATTTCACGTCGGATACGTGAGCTAATCGCGATGACAACTGGATATTTCGTTTGCAACACGCATAATCCCGGAACGAGAAAGAGGAACGCCACTACGAGCAGTTCCCACGGATTATTGTTGAGAGCTTCAGGCTCTGACGCGACGTCTGTCGGTAACGCTGTATTATCCGCAACTTCTTGAAGCTTCGCGGCACCTTCCAAATCACCGTTGAGAATGCGAATCGCCTGATCGGCTTGATCTTTGAGAACCAGCAACCGGGTTGGAACTGCAAATGGCGCTCCAGAGTAGCGATTCGTATCCTCGTCCACCAGTGCGCAAGAGATCTCGTAATCATCGAGTAGCGATTTGGCCAAACCGGCCTCCACTGGGCTCCAATAGGCGCGCACCGTTACCATACAAAAAGTCTAGCCGAATCGTTGGCAAAATGGAGTTTTTTGATCAATGCGACGGTTATAGACCGCCGCTACCGTTTCCTCAATGGCGACAATTAGAGTTCACGTCGTTCCGAATGCAAAGATCGACAAGGTGGTCGGCGAGCATGCCGGCGCGATCAAAATCAGACTGCGCGCGCCGGCGGTGGAAGGAAAAGCAAATGCCGCCCTAATCAGTTTCCTCGCCGCGCGATTAAAAGTGCCCGCGCGAACGATCGTTTTGGCGCGCGGTCAGAAATCGCGCGATAAATGGGTTCGCATCGACAGACTCAGCGATGCAGATGTGCGACGTCGATTGTTATGACTGTGCGTCGTCGCGCGCTGTTACGAGAAAGGTAAATTGCAGCATCGCGAGAACAAGGAGTGTTGCGATCGCGGCGAAAAAGGGCCAGAACGTATGCAGCGTGATGACATTATAGAGCTGCAGCAGAGTCACACCGATGCCGATAATGCTGCTGGTGTAAAAAATAACGATTCTGCCGCCGGAGGTTTTAAATTCTGCTGAAGAGAACCGTCGATAGCTCGCGCGATAACCGCTGGCCATCGAGACAATCATGACGAACGCGAAAATGCTGCAAAGCCGCCAGACTGTGGCCAGATCGAGACTTGTCGATGAGAGAAGCATCCCGACGATCGACAAAACAAACGGTATCGCCGAATTAGTCAGCAGAATCCCCAACCGGAACTTGTCGATCTTCGACCATTCGTGCACCGAGCGACTCCGAAACGCGACCACAACGCCAGCAAATCCCGCCAGCGTCACGGCCACTTGAGCACTTGCACTTAGCGCTTCACTCGGTTGCATACTTAAACAAAATCAGGTTTGACCCACTCGCGAACAAGTTTGGAATTAACATACAGGCCGTCGCACATCGAGGCGCGACCGTTAAGAACTTGCGGCTGGGAAGCGTTGGCCAAGAAGAAACTAAAATCGCGCGTTAGGATTTGGTGAATATCGCCGAACCAGGAGCCACCTTCGTATTGCGGCATGAAGTTCAATTCGATGAGCAGGAATTTTGTCTTCGACAAAATTTGCTTCGCGCCGACTAGTACGTGTTTTTCGTAACCTTGGACGTCAATTTTCAACAGCGAAATCTCGTCAAGATCGGCAAGTAACCGGTCGAGCGTGGTCATGTTAACTTCCACTTCGGATGTGATCGTCCAATTGCTTCCAATCACCGCGCGCATTTCGTCGCGCGGCTGAAGAAGCGAAGCGCCGGTTGTGTCACGGGTGATTTTCAAAGTCTCAACGCTTTCTCGTTCGCCAATCGCGACGTTGTGCAGCTCAACCCTTCGATTCCTATCGAATTTTTTCTGCAAAATCTCAAACGCATCCGGTAGCGGCTCGACGATGACCAATTTCTCCGGCCTAACCAAATTGAGCAGCATGCCCGACCATTGGCCGGTATTCGCGCCAACATCGACAACGGTGCGCAGTTTGCCGACATGACCCGGCGCAAAAAGCGAAAGACCGCTTTGTTGGGCATCGAGAACAAGTCGATCGCTCTTGAGTACCTCACGCGGCGAAAGCCGTCGCCCGATGTCGCGCAGCTTTCGCCGATTCTTCGCAAGATCGACAATACCGTAGGGCAAAACGAACTTGAGAAAGCGCTTCAAATCGGTTCGCGCGAAACCGACGCTTGCGCGGCGCCGTTTTTGAGCTCGGCGAAGATGAGGCGACCGGCGGTGGTTTGCAGCGCGCTAGCTACGACGACGGTCCGGGTTTTGCCAACGTGCGCGCGGGCGTGATTGACCACGATCATCGTTCCGTCCGGCAAGTAACCAACAGCCTGGTGTGACTCGCGACCTTCCTTGACCAAATGCAAATCGATCTCGTCACCGGCGACAACCGTCGGCCGAAGAGCGCGGGTGAGATCAGACAAATTGAGCACTGCCACACGCTGCAGCCGCGCGACCTGGGAGAGCGCGTAATCGTTGGTGAGCAAACGCGCCTTCAATACTTTGGCGATCCGCACCAAACGGGCGTCCGCTCCAAGATCGACATCTTCACTGGTGCTGTCATGAACCGTCAGTTCCACTTTGCGCGAACCTTGCAACTGATTCAAAATTTCCAAACCGCGCCGGCCGCGCTCGCGTTTTGCCGGCTCGCGTGAATCCGCAAGCAATTGCAACTCATCCAAAACGAACCGTGGCACGATCAGCGAGCGGCTGAGAAACCCGGTCGCGCAAAGATCGGAGATGCGTCCGTCAATGATGACGTTGGTATCGACCACGAGCGGCTCGTGCTGAGTCGTTTCGCGGGCGAAGCGCACGTAGGGTATGATGAGCGAGAATTCATCGCGGCTGCTCCGCATTGCCAACATCATCCCGAGATAACCAAAGACCGCGTAAACAATGAGTCGGACCGACCATTGCATCGTTTCGGATTGATAGCGCAAAACTTGAGAAGCCATCAGCAAGTTAGCGAAGATCAAACCGAGCAAGAGCCCGAATGTGGCCGACGAAAACAATCGCAGCGAAACACCTTTGAGTAAGCGGTCGATCAACACGACCACCAAGCCGAGGACCAATCCGAGCACCAAACCAGGCCAAAGATTCCCGATCAGCGCTGAGGAAATGTTTGCGCCAATCACCGCGCAAAAAGTTACGAACAAAACGCGCAACAGATTGATCGTCAGTAGCGGCGTCATCAGCGTCCTCCGGCCTGTGGGCGCGGTTTAGGCGGTGGCGTAGCATTGCTGCCGATCTTCGCGGCGGTGTCGCGATAAAACAGGACGCCGTGCGCGCGCAGGTTGGCAACGAGAGCGCGCAAATCGTTTGCAAGTTCCTGATTCGTGAGCAGCGCAGCGAGCAATCCCTTTCCCTGTGTGGCGGAGCTCATCACTTTCTGCAAATCGTCGGCCGCCTTTTTGGTGGAGTCCACCGCCGAATCCGCTTTATCGACCACGCCACCTAGCTTTTTCGACGATTCGGCAAACGCGCCAGTCGCTTCGTTTAAGTGCGCGATGCTCGACTTGAGGTTCTCGGCGCTCGTTTTGGAAAGCACATCTTCGTTCAACCGCGTTACGGTCGTGTCGATCTTTTGGACAACGCCCCGCAAGTCCCCCACAAGCGCGCCGCCTTCGCGGGTGAGATCGTCGATGCCGGTCTCGCGCGTGCCGTTGAGGTAGGCGTTTGGCTGCAAAAAGGTTTTCGGCACGCCCGGCGGCATGGTGACATTGACAAAGCGATCGCCAAGCAAACCGGAACTCCCAACGGTGAATTTGCTTGCCTCAGGAATTTTCACGTAATCATAAATCTTGAGCGGAACGGCGACCCCGTTGCCTTCGCGAACGATACGCGGTCCGCCCGAAACTTTGCCGATACGCGCGCCCGCGAGCAAAACATCAGAGCCTTTCAACAATCCGCTGGCATCGCTGAAACGGATGGTGAGGGCGTAGTAAGTTTTGAAACCCTCCCCCAGTCGGCCGAACTGCACCACGAGCGCGCCGAGCATCGCCAGCCCGGCGAAAACAAAAACGCCGACCTTAAATTCCAAACCTCGCTCGTGCCGGTTCATTTCGAATTCTTATTGTCGATCCTAGCATTGTTGTAGCGGCGGTTGTGTCAACCGCCGAAGTAAACAAACAGGCGCTCGCCGCGGCGAGCGCCTCCTACAACCTCCGTTCGTCCGACCTTCCGAGCAAGAAATCCTGGAGAAGTTGATCGGACGATCGCCGTAATTCCTCGGGCGTTCCTTGAAAGTAAATGCGGCCTTCATGCAAATAGGCGATCCGGTCGGCGACGTGAAAGGCATTTTTCATGTCGTGCGTGACAACAATACTGGTGACGCCGAGCCGCTCCTGCAACCGGCGGATCAATCGATTGATAGAATCGGAAACGACGGGATCGAGGCCGGAAGTCGGTTCGTCATAAAGAATGCACGATGGCTGACGAATAATTGAGCGCGCGAGACCGACGCGCTTTTTCATGCCGCCGCTCAAATTCACCGGCATTTTTTCTTCTTGTCCCTGGAGTTCCATCACTTCCAGCATCTCGCTTACGCGCTCGCGCAAGACTTGGGGATCACGCTCGCCCGCTTCGCGCAACGGAAACGCGATGTTCTCCGCAACCGTCATCGAATCGAAAAGCGCGCTGCCTTGAAAAAGAATTCCAACCTTTTGGCGAATGGACGCGAGATGCCGCTCGCTCATGTCGATAATGTTCTGGCCTTCAATCCAGATTTCGCCCGCGTTGGGTCGCATCAAACCGATGAGATGTTTGAGCAGGACGCTCTTGCCGCCGCCGCTGCGACCAATAATCGCGAGCGTCTCGCCGCGCGGAACGTTGAGATCCACACCGCGCAAAATTTCCTGCGCGCCGATTGTTTTCACCAGCCCCTGCACGGCAATCATCAAGCCGTTACGTCGATCTTGCGCGATCATTGATAACCCGCCGGGTAAATGATGTTGAGCGTCATGGTCAGGAAAAAATTGCTGATGAGAACTGCGAGCGAAGCGTTGACCACCGCTTCGGTGGTGGCGCGACCGACGCCGACCGCGCCCTCGCGCGCGGTCAATCCTTTGTGGCAACTGATGAAGACAATCAGAATGCCGAAGCAAAATGCTTTCGACAAACCCATAATGATGTCGCGGTTGCGGGTCCAGCGGACCATGTTCGCCATGTAGTAAGTGCCATTCACTTCGAGCAAAAAAATAGCGACGAAATACCCGACCGCGATGCCGACCGCAATGCATTCCGCCACCAGCAACGGCATCGAGACCATCATGGCCAGCGCGCGGGGCACCACCAGATAATCAGTCGGATAAACAGCAAGCGCACGTAACGCGTCGATTTGCTCGGTCACCTTCATCGTGCCGATCTCGGCCGACATCGCGGCGCCGACGCGACCCGTCACCATCAACGCGGTCAAGACGGGCCCCAATTCACGGAGGATCGCGACCGACACGACCGCGCCGACGGCCGAGCCCATTCCGATCTTGTGAAATTGGAAATAGGTCTGGGCGGTAAAAACCGCCCCGGTGAATCCGCCCGTGATTACGACCACTAACTGTGAAAGCAATCCGATCTCGACAATTTGGTTGAGAAATAATTTCCAACGCAATCGACGAGTGAAAAGCGATTGGAACGTATCCGCGGCGAGCATTACGACCTCGCCTAAATACTGAACAAACCGAATAAGCGGTCTTCCGAGCGCGTTAAAAAATCGGGCGAACATTTGCTGTCGTGTTTATACACCCAGCGGCTGCGTTTTTGTTTTTGGCCGTAGCTCCGCCGGAATTGCGCCGATGAAATGCGGATCGAGCGCGAGCTTGCGAAAGATCCCGCGGATCTCGCGAAAGGTGATGGTGGGTTGGTTGAGCTCGAGATAAACCAGATTGTGGTTCCGATCGACTTTGTAACGCAGCCCTGAAATGGCCGAGAGCTGGTGATCGAGCTCCAAAATCTTGTCCAGCTCGCCAAGACCAGCAGCGTAAACTTCCAATTCCAGCATCTGACCTCAAATTACGAACGCCGCACGTTGATGCAAAAAGAAACGCGATTGCGCGGGTCGCAGAGCTGAGTAGATGTCGATCCTGGAAGATGTCGATCTTGCGAGCAAAACCGGTTTTTTTCGCGGCCGCGCTTCTTTTTTTTGCAGGCTGCCAAACTGAGTCGACCGGCATTCAAAACGCGAAGATCGCCATGGCTCAACGGATTGCGGCCGAGCCGGCAGGCGATTATTACATCGGGCGGCGTTATTTTAAACCGGACTTTAAGTTTTGGGGATACGTGCGGCGACCGAACCAGCCCTGGAGCACGGCGCAGCTGGTGATGTTGAATGAAAAGCAAAAACTCGCGCCCGATCGCGCGGCCTTGAAATTCGGCTCGGATAACAATTACGAATACAAACTTTACGGCAACTTTAGCGGCGACAAAGTCTACGAGCCGGCCAGCAATCGGGTTTATCCGGAATTTATCCTGAAAGATTACGAAGTGATCTCAACCAACCCGGCGCCGATTTTCAGAACTCAGATAAGCGGCCGGACCGACGCCGCTCAGACCCGCTACATGATCGAGAAACCGGAGCCGCAATTTTAACCGGTGTCATTCCGAGCGAAGTCGAGGAATCTGTCGATATCTCAGAAATATCTAGAGATGTCTCCACTTCGGTCGACATGACAAGAGGCCCAACCACTGCGAAAAAGAAAGACAGTCTGGCGGAAGACTTCCTTCGCCATCTCGCCGTTGAAAGAAACGCTTCGCCGCGAACGCTAAAAGCTTATCGGCAGGCGCTGGGCGCTTTCCGTGCCAAGAACGGGACACCGTGGAAGCAATGCACGCCGGATGATTTTCGCGATTATCTTTTCGCGATCATGAAACGCGGCCAGGCGCGCTCTTACGTGCGCTTGCAGTTCTCAGCGTTGCGCGCCTTTTACAAATTTTTGACCGAGCGAAAGAAACTTCGAATTGATCCGTTGCGACAATTGCAACTCCCCAAGGTCGAAAAAAAGCTTCCGCTGGTGCTGACCCGGCAACAGATCGAAGAATTGCTGGCCGCGCCCTTAAAGACCGCGAAGCAACGTGCCGCGCCAGAATGGATGCCGCTGCGCGACGTCGCCGTAATGGAGCTTTTTTACAGCAGCGGATTGCGATTGAGCGAACTGGCGGCGCTCGACGTGGAAGATGTCGATCTTTACACCGAGTCGGTGCGCGTTTTTGGAAAAGGTCGGAAAGAACGCGTTTGTCCAATCGGCGCGCCCGCGCTGGAAGCGATTTCGAAATATCGTAGCAATGCGAATGTCCATTCCGAAGCACTCTTCATCAGTAAATCGCGGAAACGGATTTCGTCGCGCTCGATCTGGCTGATCTTGAAACGCTATTTGCGGCACACATCGATTCCGATCTCGATTAGTCCGCACAAACTTCGCCACAGTTTCGCGACGCATATGCTCGATCGCGGCGCAGATCTGCGCAGCGTGCAGGCGCTGCTCGGGCATGCCAGTCTTTCGACCACGCAAATTTACACGCACGTGACGGTCGAGCGTTTGAAGAAAGCGTACGCCGAAGCACATCCGCGCGCCTGAATGCGCGAAATTACGGCTGCTTTTTTCGCGAAAGAAGATCGCGGAGCAACGGTTCGGCGTCTGGATAAGCGGGATCAAGTTGCAAAGCAATCCGCAGCTCGGCAATCGCGGCGTCTGGTTCGCCTTTGTGCACCAAACCAACGGCAAGGTTGTAATGCGCGCCTGGATTGTCAGGTTGAAGTTGCAACGCCGTTCGATAATGCGCCAGCGCCGGATCAATTTCCCCTTTTTCGAGCAACAGATTCGCGAGATTGCAATGGGCGTCTGGAAAATCCGGCTCCAGCTTCAGCGCCCGATCATAGTAAGCGATTGCCTGATTAGTTTCGCCTTTCTGAACGAGAGCCATTGCCAAACTGTAATACGCCTTGGAGTGATTGGGATTTGTGCGGAGGACAGTTCGTAAATGCGCGATTGCGCCATCAACTTCCCCTTTTCGCAAAAGCGCGATCCCAAGATTGTAGTGACCGAATTCGTAATTTGGAGCTAGTTTCAGCGCCGTTTCGTAGTGTGCGATCGCGTCGTTCAACGCTCCTTTTTCCGCCATCGCGATTCCGAGGTTGCTGTGCGCCGTCGGGGAATTTGGATTCTTCGCCACGACCGCGTGGAAACATGTTTCCGCGTCGCGGTACGTGCGGCTCTGCGCCCAGGTCATACTCGCCAAGAATAGAAGCAACGCCCCGACAGCAAGGTAAGCGGCTGACCGAAGACCTGCTTGTAGCCGCCCCCCGATCCATCTTGCTCCAGCTGAGAAGGGAGCAATGACCGCGATCGTTGCCAAGTATTGAAAATGATCGGCGCGGAATATCGCGGCGTGACGATCCGGACCGAGACTCGACATGAAATAAGAGAGATTGAAAAAGCCGAGGACCGGAAAGAGCATCAAAAGAAAACAGAATGCGGCGGCGAATGGGCCGCGCCACTTCTTCCGAATGAGCCACAATCCAAGGAACAAAATCAGGGCGGCAACGGGAAAAAGATATTGCCACCAGACAGTCTGACTGATGTTCCAGACCGGATAAATGATCATCAAATCTTTCGGCCAGACGAGTTCGATCAGATAAAACCAAAATAGGCGCCCTGCAATCAGCAACCGGTCGATCAAGGAAAAATCGAATGTTTCACCGTGTTCCGCGCAGAATTTTTGTTCCACCCAAATCGTGACGAGACCGGCCCCGAGTGCCACGAGGAAAAAGGGAGCAAGCGGCTTAAGATCGCGCGTCCACGCTAATGTTCCGCGTTTCCACCAGAAAATAACCAACAGCACCGCCGGCAATGTAACGATGACTGTTTTTGTCATCAGGCCGGCAAGGAAGAGCACGAAGGCGATGAAATATGCGCTGCGTTCTCGGCTCTGATCGTATTTGAGATACATCAGCGCCGAGCCTGCGCATAACGCTCCGGATAGAGTGTTTTTGAGTTCCGAAATCCAGGCGACGGACTCAACGAGCACCGGATGCAGCGCGAAAATCGCGGCGGCCACCCAGGCACCGGGCAGCTCCAGCCGTTGGAGAATTCTCAGCATCAGAAGCGCGGTCAACGCGTGAAGAGCGATGTTGACGAGATGATAGGGAAGAGGCCACGCGCCCCAAAGTCTGTATTCGATCCAGAAAACAGTATGGAGAAGCGGATAATACTGAGGAGCCGCGGCTGGATCGGTCCAGATTCGCGCCAAGCCGTGCACCGAACGCAGTGCCGGGATTGTGATATGGATTTCGTCGTCCCAGATTGGTTTTCCGTTCCAAGCCGGCTGATAAGCGAGCGTCGTCGCAACGATCAGAATTAGTCCAAACAACCAATTCCGGGACGACATCAATTAGACGACGGACCGGCAGCCCGCAACGCTAGTCAGCGATCGGCTCCGCCAGTTGCTTTTTCGTCGCGTCGGATTGAAAAACGAGTTTTCCATCTTTCGCGCTGACTTGAACTTTGGTGCCGGCCTTGACGTTGCCGCGCAGAATCTCTTCCGCCAGCGGGTCTTCCAGGAAGCGCTCGACCGCGCGTCGCATCGGCCGGGCGCCGTAATTTGGATCGTAGCCTTTTTCGATCACAAACTCGTGCGCCAGGTTGTCGAGAATGATCTCCACTTCTTTCGCTTTGAGGCGAATTTTCACTTTTTCCACCTCAAGATCGACAATCTGGAGTAGATGCGATTTCTCGAGCGAGTGGAAGACAATGATTTCGTCGAGGCGATTGAGAAACTCAGGCTTAAAGACACGCTTGGTCTCATCTAGAATTTTCTCCCGCATCGAATCGTAATCATGTCCTTCGCGCGGCGCACCGAAACCCAGCGTCGTCTGCTTCTTAAGCAACTCAGCACCGACGTTCGAGGTCATAATGATAATGGTGTTCCGGAAATCGATCTTTCGACCTAACGAATCGGTGATTTTACCTTCTTCGAGAATCTGGAGGAGCAGATGCATCACATCGGGATGCGCTTTTTCGACTTCATCAAACAGGACAACTGAATATGGGCGACGACGCACCGCTTCGGAAAGTTGGCCGCCTTCCTCGTAACCGACGTAGCCCGGAGGCGAGCCGATCAAACGCGAAGCGGTGAACTTTTCCATATACTCCGACATGTCGATCTGAATCAGCGCGTCGCGATCGCCAAACATGAATTCCGCCAGCTTCTGGGCCAGAAACGTTTTGCCGACACCGGTCGGCCCGAGGAAAATGAAGGAACCGATCGGACGCCGCGGATCTTTCAAATCGGCGCGGCTGCGGCGCAACGCTTTCGAAATCGCACTGACCGCTTCATCCTGACCAATGACTTTGCCTTTCAGCTCCTCTTCCATTTTCAGGAGCTTTTCCGTTTCAGCCTGCTCCATTCGCTGGAGCGGAACGCCGGTGACTTTCGAAATGATGTGCATCATGTCGTCAGCGGTTACGAGCACTTCCTTTTCTTCGCGCTCCTGACGCCATTTCTGCAAAATCGAATCGAGCTTTTCCTTGGTCTGCTTTTCCTTGTCGCGCAGCGACGCCGCCTTTTCGAAATCCTGCGCCTTGATGGCAGCTTCTTTCTCGAGTCGGATGCGTTCGATGTCTTTCTCGATTTCCTTGACATCGGGCGGACGCGTCATCGAGTTGATCCGCGCACGCGCGCCGGCCTCGTCCATGACGTCGATCGCTTTGTCCGGCAAAAAACGGCCGGTGATGTAGCGCTCTGAAAATTTGACCGCGGTCTCGAGAGCTTCGTCCGTCAATTTGGCTTTGTGGTGCGCTTCGTACTTCGGACGGAGTCCTTTCAAAATCTCGATCGCCTCGTCAATGGTCGGCGCATCAACTTTCACCGTTTGAAACCGCCGCTCGAGAGCTGCGTCCTTCTCGATGTACTTGCGGTACTCGTTCATCGTGGTCGCACCGACGCACTGCAGCTCGCCGCGGCTCAACGCGGGTTTAATGATGTTCGATGCATCCATCGCGCCTTCCGCCGAACCGGCGCCGACAATCGTGTGCAGCTCGTCGATGAAAAGAATCACGGTTTTGGAGCGGCGAATCTCATCCATTACCGCTTTGATCCGCTCTTCGAATTGGCCGCGGTATTTTGTGCCCGCGACCATCAACGCGAGATCGAGCGTGACGACGCGTTTGTCGCGCAACAGCTCGGGGACATTGCCGCTCGCAATTTCCTGCGCAAGACCTTCGGCGATCGCGGTTTTGCCGACGCCGGCTTCGCCGATCAGCACCGGATTATTTTTCGTGCGCCGGCATAGCACTTGAATGACGCGCTCGATTTCGTTGTGACGCCCAATGACCGGATCGAGCTCGCCTTTCTTGGCCAGTTCGGTCAAGTCGCGACCGAACGCGCGCAGCGCCGGAGTTTTGACATCTTTCTTAGAAGTTGGTTCGGCTTCTTCAGTCTCGGATGGCGTGAAATTAGGATCGAGCTCTTTTAAAATTTCGTTCCGCGTCCGCTCGATGTCGATCTCGAGACTCTTAAGAACGCGCGCGGCCACGCCTTCGCCTTCCCGGAGCAGTCCAAGCAAAATGTGTTCGGTGCCAACGTAAGAGTGATTGAGCGCCTTGGCTTCCTTTCCGGCGAGCGCCAAGACTTTTTTCACCCGCGGTGTGTAAGGAATGTTGCCGACAATTTTTGTTTCCGGACCGGAGCCAACCTGCTTCTCGACTTCCATTCGGACGGTCTCGAGATCGAGCCCCATTTTTTGGAGAACGTTGACGGCGACGCCCTGGCCGAGCTTGATCAGTCCGAGCAGAAGGTGCTCGGTGCCGACGTAATTGTGATTGAAACGGTCGGCCTCTTTGCGAGCGAGTTGCAGCACCTGTTGGGCGCGAGGTGTGAAATTGTTCATTGTTCTGATGGCCCCGGATTCGAGCCGTTGCCGGAGTCCGTCGCCAGCTTACTGATATCAGGTTTGGGAAGGACTTTCAAACGCGCCCGGATAATTTGCGCGCGAAGATGGTCGCGCTCCTCCGCGTTGAGTTTTTGCTGCGACGTTTTTTGAAGGTGCGCCGGCTGCGTGTCCATGAACAATTCATCGATCGGCAGCCGCTTGTCTTCCGGAAACGCGCCGAGGTCGATGCCGAGTTTGATGATCGACAGCAGGTTGAGCGCTTCCTTCGAGCTCATCGCGTGCGCGTAAGTCAAAACGCCATA
The DNA here is from genome assembly GCA_003219215.1 of Verrucomicrobiota bacterium. Classification (GTDB taxonomy): domain Bacteria; phylum Verrucomicrobiota; class Verrucomicrobiia; order Chthoniobacterales; family UBA10450; genus AV40. The sequence goes on along the minus strand of QHPY01000042.1, from coordinate 6,477 downwards.
AGCGCGGCCGATCTGGTCCCAAAGCGTGTTCGATTTTTTTTGGATCAAGACCTGCCGCGAGTCGTGTTCCTTTTCGATGATCGTCTCGATCACTTTGGTGAGACGAGAAATGATTTCGTCTTCTTTCTCGCCGAGGGTCGTCTGATTTGAAATTTGGAAAAGATTCCCCATCGCCTCAGTGCCTTCGCCATAAAGACCGCGCACGGCCAGGCCGATCTTGCTCACCGCTTGCACCACTTGATTGATTAGCTCGCTCAGCACCAAACCCGGCAGATGCAACATCGCCGATGCGCGCATGCCGGTGCCGACATTGGTCGGGCACGCCGTTAAGTAGCCAAGCCGCTGGTCGTAAGCGAACTCGAGCTCGTTTTCCAGCGCGGTGTCAATCTTGTCGAGAAGTTTGAACGCCTGTTTCAATTGCAAACCCGAGCGCATCGATTGCATCCGCAAATGATCTTCTTCGTTGATCATGATGCTGAGCGTCTGGCGGCGATTCATGATGACTGCGCTGCCGGCACTTTTGGCCGCGTGCTCGCGGCTGATCAGATGCCGCTCGACCAAGACCTGTTTCTCCAGCGCGGAGAGGTCCTGCAGCAATTCTGAAAATGAATCCTGCATCTCGGGAAGTTCTTCCACGTGCGGTTTGATCAGTTCCAGAATCGCAGTGCGCTCGGCTTTCTTCGCCCAACCAGGAAAAGCGCGATTCCGCAGATTGCGCGCGAGTCGGACCCGGCTGCTAATTACGATTTGATGATGCGGTCCCTCTCCCCGGAGCCATTCCCCGGCGTTCGACATAACATTCGAGAATTTCATGGCGCTAACTCGTTAATTCACTTTCGAGCTGTTTGATTTGATCCCGCAGCGAAGCAGCCGTCTCGTAATTCTCTTCCGCCACGGCTTTTTGCAGGCTGTCGTTCAGATTGCGCATCCGGTCGCTCAACTCTCCCACCCGATGCGCGCGCAGCGGCACTTTGCCGACGTGGGCCGTTCCTTTGTGCATTGCTTTCAACAACGCGGTCAATGCCTCGGTAAAAGTCGCGTAACAGGTACTGCACCCGAGCCGGCCCGTTTTTTTGAAATCGGCCTGAGTAAAACCGCAAACCGGACACCTCTGCGTTGGGCTTCCCTTTTCGATTTCCTCGGCCGCGCCGATGCCGAGGAGCAAATCGGCCAGCGCGAACCCGGTCGGGTCCTGCACGCCTTTTTCTTTCGAGCACGCGTCGCAGAGATTCACCTTCTGCATCTTCCCCTCAATGATTTGGGTCAGGAAGACGGTCGCGTCATTGCATTTACAAACGTCGCACAACATTTCTACAACTTAGACCTGTTACACGCTTAAACCATTCAAGCTGCGAGTTTGTCGAGCACCTTTCGCGCCGATGTCGATCTTACGAATCAATCGGCGTTCCTGTCTCTCTCGTCATTTCGCGGAAGCGGGCGATCATCCGCGCTGTGATCGGGCCCGGTTTACCGGTTCCAATGGGACGGCCGTCGGCTTTGACCACCGGAATAATTTCCGCTGCCGTTCCGGTGAGAAAAGCTTCGTCCGCAATAAAAACGTCGTGACGCGTAATATCGGATTCGGTCACTTTAATCCCGGTTTCGGCGGCGATTTCGAACACGACTGCCCGGGTAATGCCGCGCAATGCGCCGGCGGTGATCGGTGGTGTGAAAATGTGGCCGCGTTTTACGATGAAGACGTTGTCAGCCGTGCACTCCGCCACATTGCCCTCGTCGTTTAACATGAGCGCTTCGTCGGCATTGGCGAGGTTGGCTTCGATCCGCGCCATCACGTTGTTCAAATAATTGAGCGACTTGACCGCGGGATTGAGCGCGCTCGGGTTGGTGCGACGTGTCGCGCAGGTAACCACGCTCAGCCCGTTGCGATAAACGGCTTCCGGATAAAGCGCTATTTGGGCGGTGATAATGATGACGCTCGGCTTTTTACATTGCTCCGGGTTCAAGCCGAGGTTGCCAACGCCGCGTGTGACCAGCAGTCGAATGTAACCTTCCCGCAAGTCATTTTGCCGGATCGTCTCCAGCAGCGCTTCGGTCATTGCGCGCTGCGACATCGGTATTTCCAAACAAATCGAACGGGCCGAATCCCAAAGCCGCTCAAGATGTTCCTCCAATCGGAAGACCCGGCCGTTGTAAAAACGAATCCCCTCAAAAATTCCATCGCCATAAAGCAGGCCGTGATCGAACACGGAAACTTTGGCATCGCCCTCGGCATAAAATTTTCCGTCGATGTAAATCTGAGAAAACTTCGCTGCCGGCTTCGATCCGGTGCGTTTATCGACCGCAGGTTTTACGGCTTCTCGTGATTTAGGTTCGTCGATCACCGTCCCGCCAGCATTAGTGGTTTTCATAATTGCAGGAAAAATCTCCGTGTTTCGTCGCGCAATTCAAGGAACAAAATGCGAAGGCGTTATTGGATGCGCCCATCTTTAATATGCAGCTCACGATCGCCCCGGGTCGCAAGCCCGGTGTCGTGTGTGACAATCAGCAAACTTTTTTTGCGCTCGCGAGCAAGATTTAATAAAAGATCGACAATCGCACCGCCGGTTTCGGAATCGAGGTTGCCAGTCGGCTCGTCGGCAAAAATAATATCCGGATCGTTCGTTAAGGCGCGCGCAATCGCGACGCGTTGTTGCTCGCCTCCGGAAAGTTCCGCCGGCAAATGCTGCATCCGGTCAACTAATCCGACCTCAGCCAAACTCTCTTCGGCCGCTTTTTTTGCTGAAGCCCGCCCGATCATTCCCGGAAGCGAAACGTTTTCCAACGCAGTCAGCTCTGGCAACAGAAAGTAGCCTTGAAAAACGAATCCCATCTTCTTGTTGCGGAACCGGGCCTGCGACGCCGAGCTTCCGTTGTAAAGATTGCGCCCTTCAAATTCCACGGTCCCGGATTCAGGCCGCTCCAAACCGGCCAGCGTGTAAAGCAACGTCGTCTTTCCAGCGCCTGACGCACCGCAGATGAAAATGATTTCGCCGGGCGCGACTTCGATCGAGATGCCACGCAACACTTCGATCCGGCGCGAACCCATCCGGAACGATTGGAATAAATCGCGGGCGATCAACTGCGGCTGCACGCACAATTACTCCACCAAGATCGACATCGTGCAACACGTCATCCTGAACGGAGCGAAGAATCTCGTAATCGTAATCGTTCTCCAAAAAAAACCGCCGCGGAATTTTCCGCGGCGGCTTGTCAGAATTTAAAGTTTCGTTACGCCATTCCGAGCGTTTCCAAGGTCGGCTCGTCCACCGCGCCCGTTGGCTCAATACCTTGGGCGGATTGATACTCCGCCAGCGCCGCGCGCGTCTGTGGTCCGAGAACACCGTCGATGTCGCCCTGGTAATAACCCTGCTGCTGCAGCGCCGACTGCACATTGGCTACAACTTGAGCAGGATCCTCCTCCGGACTCGAGGCGTAGATCGGTCCATCATAATAATAGACTGAGCTAGGAGCATAACCCCACGCTGGGTACCAATAAGAATTATCCCAGTAGTACCAGCCGCCGTAGATGAACACGACGTGAGGGTGATGCCAGTTCCACCACCACGTGTCATGCCACTCCGGATGGTAATTCACAAAGACCTGATACTTCGCGCCCTTCCAGTTGTGAGCACCGGCGATCTTGTAGTTCTGATTGAAGTTCACCGTCTTGTACTTGTTGACCACCTTGTTCGTCTGCAAATCGAAGTGCTGCTTCTGGAATTTTCCTTGCTTCGCATTCAGATTTGGACCTTTCCACTTTTCGGTGCCGCCCTTTTGAATGGACTCCAGTTTGTTCGACTTGGAGCTGTTTAAGTTTGTCCGGTTCGACATGTTCGTCTCAGTCTGTCCGGTCACCGGCCCGTGCCATTTCTGCGTATTTTTGTAATGCGTTGTGGTCGGTTGCTGGAAGTTCTGGGCGTTGCCTCCGCCTGGGCCGGCTTTAAATTTTTTGCCGGTTTGCGGAGCCACCACTTGCTGCTGCTGCTGTTGTGGCTGCGCGTTACCGCCCTTTTTCTTGCCCTTGTTACTATCTTGATCGTCCTGTTGAGCCGCGCCTGCGAACAGCGCCAGCCCGACACAACTTGTTAAAACTAAAAGGATTCTCATATAAGTTATTCTATTGCCTCCTAGGGTTATTAGACACGTAAGCGTCTTGGTTATTCAACACCGTTTTCGCCCAGGCGTTGCTGCCTAACTGCTTCAAATAGGACGATTCCTACCGCCGTGGCAAGATTTAAACTGCGTGTGCCTGCCATCGGAATCGTGATGCACCCGGGCTCGTTCGCTGCCAGCAAATTCTCGGGCAGCCCTTTCGTTTCCCGTCCGAAAACGAGAAAGTCACCCCGGCGAAACTGAACGTCCCAGTAGGCGCGATTGGTCTTTGTCGTCACGAAAAAATAGCGCTCGCCCGGTTGCTTCGCTTCGATTAGCGCCGGCAATGAATCCCACACTCTTAGATCGACATCTTCCCAGTAATCGAGGCCGGCGCGCTTGAGTTGGCGATCTTCCAGCGAAAAACCGAGCGGCTTGACCAGGTGCAATGTCGATTGCGTCGCCAGGCAAAGCCGGCCGACGTTGCCAGTATTCGGAGGAATCTCCGGCTCGACTAAGACAACGTTAAATCCGATTTGATCCACAGATTTCGCAGATCCCAAATGAATCAGGAAAATAGGAAAGCAGGAAATCGGAACTCCCAGGAACCAGAAAATTGATTTGATACTGCCGGTCCGGCTCGGACCTCCTGCTTTCTTGCTTTCCTAATTGGATTCTCTTTCCTGGATTCTTGGCCTCCAGATTTTTCCGATCCGTATAAATCCGCGTAATCCGCGGTTATTTGATTTTACTCGCGACGAATTTCTCCAGCTTCACCACGTCAGCCGCGAATTTGCGGATGCCCTCGCCCGTTTTTTCGTAGGCCATCGCATTCTCGTTAAGCAGCCATCGGAATTTCTTCTCGTCTAGCTCCAGCTTATCGATCTTCGCGGCCTTCGCTTTTTCGGGATCAAGTTTGCGTTCGAGCGGCTCCTGCGATTCGGCAAGCTCTTTCATCAACTCAGGGCTAATGGTAAGCGCGTCGCAACCCGCCAGCTCCCGGATTTGTCCAACGTTCCGGAAACTCGCGCCCATCACCTCGGTCTTGTGACCAAACTTCTTGTAGTAGGAATAAATTTCCTGGACCGATTGCACGCCCGGATCTTCCGGGCCGGTGTAGTCGCGTTTATTCTCTTTCTTATACCAATCGTAAATCCGGCCGACGAAGGGCGAGATGAGTTGCACCTTCGCTTCGGCCGCCCGCACCGCCTGCGGCAGCGAAAACATCAGCGTTAAATTGCATCTGATCCCCTCTTTTTGCAGTTGCTCGGCCGCATTCAATCCTTCCCAGGTCGATGCAATCTTAATCAACACGCGTTCGCGCGGAATTTTGCGCTCCTGGTAAAGCTTGATCAGTTGCCGCGCCTTTTTGATCGAACCTTCGACATCGTACGATAATCGCGCGTCGGTCTCAGTCGAAACCCGTCCCGGGACGATCTCGAGAATGTCGGTGCCAAATTGGACGAGCAGATGATCGCAGATGTCTTCAATCTGGGCGTGGCCGCTCAGGCCGGATTTCTTGCGATCAGCCAGCACTTCGTCGAGAAGACGCGTGTATTGTTGCTTTTGGGTGGCGGCGTAAACCAGACTTGGGTTTGTCGTCGCATCTTCCGGCTTAAAATCCTTGATCGATTCAAAGTCGGCGGTATCGGCCACGACTTTGGTGAACTTTTTCAATTGCTCGAGCTGATTAAGCTTCGTCTTTTTCTCTTCTGCGACCGCAGTGCTCATAAGGAATCCTCCGTTTGGCTTGGGCCCAAAACGTACGCCCCGATTAAACGATCGACAATCGAAAAACTGTTTCGATTCAGGTCTTACCCCGCTCCCGCGCCACACGCGCGACAGCAAGAGTAATAGCCGCCACCAAAAAAAGCACGACAGCACCGACAACCAGCCAGATCGCGGGTAGAACGGGCGCCACCCAAACGATCGTAAACCAACCCCAAAGAATGAGGAACGCGAATAGGGCTTCGGACAACGCAAGCACAACACAAAACCAGGCCATATTGCGAAAATATCGGCGCCGCGGCTCATCCGGCATCTGCTCGATCCGGGCCGAAATTATCAAATGGATTACTCGGGTCGCTAAGTTACGGAACATGGATTTAACGAGAACAAAGCTCAGCCACGCTGACGACAGCGCAAACTGGTGCAATTAACCGATAATTTGTTTGTGCATGGCGAACCGGAGGAGATAAGCGCCTCGACACTCGACGCACTCCTCTGCGTCGAGTTGGAAGCCGTGGCGGTCGAAAAATGATCGAGCGGCAAGACTGGCGTGCGTCGTAACTCTCGAAACGCCGAGCGCACGCAACGCCGACTCGACGCAGCGGTAGAGGCTTGTCGCAACACCACGACGCACAAAAGTAGGATGAGTGAAGACAA
>QHPY01000041.1 GCA_003219215.1 Verrucomicrobiota bacterium | reverse complement strand
GTCGATTCCGTTTTTCCAAGATCGACAATCGCATCAAGCTCCAGCTTGAGCGATTCGTCGATCGCATTAGCGCCGCCGGTTGTGATAACGTCGAGAGCCCTTGCCCGAGCAGACTTGGGGTCAGACGGAACCGGCGTCTTTTCTTTCGACCGTGAGATTTTCGCAGGTGGACGTTTTCCTTTACCGATCAAACGCCGCGCTGCGTCGAGCAGCTTTTCTCGCGTTACGACTTCATCGACCAGCCCGATCTTTAACGCCTCGCTCGCTGAATAAAGTTTGCCTTTCAAGATTACTTCCGCGGCGTTGTCTTCACCAATCAAACGAGGCAACCGCGTGCTTCCTCCCCACGCCGGAATCAAACCGAGCGTTGTCTCCGGCAAACCGATTCGCGTCGCCGGATCATCCGATGCGACGCGCCAGTCGCTGGCCAGCGTGACCTCGTAGCCGCCGCCGGCGCAGGCGCCATGGATTGCGGCCACGCTAGGAATTTTCAGCGCCGCGATCCGATTAAAAACGCGCTGCCCTTCGGCGATGAACGCGCCCAGTTCGCCGGTTCGCGCTTGCTTGAGCAGCGTCTTCAAATCCGCGCCCGCGATGAAGATCGACTTTTTCGCTGACGTAATAATCAATCCGCGGAGCGACTGGTCGCCCTCGATAACATCGACATGTTCGCTCAGCTCGCTCATCGTGGCCGCGTCGAAAATGTTCGCGCCTGATTCAGGCCGATCGAACGTCAACAGGCAGACGCGATCGTCACCGATCTCTCGCCGAATCATGGAACGGGTCGCAACTGCGGGCATGAGGTTCAATTTGGAATCGTTTCGGCCAAATTCCAAGCGCGGAACAATTGCTCTTGGCCAGCAGGAATGTTAAAAGTCGGGCGGCAGCGCGCCGGAGGCTCTCTCATGGTCGGCAAACTTTTAGCACCCGAAATCAAAACCTTGATCGACGCGCGCGATTTCAACGGCCTGCGCGACCTGTTCAAGGAATGGCCGCCAGCCGACGTCGCCGAGGTGATTCTCGATCTTCCCGAAGATGAGCAGGTCATCATCTTCCGTGTCCTGCCCGCAACCCTGGCGGCCGACGTCTTTGAATACATCGGAATCGAAGAGCAGCAGAATTTGTTGAGGGCAATGGCGCACGAACAAGTGGTCGGAATTTTGAACGAAATGTCGCCGGACGATCGCACCGCGCTGCTCGAGGAATTGCCAAGCGAGGCGGCGCGTCAGTTGATCAAACTCCTCACGCCGGAGGAACGGCAGATCGCGCAATCGTTGCTCGGTTATCCCGAAGGCAGTGTCGGCCGATTAATGACGCCGGATTTTATCGCCGTCCATGAGGACTGGACCGTCCAGCACGTCCTCGATTACGTCCGGGAATTTGGACACGACAGTGAGACGTTGAACATTGTTTACGTGGTCGACGATCATAACAAATTGATCGACGACGTGCGGATGCGCGAGTTCCTGCTCCGACCGCTCACGGTCAAAGTCAGCGAAATTCGCGACCAAAATTTTGCCGCGCTCAAAGTGAACGATTCGCAAGAAGCGGCGCTCAACCTTTTCCGAAAGTACGACCGCGTCGCATTGCCGGTGGTCGATTCCAACGGAGTGCTCGTCGGCATCGTCACCAGTGACGACATGCTCGATGTCGCCGAAGAAGAAGCGACCGAAGACATTCAAAAAATCGGCGGTATGGAAGCCTTGGACGAACCCTACATGCGCATCTCGCTCTGGCGAATGGTGCGCAAACGTGCAGGCTGGCTCGTTGTTCTGTTTCTCGGCGAAATGTTGACTGCCACGGCTATGGCGAGCTTTCAGGACGAAATCGCGAAGGCTGTCGTGCTGGCGTTGTTCCTCCCGCTCATCATTTCCAGCGGCGGCAATTCCGGTTCGCAAGCGTCCACGCTGATCATTCGCGCGATGGCGCTCGGCGAAGTGACCCTGCGCGATTGGTGGCGCGTGGCCGGCCGCGAGATTCGCGCGGGACTCTCGTTAGGCGTAATTCTGGGAGTGATCGGCGCGGCGCGGGTCGCGATCTGGTCGATCCTGGGCAAAGAATATTTTCATCGCGATTTGTACGGACCGCATTGGCCGCTGGTGGCGATGACCGTCGGGTCCGCACTGGTCGGAGTTGTTTTGTGGGGCTCGCTTTCCGGCTCAATGCTCCCGTTTGTTCTGCGCCGCTTGGGCGCTGATCCGGCGACTTCGTCGGCGCCGTTCGTCGCGACGCTGGTCGATGTTACGGGACTCATCATTTATTTCAGCATTGCGCTGTTGATCATGCGCGGGGCAATGCTGTAGACGAGAGTTCAGGAATATGATCTCAATCGGCAGATTTCTCGGGCACGACCAAAAATTTTACGACCTGCTCGAGGCCAGCGCGCAACAAGCCGACACCAGTGTGCATCATTTGGTCGATCTCCTGGCCAAGATCGACAACAACGACTCCGTTCGCGATCTGGCGGCATTTGCTGAGAGCAGGCGCGAAGACAAACGGATCACCCAGGAACTGACCGAGGAGCTGACCAAGACCTTTATTACTCCACTCGAGCGTGAAGACATCCAGGCGCTGGCGGCATCGCTCTATAAAATACCGAAGACGGTGGAGAAAATTGGCGAGCGAATGCTGATTTGCCCGCAGGACCTGCCGAAGCTCAGTTTCGGGAAGCAAGTCCAACTGCTCGATCAAGCCGCGGAAGCGGTACTCGCGATGGTCAAACAATTGCGCAAAGGAATGAATCTTCGCACCGCCCGCGAGATGAACGCGCATCTGCAAACGATCGAAGGCGAAGCTGACCAACTCGAGCTCGAGCTATTGCGCGACCTTTACCAGGGCAATTACGATCCCAAACACATCATCTTTTTGCGCGATCTTTACGAATTGCTCGAAAAGGTGATCGACCGCTGCCGCGACGCCGGCAATGTCGTTCTCCAGGTCGTGTTGAAACACACGTAGCGCGCTCATCCGCCGCGCAAGATCGACATGTTGCTTTTTCTCACCGTCGTTCTTGCCGCGGTCATTTTTGAATACAGCAACGGGTTTCACGACGCCGCGAATGCGATTGCGACCGTTGTTTCAACCAAAGTTCTCACCCCGCGCCAAGCCATTGCGATGGCGGCTTTTTTCAATCTGACCGGCGCGCTTCTCGGCGGCGCGGTCGCTTCCACCGTCGGAAAAGGTCTGGTCGATACCGAAGTTGTGACGATGTGGACTGTGCTGAGCGCCGTGCTCGCCGCATTCATCTGGAACATGACAACGTGGTGGTTCGGTTTGCCCTCGAGCTCGAGTCACGCGCTGATCGGCGGACTGTGCGGCGCGGCGCTCGCCACAGCGCGTGGAAATTGGTCGGTCATTAAATGGAACGCCGGTGTCTGGCCAAAAGTGATTGTGCCGATGATCAGTTCGCCAATCGCGGGATTTATTCTGGGCGGGTTCGTGATGTTCCTACTCTTCGTGCTCTTGCATCGGGTCACGCCGTACTTCGTCCATTCGTTTTTTGGGAAGGCGCAAATCGTGAGCGCTGCCTGGATGGCGCACAGTCACGGCACGAACGACGCCCAGAAAACAATGGGCATCATCACCCTCGCGCTTTTCACCGGAACAAAAGCCGGCCGGTTCGATCATCTCCCGGCGTGGCTCGAATTTTTGCGCACACCGGTTTTTGCGATGCCGTTGTGGGTAAAAGTGCTTTGCGCCGCGACGATGGCGGTCGGCACCGCCGCCGGCGGTTGGCGAATCATTCGCACACTCGGCCATCGCATTGTGAAATTGCAACCGGTGCACGGTTTTGCCGCCGAAACTAGCGCGGCATTGATCATTCAAGCTGCGAGCATTTACGGCATTCCACTTTCCACCACCCACGTCATCTCCACTTCAATCATGGGCGTGGGCGCAGTGAAACGTTTCAGCGGCATGCGCTGGACCGTAGTCGAACGGATCGTCTGGGCCTGGATCTTCACTCTGCCCGCCACCGCTTTGCTCGGTTATTTGCTCGAACGCGCCGCGGCAGCGTTTTAGCCAGGTTCATCCACAGATTTCACAGATGTTCGCAGATTGTTGAAAACAATCTGAATTTAATCTGCGTAATCTGTGGATCAAAGATCATCCGGCGGCTTGATCCCAAACTTCTCGAACATCTTTCTTACTCGTTCCCGCTTCCCGGGTGTATCCAGTCGGGATTCCTCAGGATACTCCGCCCAAAAAAGCACGTCGCGGTAATCCCGCTTCGCCACGGCGATAAACTCACGGAGCTTCTCTTCGTTTCCTTCGCTCAGCTTCAAAATAGCAAGCTGTACGCGCTCTCGTTCCCGCTCGTACGATTCAACGCCATAAGTGCCGAGCAACTCCAGCACGCGCGCATGAGCGTCTGCCGGAAAAGTTTTCTGAACAACGGCAACAACTTCGTCGCGTGAGTGCGGCACTCTTTGATTTCTGCTACAGCATTAAGGTCTGCCGATTTTCCTCGCTCGAATCGTGGCCATAAAAACATCCTTAGGCTTGGAGGTTTCTAGCAGCTCAAGAATGCGCTGGGGATTTTCGCGCGAAATCGTGGTCGCAAGAAACTCGTTTTTGCCATGCAATCTCTTCCGTTCGACTGCTTGTGAGAACGCCGCGCCGCCGACAGGAGACAAAACTAATTCGCCGAACCAAGAAAAGTGATATTCGAAGAATACGTACGCTTTGCCTCTGCTGAGCTGAAGCTGCTTGCGACTTACCGTCTCGCGAGGCGTAACATTCAGGTAAGTGTGTTTCGGCGTGCGCATGACAAAAAAATCCCATGACGTGCGATCGATGCCTTTCTCATCGCGACTGAACCCAAGCATAGAACCTCGACCACGTGCGTCATAAGCCACATAAACAACTAAGGTCCTTTTCACCCTCAGTTTGCCATAAACCTTCAAGGCGCGAGTCGCGATAAGCATAATGCGCCGAAGAGAGTGGCTTATCCGAGACAACGAAACCACCACAGGCCGAAAGCAGGAGCGGAATGAGAAGTAAAAGATGTTTTAGATGACGCATTTTCTGGGGACGCGCGGCGGCATCAACCGAATCAACTTGTCGATCTGTTTAACGCAAATGCCACCTGTTATTTCTTAATCGCGACCCATTCTTTGCGGGCGCGGGAATCGGCCACAGCTTGGACGACGCGCATGTAACGGACGCCATCTTCGAAACTTGGACGCGGACGAACGCGGCCTTTTGATTTCACCGCCGAAATGAAATCGTCTTCCACCCGCCACTCGGTCACGAGTTCCTTTGGAACATCGAGATCTTCCATTTCGCGGCCGCCGTACTTCACGCTCCGAACCCGCTCGTTGGTGAAATCGTAAAGCAACGCGCCGCGGTCGCCGAAAATTCGTAACCGATCGTTCGGCGCGCCGGCATGGACGCCGCTGAATTCGAGCACGCCTTCGGCGCCGTTCTCAAACACACAAAGCACGTTGAGCATGTCGGGAATGATCACATGATAGCCGCGCCGCTCGGCGTTCAGAATTTTTCCGCGCGCGAAGACGCCGGTGATGTTGCCGAGCCACCGTTGCAACACTTCCACGTAAATTCCGAGCGTGAGCACGTTGAGTCCGCTGATTTCAATCTTTTGTCGCCAATGCGCCGGCGCTTCAGGATTCAAATAGACACCGGTGAAACTTTGAAGGCGAACACCGTGGGGCGTGCCGATGAAATTTTCGGCGAGCAATTTTTTCACGAGCAGATCGGCCCGCATTCCAAACGGCGGCGGACAAAGCATCGTCACCAGCTCGGGAAAACGTTTCGACGCTGCCAGCATCTCTTCCGCTTCGGCCAGGTCCATCGACATCCGGGCCTGACAAAAAACGTGTTTGCCAGCTTCGAGCGCGGAAATCGTCACTGCCGAGTGCATGTACGGCGGCGTGCCGATCCAGATGATGTCGAGATCGGGCAAGGCAAGGAGATCGGCCCAATTCGCCATCGGCGTCGCGCTTTTACAATGTTCCTTGCAAAATTGTTCGCTGCTCTCGTAAGTCGAGTTCGAGACGGCCACGATCTCGACGTCGGGATTCTTTTTCAACGCCGGCAAATGCCGGGTGCGAACGATATTGCCCGCGCCGACGATTCCGAGCCGCAGCTTACCGTTATTTTTTTGTGCCATGTTTCAAATGCAGATGTCGATCTTGCACTGCGCATAACGATTGCGCGAGCAAAGTTTGACCGTCACATCTAATTTTTGTTCAACAACTCCGAAAGCCTTCGCGAGTAAACCGCTTGACAATCAGCGCGCGCGCGGCACCTTTTGCGCCCCTGTTTCAGCACCATGTCGAAAGTTTGCACCATCACTGGTTCGAGGCCCACGCGCGGCAGCGTCATTCACCGGCGCGGTATGGCCAAAAAAAAAGGCGGCGTCGGCCGGCACGTAACTAAGAACGTGTCGCGCCTGTTCGTGCCGAATCTGCACGAGCACCGCATCTGGGTGCCAGAGCTGAAAAAGTTCGTCCGTGTTCGCGTGACCGCGCGCGGATTGAAGACGATCAACAAAAACGGCGCTTACAAAGCGCTGAAAAAAGCCGGCGCGATTTAGGTCCGAGCCGGACTGGGTGCGAGCCGCACGGGCACTTTAACTACCGCCGATTTCCATTTCTTCTTCGGTTGTAGAGCCGTCCGCCGCGGCGGACGCCTGTTTATTAGATTCGGTGCTTGATACAAGCACCGCTTCAACTTCTTCCGCCGATTCGTTCGCGGCCGACACGGCCGCCGCTACAGCAGGTTTCGCTTTTGCGCGCGGCAGGTCGAGAGAGCCGTCGTTGAATTCAATCACGTAACCTTCGGTGACCAACCAGCGAAGATCGGACGCGAGCGCCATTTTCACTCGCTCTGTCTCTTCAGCCGACAAATTGACAATCAATTTATCGGCCAGCTCTTTGCGGCCGATTCGCGGCTTCGCTGTAATCGCCTCGAGAATTGTTCGGACCTGCGACGAGACACCGGTTTCCTCGTGCCAGAAATGGCGCGGATAAATCGACGAGACAAAGAGCATTCCGCGTCGATGCCGAAAGACATGAAGACCAGCTTCGCGAAAGCGCGCGGCAAGCTCCTGCATCATCGGCGACGGCGACCGCGTCTCGCGCGTCCATTCGCTTTCAATCAGCCGGTTCAGCACGCGATCGTTCAAACGGCGACTGGCCGGGCCGTCGATGACCAATTCTGAAACCGGGCGAACGAGATCCGGCAAATAATGTTGCTGGAAATGCCGCTCCGTTTCCGTTGCCGACGAAAACGTGACCGGCGTTTCGTCGCGCAAGGTCGAGAACGTCGTCACTTTGCGCGCGTCTTCCTTCCATTTCTCGATTTCGGCCGGATCGGTGACGATCTGAATTTGGCGTTGGTAATCGGCGAAGCTCATCCGCCGGCTAAAGCGCTGCTCGTACAAATTGCGGAGCCGGCGCTGATAATCATGATGATTGGTCGGGCCGAGGAGCGTCCCGCTCAATTTGCAGCGGGCGACGTTGGTAAAATTTCCTTTGATCGGCTCCGTCTCGGTGATGTCGATCTTGTAAAAATCCTGTTGAGCAAAGCGAAACGCGTTCCGCTCGAGAAATTGTCGATCGACCGAGACGGCGCCGTTTTCGCCCAGTTGAAAAAGCGGAGACTCACTGGGCGCAGTCAATTGAACATCGTGGCGGGTGGCTTTTTCCAGAAAGAGCCGCGCGAGAGCGAAAAGCGAGTAGGCGACCGAGCCAGATTTGATTTGCGCGACGACGTTTTCAAAAGCAGAAACGCGCGGCAAAAATTTGACAGCGATGGGCGGCAGCGGCCGCTCAACCGGTGGACGATGGTCCGAGCCGGACTGGAGGTTGCGGAAGCGACGTTGATCCTGTCGACGCCGTGGCGGTCTCGCTCGGCGGTCGTGGTGCCTGTCACCCTCTTCTGACTTCGACGTTGGACGGTGCAAGCCGGACTGGCCTCTGTTGGGCATCGGGCGTTTTCTTTTACGCTCGCGGCCGTCGCGACGATCGCGTCCATCACGTTCGCGACGGTCTTGGCCTTCATGTTGCGCATAGCGTTCAGTCGGCGCGGGCTCGCTCACCCACGCCGGCAGCATTTTCAGGTCGACCAATTCGTCGAGATCGAGACCGGATTCGGGCACGAGTGTCTTCTACCCCAAGGCGAAAATAAAACCAGCGCGTTGTCGAATTTGGTTGCCCAATTTTGACCAATTCTTTTACTTGCGGTGCGGCAGCGCGTGGGGTAAGCGTTGCGCTCCAACCGAAAAATTTTTTATGGCTGAAAAAACGACTGAGGAAAAGGTCAAAGACATCATCGTCGAACAGCTCGGCGTGAATCCGGAGCAGGTTACGCCCCAGGCGTCGTTTATCGAAGATTTGGGCGCCGATTCGCTCGACATCGTGGAACTGGTGATGGCGTTCGAAGAAGAATTTTCTGTGGAAGTGCCGGACGAGGACGCCGAAAAATTGCAGACCGTCGGCGACGTCATCAACTACATCAAAGAGCGCGCCAAGACGCAGAGTGGCGGCGAAGGCGGCGGCAGTTAGCGGCGCGGGCGAATTGTAGGGCACACGGTCGCTGCGGCGACCTTGCCCCAATTAAAACCACGGCAACCGGAGCGGTTGCCCTACTTTTTCTTTCGCGGTTGCGCGGGCGCGCAACGCGCCCAGACTAACGACAATGGATTTCGGATTGCTTCAGAAACCGTTGTTCCATGTCTTTGGCCACGACGTGTCGTTTCTCGGCATCGTCGCGTTCGTCATTTGGTTTTCTGTCGGTATCGTCGCCGCGCGCGCGCTGCAAAGTGACGCCGTCCGGCGTTTCTTCAGCCGGTTCAAGATCGACACCAACCTGATCGCGATTCTGACAACGGTTCTGAGTCTCGCCGCCATCGCGTTTTTCTCCGTGAACGCGGTCAACGCGGCCGGGGTGCCGCTGTCCTGGAATGCGCCGTTGCCAGGCGTCAACCTTAGTCTTTTTCAAATTTTCCTCCTCGTCGCGCTGCTGATCGCGGTCTTCTGGCTTTCCTCGCGCACGAAACGTTTCCTGTTCAACCGATTCCTCGCCAAAAGCGGACTTGATCGCTCACTGCAATACGCGATCGCGCAAATCGTCAGCAACATCGTCCTCATCGTCGGCATTTTTATTGTTCTCGATAATGCCGGCATCCATCTCGGGGCGCTGACAGTTTTTGCGGGCGCGGTCGGCGTTGGCGTCGGCTTCGGTCTGCAGAATATCGCAAGCAATTTTATCAGCGGCCTGGTCATCCTGGCGGAGCGGCCGATCACGGTGGGCGACCGCGTGGAGGTGGCGGGCATCGCCGGCCAGGTGCAGCATATTCGGGCCCGCAGCACGGTGATCGTGACTAACGACAACATCACCATGATCGTCCCGAATACGAAATTCATCGATTCGCCAGTGACGAACTGGACCTACGGCGATCCGCGGGTGCGTTTTCGCATTCCTATCGGCGTCGCTTATGGCAGCGACGTCAACAGAGTGCGCGAAGCGCTGATTGCCGCTGCCCGCGAACATCCAGCCGCGCTTTCTGATCCGGCGCCGAGCGTTTTCCTCGACAAGTTCGGCGACAGCACGATCGACTTCGAGCTCGTGGTCTGGAGCATGGAAATGAGTTATCGGCCGCGGCGGTTCAAGAGCGATTTGAATTTTTTGATCGACAAACATCTGCGCGCGGCCGGCATCGAAATTCCAAATCCACAACGCGATCTTCACATCCGCAGCGGTGTGCTCAAGGTGCAGAACGTCGACGCGGCGCAAGATCGATCCGCCAGTCGGACGGATTCGTCCCGTGGCGAACATGGGCGATGACCTTGTCGTTCCTTTTGCTCAAGGAACGGCCAAAATCCTGACGCTTTCTGGCCTGCGAGACTTGGAAGCGTGGAAACGCGCCTTTCACAACAAATGCAAAGATCACCGCTACTACGAGCTGGTCGAGGAGACGCTGGCGAACGATTTCGAGTATCACTACGCGGTGCTCGAAGACGGCTCGGGAAATATTCGTGGCATTCAGCCGATCTTCTTCGTCCGGCAAAATCTGATCGAAGGAATGCGGGGAGCTTTCCGCAAGATTGTCGATCTTATCCGAAAGAAATTTCCGCGTTTTCTAACAATGCGCGTATTGATGATCGGCTGCGCCGCCGGCGCAGGCGAGCTCGGCGCGTGCAATCCAGAAGATGAACAATTTGTGGCCGAAGCGTTAAGCGCGACGCTGCGCAAGTACGCGCGCGAGAACAGGGCCTCGCTCGTTGTTTTCAAAGATTTTCCGGCCGGATATCGCTCGACCCTCGCGATTCTTTCCGAGCACGGCTATGCCCGCGTTCCGAGCATGCCGATGACGCGCCTGAAGCTGTCGTTTCAAAATTTCGACCAATATCTGCAAACGCTCGGTTACGTCAGCCGCAAAAGTCTGCGCCGGAAATTCCGGAAAACGGAACGGGCGGCCAAGATCGACATGGAAGTCATGAACGACATCACGCCACATATCGACACGATTTATCCGCTCTATCTTCAAGTCCACGAACGGTCGCCAATGAAATTTGAAACACTGACGAACGAATTTTTTTGCCGCGTCGCCAAGGTCATGCCGGAGCGGGCGCGCTTTTTCATCTGGCGCGAAACGGACAAGATCATCGCCTTCAGTCTGTGTCTCGTTTGCGGCGACACGATTTACGACGAATGCCTCGGGCTCGATTACGATGTCGCGCTCGATCTTCATCTTTATTTCTACACCATGCGCGACGTTATCCGTTGGGCGATCGATCAGCGGTTTCGCTACTACTGCAGCGGTCCGCTTAACTACGATCCGAAACTGCATCTCGGCCACGAGCTCGCGCCGCTCGATCTTTACGTTCTGCACACGCGCGCGCTCTTGAATCCCATCTTTCGCTTCGCGGTGAAATATCTCGAGCCGACACGGCACGATCCGATTTTGAGAAAATTTCCAAACGCAAATCAGCTTTGACTTTTTAACTTTGCGATTGGCAAGCGGAGCGCTTGCCCTACAACAACTGCGACATGACACACAATCGGCGTTTTGGGTTTGCCAATCCCTGGTTGCTACTTGGGTTCGAAATCATCTGCGTGCTTGTCTACGAGTTGCTCCAGAAACGCGGCGCAAGCGAGACGGCGAATCTTTCGCAAGTCTGGTCCTGGACTGGAATCACAGCGTTGGCTTCGCCGCTGACCTGGCTGGCCATGGTCATAATGATCATCAGTTTGCTCAGCTGGCTTTACGTTCTGAGATACATTCCGCTTTCAATCGCGTTTCCGCTGTCCCGCGCGGTCGATGTCCTCATTCCGCTAGGTTGTTGGATCATTCTTGGCGAACACATTTCGCCCCGTCGCTGGTTTGGCATCGCGCTGGTGGTCATTGGCCTAATGCTGACAGCGAAACCGGTGGCGAGGTTGGAAGAAAAATTATGAGCTGGCCCGTATTTGTTCTTATTCCAATCGCACTGATTGCATTCGTGTCGGGTCAGCTTTTTCTCAAACACGCCATGGAATCGTCGCGCGTCAAAGGTTTCCGCGAGGCCAAGGTCATCACCTTTCTCGGCTGCGGCATTTTTTCCATGACCACTCACTTCTTCGTGACACTCGGCCTGCTCGGACACCTCGATCTTAGCTATGTTTATCCATTTCAAGGATTGAGCGTGATTATCATCAGTCTCGCAGCTGCGATCGTGTTGCGGGAAAAACTGAACCTTCGCCTGACGCTTGGCGCTTTGCTGATCAGCGCCGGGGTTGTGCTCGTTTCAATGAGCTAGCTCCGGCCACAATCGTTCCAGCGTAGCGAAGTTAGTCCTTCGAATCTCATCGGCCGCCGGCAAATTCAGCTTGGGGTGATCCCACTCTGAAGCGAAACGTTGCTTCCAGCGCGCATACTTCGGTTCCGAGTACGCGCCGCAAATGTCACCGCCGATGATTCGGCTCTGCTCGCGCAATTTCCCGAGCGACCACTGGAGATCAGTGATCGTGAATCGCCCACTCTCCCAATTTGTCACCGCGTCCTTCGCGCGGAGACAATCGAGATCGATCGTAACATAAACATCAGCCCCACCGAGACTAGCAACGAACATTTCGAAATGGTCGCGCCAATTGTCCCGCAAGATCGCGCCGCGACGTTGTCGATGTTTCATCGGGCGATTGTCGGCCCACGGATGAACTTCGAGCCGCCCTTCGCGTTCACCAGCGCGGTTTGCGAAAATATTGTGTGGCCACCAGCACTCAAAATTGCCGCAGCCCCAAATCGCGATGTGCTGGACGTGCGCAAGCTCAAGCGCGCGATTGATCCAGCCGCCGCAACCCCATTTCGGCGGTCGAACGTCCCAGTCCGGATGATTATCAAATGAAACAAGAACGACTGCTTCACTCAGCCGACGAAGCCAAAGCGCGGTCAAATAATGAAAGTCGCCCGAGCCGTAGAGTATAAACGGCGCGAGCCGCGGCGCGTATTCGTCATGAAATTTCTCGATCAATCTCGACGGCGCAGAGAAGCGCAGTCGCGCGCCCCAGTTGCGCGCATCGATCGCTGGCAAGTTCAGTGGCTCATCTCGCCACGCGTCGTCGAGATTAAGATGCAGAGCGTGGCTCAGAAAAATTACTTGGGCGCATGCGCCTTAAACCGTGTATCGCTTGCTCTCGCGACCCGGAGATTTTCTTCGGCCTCGGTCAGCTTGGGATCTAGTCGTAACGCTTCCTCGTACTGCAAGATCGCCTGTGAGGTTTTGCCCTCGCGCAAAAGCAAACTGCCGAAGTTGCTGTGAATATCGGCCCGTTTCGGATCAAGCCGAGCCGCTTCGAGATAATGCGCTTCGGCCCGTGGCAAATCACCCTTGGTGAACAGCGCCGTCGCCAGTTCGGAATGCGCATCGGCGAGATTGGGATCCACTTGCAACGCGCGTTGATACTGCGCGATCGCCGCATCGAGCTCGCCCTTCTTGTCGAGAAACGCTGCATACGTGTAGAAGAGCCGCGCCGATTTCGGGCTGAGACGGATTGCGTTCTCGTATTCGGCGCGCGCTTCGTCTGCCCGGCCGAGGCGTTCGAGAAGATAAGCATAACCCGAGCGGACTTCGCCGGCGCTGGGATCGAGCTGGACGGCCCGCTCGTAATATTTTTTGGCTTCATCCAGTTTCGACTTCGACACCAACACGAGCGCCAGGTTCACATGCACTTTCACGTAGTTGGGATCGACCCGCAGAGCTGCGTTGTATTCCTTCTCGGCTTCATCGAGCCGGCCGATTTGTTGTAATGCCGCGCCGTAATTGAAATGTGCCCGCGCACTGGCTGGCAGATCAGCGGCAACATAACCGCTGCGATCCGCCGGTGGAGCTGCTCGGTAGACTTTACCAAACCACATCGCCGCGAGCGGAATGACAAACGCGACCGCCCACTTGCTTGCATGCAACGCCCAACCCGGCACAAAACCGCCCACGTTCACATCCGCCGTGCCGCCGGTCAGTCCCAGTGATTGGCGCGTCGATTTCTCGCGAACTTTCCAGATGAAACCGTCGTAGTAAAAATGCAGCAAGCCTGATGCCGCCACCACACCGGTGAGCACACGTGTGATTGTTTCGATTCCGATGCTCGAATTCAAGTAACCGATGGAACCGTAAGCAAAGACCAATCCGATATAGAGCCCGATCAAGGATCCGCTGCGACGGAAAATGAATCGCATGAATCCGCCGATGGACCTGTCTTTCTCCACCCGGTTGCGGTTGTAAATCCAAACCAGGGACAGGTATTGCACGTCGTGAAAGACTTCGAACAAGGCGATACCGGCGAGAATGTTCGCCACGCCGTTGTTGCAATACCACCAAAACGCAACGCTCGTAATAAAGAGCGCCAGCTTAACCGGATTCTGTCGGGTTCCGGCAACCCACATCCTCACGTAATTCGCCAGCCACAGAATCGATATCGCCACTGCGGCAAAGAACAAAGTTTGCTGGAGGGCGTGAATCCCGGCCGGCGAAATAAATGGCAGACCACATCCGTAAAATCCCTCCAGGGTATCGGTCATCCTAGCCGGTGAAAGAATCACGCCCGCAGCGAACCAGATCCCGCAGGTAGCAAAATCAAGCCGTCGAGTCAGCGCGGCAAACGATCCAGTCTTGGCATCGTAAATTCGCCCGAAACCGTAGGTCTGCATCATTCCGTGCCAGACGCCCCAGAGAAACACAATCATCACGACCGGATTGGTCTTGATGTCCCAAAAATAAAAACCGACGCAGACGGCGAGCAGAAAAATTGGAGCGATAATGAAGCGCCACCGAAAGCGCTCGAATAATGCGCGATCGCCGTAGGCGCGAATCATTCCCGGCAAGTGATGGCCCATTGCGCCGAAAGCGGCGACGAAAAGATAGATTTCCTGCGCACTCCAGCGTGCCTGCGCCAGGGTGAAGAGCGGAATAATCAGCAGCGGTGTTCCGACGTAGAGAATCAGGTCGCGCCAGCTGTCGAGAATCCAGACATTGCGCTTCGGCACCAGCGCCGCGACTGGCGGAACAGTTTCTGGACGCGAAAAGGCGGTGACGTGCTGCATGGCGCTGCGGGGGCTCTATTTTCCTCAGATCGGGGGGAAAATCAATCCCGGGCTATGTCCGACACGGTCGTAAGATCGACATCTTCCATGCGCGCGCTTTCCCCGTTCCACGCGAAAATACAGTGACGCTTGTGAAACACACTCAAACAGAAGAGCTGAAAGAGCACGAAAAGGAGCGCGACTTCTTTTGCGTTGTCAGCGACGCGTTTCGTGTTTTCGCGCGTCGCTCCTCCGTGATGCTCGGAAGCGCGTGGGCGTTTGCAGGCGCGATGCTCGTAATTCTCGTTTGGATTCTGACCGGCCCGACTTTTCATTTTTCCGATACCTGGCAACTGATCATCAATACCGGGACGACCATCGTCACGTTCCTGATGGTGTTCCTGATTCAAAACACCCAGAACCGCGATGCCAAGGCGATGCAATTGAAACTCGATGAGATCATTCGCGCGCTGAAGAAAGCGCGAAATGAACTGGTCGATCTGGAAGATCTTTCCGACGAAGAATTGAAGAAACTGGAAGACCAATTCAAACAGCTGCGACAAAAAGCCGAGCGCGACGGAACTCAATTGTCGCGGCACGCCGAGCCGAGCAAATTGCGCTGAGCTTGTTCGTTAATCGTCTGGTTTTCGCGCAACGCCCGTTCTCAGAAAAACCTTGCCGCTCGGGCAAAGCCGAAACACTTCGCAGTTGGCGCAATCTGGTTTGCGCGCGAAACAGCGGCGGCGCCCATGCCAGATCAACCAATGGCTCCAATTCGTCCAATGCTCTTTCGGCACGAGCTTCATCAAATCGCGCTCGATCTTCTCCGGATCTTTTTCTTTGGTCAGGCCAAGGCGCTGCGACAAACGGATCACGTGCGTGTCGACGACAATCCCGTCGTTTACGCCAAATGCGTTTCCCAAAACAACATTCGCCGTTTTCCGACCGACACCGGGCAGTTCGCGCAGTTCTTCCATCGAATCGGGGACCTTACCGCCAAATTTGTTGGCGATTGTCGACGTGGCCGCGCGGATGCTCTTGGTCTTGTTGCGGAAAAATCCGGTCGATTTGATCGCGTTCTCCAGCTCAGCTTGCGGCGCCTTCGCATAATCTTTCGCGCTCCGATATTTCTTGAACAACGCCGACGTCACCATGTTCACGCGCTTGTCGGTGCATTGCGCGGAGAGAATCGTCGCGATCAACAACTCGAGCGGGTTCTCGAAATTCAGCTCGGTGCGCGCGTTTGGGTAAACTTTTGGCCAGATTTTTATCAACTGCGCGACCCGTTCACTGGCTTTCATTTATTTTGCGTTGTCATCCTGAGCGAAGCGAAGGACCTCTCACAAGCTGATTGATCACTAACTACGCTTGCGGTGCTCAATGCTTCGATTGCGAGATCCCTCGGTGCGAGCCCCACTGGCATTCGCTCGGGGGATGACAGGTCAAACCTGCTCCGCGTAGCGCTCGAGTTTTTGCGCCAGCTCTGGCGGAACGTGCGCGACAATCAGCGCGGCTTCGCCTTCGTACCGCAGCTCGAGTACATGACCAACGCGATGAATTTCGGCGATCAACGCCGACTCGCTTGCCGGAATGCGGAAACGGGAGCGCAATCGCCACGCACTGAGCGCATCCTGCAAGGCTTGCACGAGCCTGTTCACGCCTTCGCCGGTCCGCGCAGAGATCGCTACGCTTGCCGGATATCGTTTCGTGTAGGTCTCGGCCAGCTCACGATTGGCGAGATTGTCGATCTTATTGAAGACGATCAGCGTTTGCTTCCCGAATGCATCAAGTTCCTTGATCACGCCCTCGACCGCTTCCATCTGATCGTCCACCCGCGGATGACTAAGATCGACAATGTGAATGAGGAGATCGGCCTCGCTCACTTCTTCCAGCGTCGCTTTAAAGGATTCGATCAATGTGTGCGGAAGCTTTCGCAAAAATCCCACCGTGTCGGTGAGCAGCACCCGCTGTTTGTTCGGTAAAACAAAACTGCGCGTGGTCGGATCGAGCGTGGCGAAAAGTCTGTTCTCAGTCACGAGATCCGCGCCGGTGAGCAAATTCAAAAGGGTCGATTTGCCGGCGTTGGTGTAGCCAACGACCGCCGCAACCGGCCATTGATGCCGTTTGCGCCCCTGGCGCTGGACGGCGCGTGTTTTGCGGACCGCTTCCAGTTCGCGCTCGAGTCGCGCGATCCGTTCTTGGACCCGACGTCGGTCGACTTCCAATTGCGTTTCACCCGGACCGCGCGTGCCGATCCCGCCCGTTTGTCGTGACAGGTGGTGCCACATGCGTGTCAGTCGCGGCAATAAGTATTGCAGCTGCGCCAGCTCAATCTGCAAGCGGCCTTCGCGGCTGCGTGCGCGCTGCGCAAAAATATCGAGAATGAGTTGGGTGCGGTCGAGCACTTTGCGCGCGAGCAAATTTTCCAGGTTGCGTCCCTGCGCCGGTGAGAGTTCGTCATCGAAAATCACCGAGGTCACTTCTCGCTCGTGGAACGAATCTTTGATCTCTTCGGCTTTGCCCTTGCCAATATAATACGGCGCCGTCGGTTTCGGCAGCTTTTGGGTGATGGTATCGACCACTTCGGCGCCGGCGGAATTCGCCAGCTCGGCCAATTCTTCGAGTGAGTCCCGCAAGTCCCATTTCGAGACGCCTTGTTTCTCGAGACCGATTAAGAGAGCGCGCTCGTGCGTTTTCTTCGGACGTGTTTCAATCATTCCCTAGCGCAACCCCGAAAGATTTCGCGAGTTGCGAAATCCGTTTCACGGCTTCGTTGTGACTTAGAAGCGATAAATTCAGCGGTTTAAAATTAGTTTGCCGCCGAAACCAGGTCAACTGCCTTTTGGCATAACGTCGCGTCGCTTGTTGAATCGAGGCCACGCATTGCTCGCCACGGGACGAGTCCGTCCGACTGGCGGACAAGATCGACATCTTCCCGTCGAGCAATTCGCGAATCTCGCGCAAACCGATCATCTTCGATGCCGTTTCGCTCATCGCGCCAGCCGCGCGGACTTCTTCGATGACGCCATTCTCAAACATCGTCTCCACGCGGCGATTAATCCTTTCGTAGAGTTCATCGCGGTCACGAAAAACGAACACGCCTTTAGTGGCCGCCGTCTCGGCGGCGCCGCCCCATTTGCCGCTGAGGACGGCGGCCTCTACAGCTTTCCATCCAGTGCGCTGTGCCGAGGCGGATTTTCCAGTGAGCAAACAGATTTCCAATGCGCGCATGACACGCCGCCGATTTTTCAGGTCGATCTTGCGCGCGCTTTCCGGATCAAGCTCGGCAAGTCGCAGCCTCAATTGATCGAGACTCAATTTATTTAACTTGGCTCGCGTCTTCGGGTCGGATTCGACTGCTGGAGATAATCCGTGCGTCAACGCTTTGACGTAGAGCCCGCTCCCGCCCACGATGACCGCCAACTTGCCGCCTGAATGAATTTCGCTGATGGCTTGGAGCGCAAGTCGGCGAAATTTCGCGGCGTTCATCTCTTCCAAGATCGACATCGTGCCGATCAGATGATGCGGCGCTTTTGCCAACGTTGCGGTATCCGGCTTTGCCGTCAGCAAATCGAGCCCGCGATAAATTTGGAACGCGTCCGCGCTCACAATTTCTCCGCCGAGCTCGCGCGCAACGTCAGCCGCGATCTCCGATTTACCGGTCGCCGTCGGACCGACAATGAAGAGGACGTCGCGCATAAAAAAATCGGGAGACGCGCGCGCCTTAACGAGCGCTACGTCTCCCGACTGAAATCACAGGCTGCGCTTAACTTTGCGAGTACTCGCTCGATTTCGCGCCGCTGACCACGAGCTTGCGTCCGAGGAATTCCTTATCGTGCAATTCATCCACCGCGCGCTTGGCTTCCTCGATCGTCTGCATTTGGACGAAGGCGAAACCTTTCGAGCGTTGGTTGTGCCGATAGCTCACTACTTCGGCGTTTTGCACATGGCCGACGCCGTTGAAGAGCTCGAAGAGATCGCTCTCGGTTGCGTCGAAGGATAAATTGCCGACGTAAAGACGCGGCGAAGTGACTTCGACTGATTCGGGTTTACGCGACGGCCGCGATTGCTCTTGCGACCGCTGGTGCTGCTGTTGCTGACCATTGCGTGATTGTGTGGCTGGTTTTCGTGTATCGCCGCCGGTTCCAAAAAATGCGGCGATTCGTTGCCAGAATGTTTTCTGTTTCGGAGCCGGCGCGCGCTGCTCTTGGAAACGCCCGCGGCCACCTCGTCGTCGAGACTGGCCGCGCCCATGGCGCTGGCGTCTCCCTTGTTGATGAGAGTTCATGTTGATCCTCAATATTGTCCCAATTGTTTAATGGGCGGAGCGCATCCAATGATGCACGGTCCGCGGCGCGCGGACCCCGAGAGGTCCACAAATTGCAAGCAGTCTGTGACGCCGCCGGAAACTCCGCCTCGTCATGTCGGAAATAGAATCGTCTTAAGATGCAACCCGCCGTGGTCAGCCAATCAAATCGCGAAGATGAGAAACCTCGCTTCATACTTTTAGCCTCGCTTGAAAACGGATGCTCGGAGGATCGAAATAGATTCCCGACATCTACGGGCCGATTATCGCCTGCCAGGCTGGCGATTGCAAGTGGAACAAAATGTCGATCCTAAGAACGAATCCAAGCGTCTCGGATAGAGTAGGCGCGCGACTTCAGGTATTCGGGTGGCCGCTCCCCGCGAATCGGCTTGGCGAAGTGCAGTAACGCACGCGCACATAGCCGCGGCTCATACCCAAATTCCGGCATCAGATCGCGGCAATGCCATTCCACCCAGCCGATCTCGTCTTCGGACAATTCGTGCTCCCATCGCGACGCCGGCTCGGCAGTCACTTCAGAAAATGC
>QHPY01000062.1 GCA_003219215.1 Verrucomicrobiota bacterium | reverse complement strand
CCGTTTACCAGGCTTTGCGGCGATTCGGACAAGGCTGGCCGGGCGATTCGTTTTGGGAACGGTTTACGTGAGACGTTTTCGAGATCGGAATTTAGCACTGCACCGGATTGGCCGATTCTTTCTTTTGGCTGCACTTCTGAATTGCCGGACAGCAGCTGAGGTTGCCGAAACGGATCTGACGCGCGGAGCGCCTGCCTTACAACAGCAATCACCGAAGGTGCCCGTCGATCAATTGATTCCGTGGTTGGTCGATGAAGAAGCGCAATTGCGCGGTATTCCCTTCAACCAGGTCATTGTCGATGTTACAGGCAAGAGAGTGCTGCCGTTCGACCCAAAGAACGAAGTCGATCAGCGGGTCGTGAAAGCAATCAGCGCAGCGTGCGATGAAGCAACGAAGCGATCGAACGCAGAAGACAGTCCCATCCAAAAGGTCGCGCGCATTAACGAAGTCAGCAGCCACTTCGAAGATACTTTGCGCGAGTTACTCAATTCGACTCCGGGCCTGGGCTGCGATTTTCCAAGAACGGCCGACGGCAAGATTCAACGTTCGGGCTATCCCGACTTGCGGGTCGTCGACCTTGCGAGCAAGCGCGTCTTCTATCTCGATCCGAAACTTTACGCGGTAGGAAGTCGAGATAACTCTTTCCGCACATTTTATTTCGAACCGAAACTCGCGACCAACAAAGTGCGCGACGACGCGGTCCATTTCGTTGTCGGCTTCGAGCACGAGCCGCGAGAAAGGTACGCCAGGTGGAGATTTACCCGCTGGGACCTGGTCGATCTTTCCCAATTCAAAGTGAAACTCAAGGCCGAGTTCCAAGGCAGCAACCGCGATATGTATCGCGAGGAAGCGATTGTGGCTTCGAGCGAGAAGCAATAGTCGTCGGCTCGACAGAGCATCGGCCTGCCGCTACAATATTAGTCCGATAATGATAACAAAGGCGGCGGAAACGTTTCAGTTCGATGCGATTGACGATGTGGTGAGCGACATCGCCAAGGGACGCATTGTTATCGTGACAGACGATGCCGACCGCGAGAACGAGGGCGATCTGGTGATTGCGGCGGAGAAGGTGACGCCGGAAGCGGTTAATTTCATGGCGACGCACGGTCGCGGTTTGATTTGCGTGCCGATCTCGAACGAACGCGCCGAGCAGCTCGGTTTGCAACGCATGGTGACGCAGAATCGCGAAGCGCAACGGACGGATTTCACGGTTTCAGTGGACGCGGCTCGCGGGGTCACAACCGGCATCAGTGCTTACGATCGTGCGACGACAATTTTGGCGATCGCGAATCCGCATTCGTCACCGGACGATCTGAGTCAACCGGGGCACGTGTTTCCGTTGCGCGCGAAAGACGGTGGAGTTTTACGCCGCGCCGGTCACACCGAAGCGGCGGTCGATCTTGCGCAGATGGCTGGATTGCAACCGGCGGGAGTGCTTTGCGAAATTTTGCACGACGACGGCACGATGGCGCGGCTGCCGGAGCTAATGGAGTTCCGGAAAAAACACGGACTGCGCATTTGCACGATCCAAAGTTTGATCGCGCACCGGCGCAAAAGCGAGAAACTGGTCGAGCTCGAGCAAGTGGAATGCATCATCTCGCGCTGGTCAAAGGCAAGATCGACAAGAACAAGCCGACGCTGGTGCGCGTGCACAGCGAATGTCTCACGGGCGACGTGTTTGGATCGCGCCGGTGCGATTGCGGCAATCAATTGCATGCGGCGCTACGGCAGATTGCTGAAGAAGGAAATGGGGTTCTGGTTTACATGCGGCAGGAAGGACGAGGCATTGGTCTGGCGGCAAAAATTCACGCTTACAAGTTGCAGGAGGAAGGACTCGACACCGTCGAAGCCAACGCGAAGCTCGGCTTGCCCCCAGATTTACGAGATTACGGACTTGGCGCGCAAATTTTGTTCGATCTCGGCGTGCGGCAGTTCCGGTTCCTCACGAACAATCCCAAGAAGGTCGTCGGTTTGGAAGGCTACGGGTTGGAAATGGTTGAGCAGGTGCCGATTCGAACGGCGGCCAATCCGCACAACGAAAAATACCTCGAGACAAAAAAAGTAAAGCTCGGCCATCTGCTGTAATTTGATTTCTTGCCTCGGCTCGACAGAGTCTCGCCCTACCAGAGTCGCTGGAATTCACTGGAGGTTGATGCAGCCGCCGAGAGGCGATTGTGGGATTCGAAGGGTTGTAACTATATGTCCGCGCTGAGCTAATGAAACGATATCTGCCGTTTATCATCGTCGCTTTGGTGGGTCTGCTCGCGGTTGGCGGTGGCGCATTTCTTTATCGCGCCAAACGTTCCGCCAACCCGACACCGAAAATTTCCAAGACTGAAACTCTGCCATCCGGTGAGTCGATCCATGCTCTCGGACCGGCCGACGCGGCCGTGACGCTCGAAGAGTTCGGCGATTTTCAATGTCCGCCTTGCGGCGTGCTCTCCGAACCAATCAACCAATTGCAAAAGCAGTACAATCTGCGGGTAATCTATCGCAATTTTCCACTGGCGATTCACGCTCATGCGAAGGAGGCGGCCTTCGCCGCCGAAGCCGCCGCGCGTCAGGGTCGGTTTTGGCAAATGCACGATTTGCTTTATCGCGAGCAGGCGGTTTGGAGCAAATCGACTGACGCGCGCGCGCTCTTCAACGCCTACGCCGGAATGCTTCAACTCGATCTGGGCCGCTTTAAAGAGGACATGGACAGCAGCGACGTTCAACAACAAGTCGAGAACGATCAGCAGCGGGGAGCGGAGATTGGCGTAAAAACAACGCCCACTATTTTTCTCAACAATAAAGTCGTCCCCTCAAAGCAAATCAGTCCGGACGAACTGCCGGGCATGGTCGAAGCCGCAGTGAAAAAAGCCAAACCTTCTTCATGAAATCCCGCGAGGATCAGTCTCGAAGATTGGCAATGGGCCGCTCACGCATCCAGACAATCTTCTACAGCGCGGCAGCGCTGATTTCGCTGGTAGGCCTGGCTGAAGCTACTTATCTCACGGTCGTCTTTTTGTCCGGTGAAACGGCGGTTTGCGGCGGATCGCCCGACTGTTTTCAAGTCCTGGGCAGCAGTTACGCGAAGATCGGCGGTATTCCGGTGAGCGGTTTAGGCGCGCTCGCTTATTTCAGCGCTTTCGCGTTCGCTACTTTTGCCGGCTTTGGCTACGGCCACGCTCGAAGATTTTTCGCCTGGACGGTTATCGCCATGTTCGGCATGACGCTCTGGCTGCTCTTCGTCCAGGCGTTCCGGCTCCACGCGTTCTGCCGGTATTGCTTGTTTTCAGCGGCGCTGGTTTTTCTGCTAACCGGTTTGCTGGTCGCACGCCCTGTGGCCGAAACCGAAAAGAGCTGATTTCTATGATTGAGACATTCCTGGCATCCAAAACTCGGCGACTCGTACTCGTTTTCTTAATCGGCATGCTCACGATGTTGGCGAGCTGCCAGAAATCCAAAATAAACTCAACCAGCGCCCCTTCAAAACGGCCCAAGATCGACCCTTGCGGATTAATTTCGGCCGAGGAAGTCCAGGCGATTCAGGGCTCGCCGATTAAGGACGTCAAACCCAGCGAACAATCCGACGGCAGTTTTCGGATCGCGCAATGTTTCTATAACGCAGAGACCTTCAACAAGTCGGTCAGCCTGGCGGTGACACAAAGTGATCCGGCATCGCCCAAGGCGCGCAATCCGAAAGATTTTTGGAAAGAAACATTCGGCCGCTACGAAGGAGAAACGAAAGAGGAAAAGGGCGACGAGGAAAAGAGAGAAAGTTTACGCGAGCAAGATGAAGAAAAGGGAAGACCGCCGAAAAAGATGGAAGGCATCGGGGAGGCTGCCTATTGGACGGCGAACCGCGTGGGCGGAGCGCTTTATGTTTTAAAAAACGATGTCTTCATCCGCGTCAGCGTTGGCGGACCTGAAACCGAAGAGGCCAAGATCAACAATTGTAAGGCGCTTGCCGAAAAAGCCCTCTCTCGTCTCTAATCAAGCTCGCGTGCTCTTGCCGAGACGGGCTTGTTGGAGGATTAAAGAGCAATGTCGAATTTGAGTCCCCCTCGCCCGCGCACTGTCGGCACTGCCGTTGGCAGCAAACGACACTTCCCGATCGTGGCCAGCCAATTCAACTCCACCTACGTGCAGGGTTTAATCGATCACGCCACTGCGGAATTGCGCACGCTGATCCCCGGCGCAACGACGTCGCTCCTAAAAGTTCCAGGCGCGTTCGAAATTCCGCTCGTCGTCCGCGAGATCGCTTTGCAAAAACGCGGCGACGCCATCATCGCTATCGGCGTCATCTTGAAAGGCAAAACTGATCACGCCGAAAATTTAAGCCGATCAGTGACCGATGCGCTCCAACAAATCGCGGTTGCTCACGGAGTTCCCGTCATCAACGCCGTCCTGAGCTTCGACGACGAAACTCAGGCGCGCGAGCGCTGCCTTGAAAATGAAATAAATCGTGGCACGGAAGCGGCGCGGGCTGCAGTCGAGATTTCGAATGTGATCTCGAAGTTGCGGAACAAATAAGTGATATGGGTAAACGGCGACGCGCGCGCGAAGCGGCCATCCAATATCACTTCTGGCGCGATCTCCAACGCGGCGAAACTCCCGAACGGATGGACGACTTTTGGGAATTTTGTCCCGTTAAAGCGAACGTGCGCGAATTCGCCCAGCCGATCATCGAAGGGATGATTGCGCACCTCCCGGAAATTGACGAGCGGATCAAACGCTATTGCGAGAATTATAATCTCAACCGCATTTCCACAGTCGATCGCAACGTCTTGAGGCTCGCCATCTACGAAATGCTTTATCGTGACGATATTCCGCCGATTGTTTCGATCAACGAAGCAATCGAACTCGCAAAAACTTTTGGCGGCGCCGAATCCGGTGGTTTCGTTAATGGCATTCTCGATCGCGTCCGAAAAGATCTGACTCGCCCCGCGCGGGAAGCTGTCTCCTCTTCCCAGAAAGAAAGACAGAATTAACAGAATTGTTTGAATCAAGGCAAGATCGACAACCCCTCTGTTTTTCAATCCTGTAAATTTTGTAAATTCTGTCTAGTTCCGTGAAGTTTCTTGAAGCGCTTGCACAACAATTCGCCGGTAAACCGATCGACTGGGACGAATTGGAGCACGCGTTGATTCGGACGGACATCGGGGTCGCGCTAACCACACGAATTATTGCCCAGCTTCAGGAGCGCGAAGCCTGGTCGCTGCTTGGAATCCAGGACGTCATCAAAGTCGCGCGTGAAGAAATCGCGAAAATTCTGCCCAAAGAAGCGAAACCCATTCAGCCCCTTTCAGGAAAACCAAACGTGATTCTCATCGTCGGCGTAAACGGCACCGGCAAGACAACTTCGGTCGCGAAATTGGCGCAAATGCTCAAGCAAGATCGACATACAATTCTGCTCGCCGCCGCCGACACATTTCGCGCTGCGGCGATTGAACAGCTCAGTGTTTGGGCAGATCGCCTCGGCGTTGAAATGGTGCAAGGCCAATACGGCGCGGATCCAGCTGCGCTTTGTTACGATGCCTATCAAAAAGCTGCGAATGAAAAGATCGACTTCTTAATCTGCGACACCGCCGGCCGGTTGCACACCAAAGCCAACCTCATGGCTGAGCTTCAAAAAGTGAAACGCACCCTGTCCAAAAACGATCCGACTGCGCCGCATGAAATTCTTCTCGTGGTCGATGCAACCACCGGCGGCAACGCGCTCAGTCAGGCGCGCGAATTTCATCAAGCCCTCGGGCTTACCGGTTTGATCGTGACTAAACTCGACGGCAGCGGCAAAGGCGGAATCGTGGTCGCGATCCAGGATGAATTGAAAATTCCAACGCGATTCATCGGCACCGGCGAAAAGATCGACAACTTCGCGCCGTTCGACGCGCGCGAATTTGTGGCGGAGATGTTGTAAGGCAAGATCGACATCGTGGCGGAAACATTAAAAGGCACTGCACCGGCGGAAGAGCACGTCGCTCCGGGAGCGATCAGCGGATTCATTTCGAAATTCACTGTGCTCAAAGGCGCGCAACGCGAGTTGTGGCTCACCTTTCTGATCAAATTCCTGATCTACACCGCCT
>QHPY01000061.1 GCA_003219215.1 Verrucomicrobiota bacterium | reverse complement strand
CGTGAAGGAGCCAGTCGCATCTGGCCAGTGGCACACGCTTCGCGTCGAATTCGCGGGTAACCACTTCAAGCTTAGCTTCGACGGCAAGCACTTGTTCGATGTGGAGGACACGACGTTCACCGAAGCCGGCAAAGTTGGCGTCTGGACGAAGGCGGACAGCGTTACGTTATTCGACAATTTCAGCTACGGCGCTAAGTGAAACATTTGGCGCTCGCAGTCGTCATTGCATTAGCCGGCAATTGTCTTGCCGCCGCTGAGTCTAGTGGCGCGGAACTCCAACTGAAACAAACGATCCCGCTCCCCGGAGTCGAAGGACGAATCGATCACCTCGATCTCGACGCGGCCGGTGACAGATTGTTCGTCTGTGCGCTTGGCAACAATACCGCCGACGTCCTCGACTTGCGCAAAGGCGAGCGCGTCCACACGATCAGCGGTCTCGGATCACCACAGGGTCTCGTTTATATTGCCGAGCTGAATCGCCTATTTGTCGCGAACGACAAAGGCGGCATCTGCAAAATTTACGACGCAAAATCGTTCCAAACAGTTGGAGAACTCAATTTCAAAGATGATGCCGACAATGTTCGTTTCGATAGTGCTGCAAAAAAGATCTACGTCGGATTTGGGAGTGGCGGAATCGCTGTTGTCAACGCGGCAGACGGCAAGCAAATCGGCTCAATCAAACTTTCGGCTCATCCTGAAGCGTTCGAACTGGAAAAAAACGGCGAGCGAATTTTTGTAAACGTCCCCAATTCCCGCCATGTGGCAGTAATTGATCGCAAAAAAGGAGAAGTGATTGCGACTTGGAAGACGGATGGCGCCTTCGGAAATTTTCCGATGGCATTCGATGAAGCCAATCACCGGTTGTTTATCGGTTGCCGCATTCCATCAAAGCTCGTTGTGCTAAACACGGAATCGGGTGAAGTGGTTGCGAAGATCGACATCTCCGGCGATCCCGATGATGTTTTCTACGACAGCAAGCGCCATCGCATCTACGCAATCTGCGGCGCGGGCAAGATCGACATCATCGAACAAACCGACGCAAACAACTACAAAGCTGTGACCAAGATTGACACCGCGGACGGCGCGCGCACAGGACTTTTTGTACCGGAACGAGACACTCTTTTTGTTGCCGTTCCGCATCGGGGTTCGCAGCAAGCTGAGATTCGCTGCTATCAGGTCAACTAATCTGTCGGAAGTTCTCGGCTGCTTGAAGATCCGGCGGGATTCCGCGCGGAGAATTTTGCTCGGCCAAGTTTTTCTTGGTCGCGTCTCCCGTCGAAGCGCTTATGTTCGACGACAGCTCCCGTGAAGCGCGACGGCGAAAAACTTAGTAGGCGAGAACTTCTAGTGCGCTGCGGTTGGCTCACTCTGGGAGTGGCTGTCGTCGGGCTTCGGTGCGATTTGCTGGCGGCGGAGGTAACATTGCTTGACGTAGCTTATGCCGGTTCGATGGGCTCGCTGATGGAGGGTCCAATCAGGAGCACAGTAGCCCAACGACTGAATCTCGAGATGCATGGTCGCGCTCAGGGGTCCAGCGCGTTGGCGCAGTTGATTGCCGGAGGAAATATCCGGCCGGATGTATTCATCCCGATCACACCCGGTCCGATGCTCACGGTCTTGCGTGCCGGCAAAGGGGAAACCGCGGAGCCGATTGCCCATACCGAGATGGTCATTGCCTACAATCCGAAAAGCCGTTTTGCGCCGAAATTTGAAACAGCCGCCAACGGCAAAGAAAACTGGTGGGAAGTTTTGCGGGAACCCGGTCTGCGTTTCGGTCGCACTGATCCAGTGACCGATCCGCAAGGGCGCAATATTATTTTTACAATGATGCTGGCCGCGAAATTGTACAAACAACCGGACTTGGTGGAGAAAGTTCTCGGCCCAACGATCAACGAGAAACAGATATTTACCGAGGCAACCGTCCAGGCCCGGTTGCAAAGCGGTGAGTTGGACGCTGCTTCCGCATATAAGATCCAGCCCGGGCCGTTCAAGCTACCTTACATAACTTTGCCTAACGAAATTAACCTAAGCGGAGAAAACGTTCACGCCCATCATCCGGATGTGAGCTTGTCTGTTGGCGGCAAGACCTATAAACCCGAACCGCTTATATATTATGCGGCCGTTCTCAAGGATGCCCCCCACGCCAAAGGCGCAGTCTCTTTCACCGAATGGCTTAAAGGCGATGAAGCGCAGGCCATATTCCGCAAATATAATTACGACCCGCCGGGCGATGCCTCTGCGCTTCACGCATGAGAGTTGATCGGCGCTGGCTTGCAAGAGCTGGCGCCACCATATTCGCTCTAGCTCTTCTTTATCCGTTCACGGCGTTGTTCGCGCGCATCGGTCCGTGGCAGTGGGGTGAAGATGTTCGGGGGCCGGCGTTGTCTTCCGTTCGCGTGTCTCTTTTGCTGACGGCTGGCGCCATGGTCATCATCGTGGCGATAGGAACACCGATGGCTGCTTACATCGCGCGTTGCGGGACGCGTGAACGGCTTTTATGGCAAGCGGTGTTGCTGGTTCCAATTCTGTTGCCTCCGCTAGCGCTCGGGATACTTCTAACCCTGGCGTTTGGCTCATATGGAACCGTAGGAGTTTGGCTGGAGCATTTCGGCATCGTCATGACCAACAGCGCTCCAGCCTTTATCGCCACGCAGGTTTATGTAGGGATAGGCTATTACGTGCTTGGGGCGGTAGCTGCTTTCGATGCGGTTCCACTGATGCTACAGGAGCAAGCGGCCTTGCTTGGCCTTGCGCCAAGGAAAGTCTTTCTGAGAGTAACGTTACCACTTGCGCGACTAGGGTTGGCCGTTGCCTTAAGCATTACCTGGGTCCGAGCCATCGGTGAGTTCGGCGCGGTGGTAGTAACCGCGTATTACCCTTCTGGAATGCCGGTTCAACTTTGGATCAACTTGCAGAGCTTCGGCTTGCCAGCTGTTATGCCACTGCTCGTGGTCTTCCTCGCGGCTGCCCTTCCGCTTCCGTGGCTAGTGCATGTCCTGGCCCAACGCCGACGTCATGTTTAAAGCGCAAATCATAAAGAAACGCCGGGACATCAAGGTCAATGTCTCATTGGAACTGGGCAAAGGAAGTTCCTTGGGATTGTTCGGAGCTTCCGGTGCGGGAAAAAGCACGGTCCTCGCTTGCATTGCTGGAATAGAGGAACCCGATGACGGTTCTGTGAAACTGGGCGACCTCCAGTTCTTTCCGCCGTCTCTTCCTTTGCACAAGAGGCCCATTGGATATCTCACGCAAGAGCCCGGCCTCTTTCCTCATCTGCGTGTGAGCGAGAACGTGAGCTTTGGCATTCCAAAACATCTTGCCGCAGAGAAAGAGCACTGTCATTGGATAGAAACCTTGCGTGAGCGATTGCAATTGGGACCGTTGTGGCACGCTCCAGCCTCATTGATTTCAGGAGGTCAGGCACGACGAGTTGGCCTGGCGCGCATGTTGGCTCGCAAGCCGCCACTTGTTCTTTTGGATGAACCTTTCGCGGGTTTAGACCGTCAGCTGGTTCGCGAATTAATTGACGATCTGATTTTTTGGAGCCGAACCCTGGGTTTCAGCATGATCGCTGTCGACCATCAAGCCGAGGTTCTCAAGCGACTGTGCCCCGAGCAGGCGCTCGTGCTCGAGAATGGACAGATCGTGCAGCGAGGCGGATGGGACGAGCTTTACGGCGCTCCCGCGAGCCCGCTGCTGCAGTCACTTCTCACTCCTCTCTAAAAAATGTAGATTATGAAATGGATCACGCGCCAGAAAATCAAAGTCGATAGAGTTGCTTGTCCCTTGGTTGATCTCGCCGGTTATCGACGGAGCAAGAACAACCCGACGATCGCGAAGGCGACACCGAGAAAGCGTTGCCACGACGGCGCTTCATGGAAAAACAAAATCCCGGCGATGGCCATAATGGCGGCGCCGCCGGCTAGAATCGCAGGCACGGCTGAAAGGGGCCCGCCTCTTTGGAAAAGTAAAAAGAACGCGATGGTACCGGCACCGACGCAGACCCCCGTCAGCAACGAATAATTAAACCCGGCGCCACTGAATTTTTGGTTCCATCGCCCGCTGAACCAAAGAATCGCAAGATAAATCAAAATCGACAATGCGGCACTGGCTTCGACAACAAAGCCGCCGAGGCCATCGCCGATACGCTCAGAAGCAAGTCGCGTGAAGATTTGATGCGCCCCGTAAAGAATAGCCGCAGTAACTGCATACCAGAACCACGAGCTCATGCGGCGAGATTAGCTGGTCAGGTTCGAACGTCCACGATTAACATTCGGATTCGCCGCATGAAATGGATCACACGCGAGAAAATTAAAGTGGACCGCGTTGCTTGTCCGTGGCGCATCCGCAAATTTGTCGATCCAGAGTCGGAGTTTGTTTTTCTGCCACACCGCACGGATTGGTCAAAGATCGAGGACGGGATCGTGTTCGACGTGCCCAACTGCGAGCTCGGTCATCACGGTGAAGACGTCTCATTCAATTCGATCCTGAAGAAATACAACCTGAGAGATCCCGCGCTCATTCTGCTCGGTGAGATCGTGCGCGCCGGGGATTCGCGCCCGAAGGAACCACACCCGGCCGGTGAAGGCTTGCGCTGGATCGCCGCCGGCTTCGGCGCGCTTGGATTGAGCGATCACGAAATTCTCGAGCGCGAATTCGTGGTTTACGACGCGCTCTACACGGAATGCAAACGCCAGACGAGCAGAAGGTAAGCCTCGCGCGCAGGTTCGCGGAGTTTTTCGGGCTGAAACGCAATCTCGTTGTCCTCCTTCTCGCCATTTTTGTCATCGGCCTTTACGATGCGCTACGCACATTGCTCGGCGCAGTTTACGCCTACCCCGGCGGGGTGATTGTCGATCTTTGGGGACATCGGCGCGCGTTTCTCACTTTCAACGTCGTATCGATCGTCGGCTACGCGCTCGTGCTTCTTGTTCCGCATTGGGCAGCGGTCATCGCGGGAATGTTTCTGTTTCTGTCGTGGAGCTGTTTTTCTTTGCCGGCCACATTTTCACTTGTCGCGACAGCGCTGGAAGCAAATCGCCACTCGATGGGCATCGGCGTCCAATCGGTGATCAAGCGATTACCGATCATGATCGCGCCGTTTTTTGGTGGATTGTTGATCGATCGCTTCGGCGTGATCGGCGGCGTCCGGATCGCGCTCGTGATTTCAATCGTTCTTTCCGGAGCCACGATTCTTGTGCAACGGCAATTGCGCGATGAACCGAAGGACAAATTGGCGCCCGAGGAGCCTTGGAATTTTTGGCAAAGCTTGCGTGAATTCAATTCGCCAATGCGACGGCTGCTCTTGAGCGACATCCTGATTCGATTCTGCGAACGGATTCCATACGTCTGGGTCGTGATCTTCGCGATGGATTACATCGGCGTCAGTGCGAAAGAAATTGGTGTCCTTACAGCTGTGGAAATGCTGGCGGCGACGTTGTGCATCATTCCTGCGTCGCACTATGCCGATCGCTACGGCCGCGAACCATTCGTTATCATCACGTTCATCATGTTTACCCTTTTTCCGGTCAACTTGCTCGTCGCGCGTGGGTTTCCAGGGTACAGCTTCCCCTTGCTGCTGGTCGCCTTCGTCATTCGCGGTTTCAAGGAATTCGGCGATACCTCGCGCAAGGCACTCATCATCGGTTACTGCGATCCCGCGCGGTGCGGTCAAATGGTCGGCACGTACTATTTAGTACGCGATCTAATCGTTAGCCCTGGCGCCATCCTCGGTGCCTACCTTTGGAACCTCGGTGCCGTCCCGAATTTTCTCGGCGCCGCTGCACTCGGCATCGCCGGCACCATCTTCTACATCAAAACGATCCGTGAACAGCGCGAAGAAGCGTTCGAAGACATGAAAGAGGAGATCTCCCGACGCCGATTCCGGTAAGCCGCGAGTTCACTTCGGCACTTCGGTCGCGTCGCCCAAATATTCCCAACGCTGGAGCGAAATCGGGACGTTGCCGTTTTTCCAAACGAAATCGTGGAAGGTGCGGAGGTTAAATTTGTCACCCTGTTGCATGCGTGCCTCGGCGAGAAATTTCATGATCTGAAGTTTGCCGATCTGATAGGTAATGGCCTGGCCGGGGCCGGTGGAGAAGGCGATCGCTTCCTGGCGCGCCGTTTGTTCGTCCATGGGGACTTTCTCATGTAAATATTTTGCGGCTTGTTCGAGGCTGAAATGGCCGAGTGCAAGCTTCACGTCCACTTCCACGCGGAGTGCGCGCAAACGCATGAAATTGTAGATGATCTCGCGCGTGTGTGGGCTGTCGTCGAACAAACCGGCCTGCAACATCATTTCCTCGGCGTAGAATCCGATGCCTTCGTTCGCGCCCGAGTCGTAGTAATGCCGGCGAATTAGGTCTTCGTGTCTCCAAGAGAGACAAAGCTGGAAATAATGACCGGGAATTCCTTCGTGCACGCAAATGGGCCGCGGATCCATCGCGGTCGCGCGCCAGAAATAACCGAGACTCGCCGAAGGCTCCGGTACGTAACGAATGCAGTTCTCTTTCGAGCGCGAGGGCGAAGTAAAATCGTCGGTCTCGCTGAAGCCGAGCGAGCGGAGATATTCCGGAGTTGGCCGCAACGTGTAGTGCCGAACCCAATCGGGCACTGTCAAGATCTCGCGTTTCTTCAGAAAATCTCGGATCTGCGATTCTTTGGCTGCGGCGTCCGCGATCCAATTGTCGATCTTGTCCGCGATTTTCAGTGGCGATACATTTTTGTTGCGATTCTTTTCGTAAACTTCGAACGCGACGGCGCGATTCCATTCCTGCCCTCCCATCGCCAGCAATTCTTCCGGAGTGAATGACATGAGCGCAACATTTCTGAGGAAGAACACATAAGCGTCGCGACCAAGGGCGGTTTGCTGCGGAAGCGTCGGCAATTTTTCCTGCAGCTGTCCTCGAAACTTCTCCAGCGCATCGGCCGCGCGTTCGATTGCGCCGTTTAACTCCTGCTGCTTCAGAGTTGTCGATCTTACGAGCGCGGTCGCCATCTCGCGAAGGCGTTCGCGAATGCCGTCGAGGTTTTGCACCGAAACGGTGGCGAACGGTGCGGGCGGATTGTCGAGGTTCTCCGCGCCTTGCCGCAGGATCGACGGAATGTTTTCGATGCGCGTAAGAATCTCGCGGCTGCGCGATTCGTCGTAGGGCGCGGGAACAGTCAGCGCCTCCACCAAGGCGGTGAGTGTTTGCTCGATGTAAAAATTTGGATCGCGTTTCCAGCGCGGATTGATGTCGAGTTCCCACCGCACGCGCGACAAGGCCGAGCCGATCAGGCTATAGTCCACCTGCTTTGGAACCGGCCATCCGTTGATATCGATCTTCTTCCAGCGCGATTCGAACTCGGCCAGCTCGCTACGGTGATTGTCGATCTTCGCGCGCGACCAATCGCGCATTCCGCCTGGCCGCTCCATCCGCGGGACATCATCTCCATTAAAGGGCGCGTATCTCGCGCGCCACGTCCAAAAATCGCCGGCGAGCTTGTCGAGCGACTCAGGTTGCTGCGCGTGAAGCGTTTCACCCGCGGCGACAATGACAAACAAAACTGCGCCAAGAACCTTCATATTTTCTGACTAGTCTGCATTTTGCCGAATGGTAATCAAAGCAGGCGTGCGCTCTGAGCGATGAATCGACGCACCGTTAAGACTCGCCAGGTTAACGTCATCAGCGCAACGGCAAGTCGATCGAGCTCGGGCGCTGCGCGTCGTGATAGATTTTGATGTGCGCAGTGTGCGCGTCTTTCGCAGTCTCGTCGGCCACGACTCCGCCCGAGTTATAATTTTTCTGCCAGAAGATTGAATTGGGCGAATAGACGACCAAGCGGAGACGACTGCCTTTCATCAGGCGGCGCGCAACGAACAATCCGGGATCGAAATTGCATTTCACGATTTCATCAGGCTTCACGAGTTTGGCTTCGCGCAGTGATTCGCGATAACGCAGCCGGCGAACATCGTTCCAAAGTGCGATGCTCGTGCCGTCCGGCTGAATTTCGTAAAGGTCAGCCTGTAAGTCGGTATCCGGCGTGTCGAGCGAAACCCAAAGCGAAACTTTGGGGCAACCGACCAGCGGCGTTTCTTTCGGCAACGGACTGGTGTGATAGACGAGGCCGTCCTTGCCGATGCAAAGCGCGAAACTTTGATCAATGGCGGCAGTCTTGTCCTTCGGCTCGACGCCTTCGACATTTTCCCCACGGCTCGTATCCATCGGATCATTCACGTATTGATCCGCGCCTTCATTCGGCTGCTTCTCGACCAACATTCCGGAACGGAAGACGCCGTTGGCGTCCCCGTTTTTCGAATCGAGATAAAGCGTTTTTGGATTCGCTATTAAATTCGCGAAATTATCGGTGTATTTCCATTCGCCGTTGGCGCCCGAATTTCCGGGTGCGAGCAAATAATAGGCGACTTGGTTTTTCAAAAACTCCGGCTTCGCGCCGTTCTTCATTGTCCAGTCATACCATTGGCGATGGAGATCGTTAAGATCGACAATCGCCGCTGGTCCAAATTTTACGCCGCCCACCTCATCAGTCGGCGTGCGCGTTCCGGCGTGGTCCCACGGCCCAATGATGAGAAAATGTTTTGCCCGAGTTTCGGGTGAGGCGTTCGCCATGTGATCGCGATAAAACGTCATCGCGCCCAACTCGTCGCCATCGTATTGGCCGGTAATGGTCAAAATCGGCAGCAATATTCTTTTGAACTGCTCCTGCGTGGGCACCATCCCGTCGTAGTACGCGTCCGCCATCGGATGCCTGATAATTCGCTGAAAGTTTTTCGAGGGGTTGCCGAGGAACGAGTCGAGCGTGCTGAAAGCGATATGTTTTTTGTAAGCGTCGAGAAATTTCGTCCGCCAGAATTTTGAATCGCCGAAGAGATTTTGCTGGCCGGTCCGACCGCTGGTGTGGGTAAACCATTGCATGTCGTAAAGGAATCCAACGTTGTCGAGGCTCGGATAATCGTAGGGCGGATGCGCAGCTGCGGCCGGAACGATCGTGGCCAGATGCGGCGGAAATTCTTTCGCGGTCGCCCATTGATCGAATCCGGCATACGAACCGCCCCACATCGCGACTTTCCCATCGCAAAACGGTTGTTGCGCGAGCCACTCGACGACGTCGTGCCCGTCACGCGGCTCCTGCGCGAACGGCTCGAATTCACCGGCGGAATTTCCGCGGCCGCGAACATCGACTAGCGCAAAAACGTAGCCGTGCGAAGCGAAATATGCCCCGCGCGCGTGGTAGGTGTCCGAGATATAGGGCGTTAGAGTAAAGATGACTGGCGTTTTAGGGGCCGGACCGTCGGGCGTTTTTGGAAAATAAAGGGTCGCATTTAATTCAACCTTGTCCCGCAACGGAATTTTCACGCCCCAGCGAATATCGTAATCAGTTGCAGCTGGCGGGGTGGCAGTCGCTTCCGCTTTTGGCTCGGGAGATGGACCTTTTGATGGATTCGTTTGCGCGAACATCGACCCGAAGATCGACATCATCACCAAACTGAGAATCATGAGTACGCGATAGGAAGTCGACGATTGGAGCATGAAAACATTGAAGCTAAAGCCGATCCGCTAAACAAGACCGCATGCGGTCCATCGCGCAGCCTTGCTTTATTCCAGCGAAATTTCTATACCGCGAGGATGAACGTGCCAGCTTTCTGCCGATTTCGTTTAAGATTTATTTTCCTGATTGCAATTGTTGTCCTTTCCGCCATTCCAATGCGCGCCGCGGACAAGGTCGTCGTCCTGAAAGCGGCGCGACTGTTCGATGGCAAATCAAAGACACTCCTCCAAAACGGCGTCGTCATTGTTCAGGGCAACAAGATTGTCGATGCCGGCAGTAACTTGCCGGCGCCCCCCAATGCGCAAGTCGTTGATCTCGGCGACGCCACGCTTTCACCCGGTTTTATGGACGGGCATACCCATCTGACGCTCGATTTTTCCGGTAACTATAACGAGCGCCGGCTGAAAGAGGTCGGTCTAAATGTTTCCGAGCAGGCGATCGCGGCGACCAACTATGCGCGCGCCACCGTCGAGGCTGGATTCACGACTGTGCGCGATCTCGGCAGTCGTTTCGTCGGCAGCAAA
This sequence comes from Verrucomicrobiota bacterium, assembly GCA_003219215.1. Taxonomy (GTDB): domain Bacteria; phylum Verrucomicrobiota; class Verrucomicrobiia; order Chthoniobacterales; family UBA10450; genus AV40. The sequence goes on along the minus strand of QHPY01000061.1, from coordinate 656 downwards.
GAGTTTGTCGATGTTGCCTTACGGAACTCGATTAACAAAGGCATGATCGTCGGTCCGCGAATGCTGGTCGCGACTTTTGGAATTGGCGCGACCGGCGGCCATTTCGACCCGACCTCCGGATTTCGCGACATGCTTTTTGGCCGCGAACCTGATTCCAGCGACGGAATTGCGGACGGTCCAGACGCGATCCGCAAAGCGGTGCGCTTCGAGGTGAAGAACGGCGCAGACGTGATCAAGGGAGCGGTCTCGGGCGGTGTTCTTTCATTGGCTGATGAAGTGGACACACCGCAACTCACGCCGGCGGAAATGGCAGCGCTGGTTGATGAATCGCATCGTTTGCGCAAAAAAGTGGCGGTTCATTGCCATGGCGATCAGGCCGCGAAGGAAGCGATCGAAGCCGGTGTCGATTCAATCGAGCACGGTTCGTTCATGAAACCGGAGACGCTCGCGTTGATGAAAAACAAAGGGACGTATCTCACGCCGACGTTGATGGCGACGGAATGGATCATGAGCAAGATCGACAATTACCCTCCCGTCCTGCAGGAAAAGGCGAAAGCAGCGGCGGCGGCGCGCTCCGACATGTTTCGGAACGCTGTGAAGATGGGCGTCAGGATTTCATTCGGAACCGACGCAGCTGTTTTTCCCCACGGACAAAA
>QHPY01000060.1 GCA_003219215.1 Verrucomicrobiota bacterium | reverse complement strand
GGCTAGTTGTAGTTGACCGTCAGCAGCGTCAGCGCGCCGGTCGTCGGCATGGATGGCCGGCGCGGTGGTGTAACGGAGCCACACGTCACGGTCGATCTCCCGGGCGGCCTCTTTCATCTGCCTGACCGCGTCTCGGGCTCGGGCGCCCAGGGTGCCACAGGCCTGTTGCGGCCCAGTTTTCTACCCGCGGTGGCGAATCAAGTTGACGCCGAGCAGCACCAGCGCAACTGTCAGCGTCGCCAGCCCGGCGTAGATGAGCCGGTGCAATGCGCCCGGCTTACCGTCGGCCATGGTCAGCGCGCCCGCGAAGAAGCCACCGGAGATAAGCAGCGGCGAGGCGACGAACAGGATGCGCATCAGCAGCTTGATGCCGTCGGAGCCCCGGGTTGCGTCGATCAGCGGCTGGGCCACCAGCCCGAGGACCTTAGATGGTGGAGGCGGCGGGAAACGAACCCGGCGATCACGCGTGGCGAACCGCCATCCCGCGGGTGGCGTAGACCAACGGGACCATGGCGGTCCCGAGAAGGTCCGTCACGCCGGCCGACGGAAAGGTCTACGACGACAGCCTGAGGCTGAGCTCGTCCAGGCGTGCGGGGGCTGGTTGAAGCTGGCCCTGCTCGATGCGGTGGACGAGCTCCGTCACCGCTGCATTCATGGGGACCGGCACGCCGATCTCCTCGCCCACCTGCGCCACGTAGCCGTTGATGAAGTCGATTTCCGTCCGCCGGCCTTTTTCGAAATCCTGCAGCATCGAAGGCTTCGCGTCTCCGTATCCCGCGATGACCTGTTCGATCCAGGCGCCATAGTCCTCTCCCGGAATCGGCTCGACGATCATCCGTTCGAGCCGCGTCCCGCTCGCCAGCGCGACCGAAAGCGCTTCGTCATACGTCCTGCGGAACACTTTCTTGCCGGTAGATGACGCGATGTACTGGCGCATGGTTCGAGCGGCGATGGCGCCGAGGGTCGTCACCGAGCAATTCAGCAGAAGCTTCGCCCAGACTGCGCCGCGCATGTTCGCTGTCACTCGCGTCTCGATCGCAGGGCTCAGCGTGCGGGCGACGTTCGCGGCGCGGTCGCTGAGGCCAGAGGCTAGCTCGCCGATGAGGAGATGGCCGGCGTTCCGCTGCTCATAAATACCGGGTTCGACCATGGTCGCACCAAGATTGGACACCCCTCCGAGCACGACGCTGCTGCCGAGGCGGGCGGAGAGGATCTGCGAGACGCCGCCGTTCTGGATGCAGAGCAGCGTTCCGCCGGGCGAAAGCAGCGATGACAGGAACGGCGCGCTCTTCAGCGCATCGTGCGCCTTCGTGGCCAGCACGACCAGGTCGAAGCTTTCTCCCCGGTATTCTTCGAGCGCAGCGACCTGAATGCCGGAGGCCACGGCCGCGCCTCCGATGCCGGACACTCGAAGCCCGGACGATCGAAGGGCCCTCGCCGACTCCGCCGTGCGCGTTGCGAGCCAGACCGGCACTCCGGCGCTGACCGCGCGAGTCGCGATGGTTCCGCCCAATGCGCCGATCCCTGCGATCAATGTCCGCATCCGTGGCCTCTGCTGGCGGAAGGTTGCTGATATTTGGAGATACGCTCCAAGACGACTTTGCCAAACGGACGATCGTTCATCAAATGGTGCAAGGCTTCGCTCGCCTGGCCAAGGGGATAGACTCGCTCGACGATCGGCTTGATTTTTCCGCCCACGATCAATGGGATGATGTCCCGCCATGCGGTGGCGACCGCAGTGGGTGATTGAGCAAACAAGGAGAACCCTGCCATCCGCGCGCCTTTCCAGATGAGGTCTGTCACGTCGATCGTGGTCTTGCGTCCGGCGGAATAGCCCAACGTGAGCAGGACTCCGCCGGGGCCGAGGCTGCTCAATGCCTCACCGGTGACGGTGCCGCCGACGCTGTCGATGACGATATCGACGCCCCTGCCGGCTGTCATCCGGCGAACGCCACCGGCGAGACCTTCCGATGTCAGGTCGATCACGTCTTCGAAGCCGAGCTCGCGTGCACGAATGGCTTTGGCAGCGCTGCCCGCCGTGGAGATGACCCTGCTGGCGCCTTGTGCCCGCGCAAGTTGATAGGTCGCATTGCCAACCGACCCGCCGATCGCTGGAGTGAGCACAGTCATATCCGGCTTGAATCCAGCCACGGTCAGCGTGATCTGCGCCGTCAGATAGGCCACTGGAAGACTAGCCGCAACTACGTCGTCGATCGAGTCGGGCACGAGCGCCACATCCTCGGTCCTGACCAGCAGCCATTCTTGCCACGCTCCATTCTCACGAACGCCGTAGGGCCCGGTGAACATCACGCGACTTCCCACCGCAAGACCGGAGTCACCGGCATCCTCGATGACTCCAGCGCCCTCGTTGCCGAGTACCAGCGGTGCCTTGGCCCGAGGATGTCCTCCCGACAGGATCGTGTGATCGAGCGGCGTAACGCCGGCGGCCGCGACGCGAACCAGTACCCTGCCCTTTGCTGGTTGCGGCTTTGGTAATTCAACCTGACGGAGTCCGCCGTATCCCGAAAAGGTCTGCGCTTCGATCGCCCGCATATCAGTGTTTGACATTCGCCTTTGCACCTCGTTCGACAGACAGGATCAAATCGGCAGATGGGAATCTCTCCTTCATGGATTCGACCAGGCCCTCCGGATTTTCGGCTCGTTTGAGTTCTTCCTCAAACACGACAAGGTACCTCTCCGTGAAATCCACAGCGGTACTCGCGTCCAGAGGTGCTCCAACCTTGCTATGTCCAGGGATCACGACTGAAGACTCTAGTGCTCTGATTCTCTTAAGCGTGTTCAACCATTCTCCTCTGGCCCCACTGTCTGTTTCGGCGGTGTAGACGTGCATATTGTTGAACACCACGTCACCGGCAATGAGAAGTCTCTGTTCCGGGATCCAGAGCATCGTGTTTTCGTCGGTGTCACCTCGGACGCTCTTGATGATCTGTATTCTCGAGCCTTCAAGGTCAATGAAGTCCGCGTCGAATTTTTCGATGGCCACGGCGTGAGAGGTTGCACCTGGGCCCAGGATCTTTTTCCACTTCTCTATCTTCTCCGGATAGACCTTCTTGATTCGCTCCACCACCGCAGAATTCGCGATGATTCTCACTCCCGGATACGCCTGCTTGAAGACCTCGAGGCCAAGGAAATGATCGGCATGTTCATGGGTGATGTAGATGACGGACAGCGGCTTCTTGGTCTCCCTGATTTCCTGCAATACCTTTTCAGCGCTGGTTTTCGTCAACTGCGCGTCCACCAGCATCACTTCGTGCGCTCCCTCGATGATGGTCGAGTTGACCCAGAACTGGTCGTCCGAGGAGGTAAATACCTTGGTCGAGAATGCCTGGTGGTCTTTTGCGAATGATGGCAGGGCCGCGATCAACGTGAGCCCGAACAAGAACGTTCCTCCTGTCATCGATCTCTCCCTGGTTGATTGAGTATCCAGTTGGTGATGTTCGTGACTGAGTCCCGATAGAACGTCTCGTATAAGGACTGCGATCCGAAGCCGATGTGAGGAGTGGCCAGTACGTTTGGAAGCCGGCGAAACGGATGAGTGAGGGGCAGCGGCTCGTACTCGAAGACATCGACTGCAAACCCAGCGATCTTCCTGCCTTCAAGCGCCTTGATCAGAGCTGCCTCTTCAATCAGCGGTCCGCGAGAGGTATTGATCAGATAGGACGAAGGCTTCATCACTGCGAGCTCGGACTCCCCCACGATTCCGCGAGTCTTCGGGCTGAGCACCAGATGGACGGTCAAGAAGTCGCCCTCTCGAAACAGCTCGGCTTTCGACACCAGCTGCGCGCCTGAGGACTCGGCCCTTTCTTCCCTCAGATTCGGACTCCAGGCGATGACGCACATTCCGAAGGCCTTTCCGATTGTTGCGACTGGCCCCCCGACATTGCCGAGCCCCA
>QHPY01000111.1 GCA_003219215.1 Verrucomicrobiota bacterium | reverse complement strand
AGGGCGATAAAGTTTCGGCGGGCGAAGTGATCGCAGAAATCGAAACCGACAAGGCGACGATGGAATGGGAATCGCCAGAGGACGGCACACTCGCCGAAATTTATGTTGAAGAAGGCGGGAAGGTGAACGTCGGCGACAAGATCGGGTTCATCGGCGGAGAGGGCGAGGAAGCTCCGAAGAAGGAAGAAGCGCCCAAAGAAGAAGAGAAACCGAAAGAACCAAAAGCCGAAGAGAAAAAGGAAAAGAAGCCGCAAGCGGAAACGGAGAAGCCGGTGCCGGCTGAGAAAAAAGAAAAAGAAGCTGCGCCCGTTGCGAAGATCGACAATGGTGGGGAAGCGCGAATAAAAGCGTCACCGGTGGCGCGACGAGTCGCTGCTGAGCTTGGTGTCGATCTTGCCAGCGTTAAAGGAACTGGTCCCGACGGTCGCGTCACTGAAACCGATGTCCGCGCGGCTGCAAAAACAAAAGGACCTGCGCCAGCGCAAAAAACGCCAGCCGCGGCGAAACCTTCAGCCCCATCAATCAAAGCCGGCGAAGGCGCACGCATTCAACTTTCCGGGATGCGCAAAATCATCGCGCAGCGTTTGGTCGAGAGTCTTGGGCCGGTACCGCATTTTTATCTAACGATCGAGATCAACGCCGCGCCGCTCATGGCTGCGCGCGAGGAACTGAAATCGGCCGGCGAAGGCGCGGACACGGCGAAAATCACGGTCAACGATTTTGTTTTGAAAGCGGCGGTGCAGGCAGCGGTTAAAGTGCCGCGCGTCAATGCTTCATTCGACGGCGATGCGTTCGTCCAATATGCCGATGTCGATCTTGGGATCGCGGTTGCAATCGAAGATGGATTGCTGACGCCCGTGATTCGGGCCGCGCAAAACAAATCGCTTCGCGAAATCAGCGAGCAGGTAAAAGACCTCGCCAGTCGTGCGCGCAACAAACGGATGAAGCCGGAAGAATTTCAGGGCGGCACATTTACGGTTTCGAATCTCGGCGGGATGGGCATCGATTCGTTCAGCGCCGTGATCAATCCGCCGCAGGGTTTTATTCTCGCCGTCGGAAAAGTCACCAAAGTGCCGGTGATTGATGATTCCGATCAAATTGTGCCCGGCCATCGTATGTCGATCACGATGAGCTGCGATCATCGCGTTATCGACGGCGCGCTCGGCGCGGAATATTTAAAAGAACTTCGCCACCTTCTCGAAAATCCGGCACTGCTCCTGGTTTAGAGAGCGGTTGTTTCCCACAACATGAAGTCATCCAGCGTTTGTCGCGCTCTGCGCGCGGCTAAGGCCAGAACAGTTGCGTCATCAAGATAACCGAGCGCTGGAAGGGCGTCGGGAATTACATCGAGCGGACTCACGACGTAGATGATGGCCGCGATGATCACAACCAACGTGCTCTCGGGCACGTCGCGATAGTTGCCTTGGGAATAGGCGCGAATCAAACGCAACATCGCTTGAAAATATGGCCACGTTTCCGCGAACGGTTCTTTCGGCATCGACGCGGCCTGCTTTGCCGCTTCCTCGAACAGTTCACGCAGACGTTGCGGATCCTCGACATAAGATTTCGCGCTTTTCACCGCCTGCGCGAATTCGGCTTCCAAGCGCTCTTTTAGAGCTGGACTCGTTTTCCCATTGCCCTTTGCGATCGCCTTTTTCTTGCGGCTTCGCGGTTTTGACTTCGGCCTTCTCATTCCATGACTATGAAAGCACCGCGGATCGGCCGTGAGAAGCCGTTTGTCTCGGATTGTTTGAATTGTAAGATCGACAAGTAGCCAGCGCGCGTCGCTGTCAAAACTGCTCGATGGAAAATTTGCCCGATGAAAAACGTTTGCGGACCACATCGTTTGTCGTGCATGCGACCCGCGGCGTGATTCGCGGTCAGAGCACGCGGCGCAAAGCGATGCTGTTGCTTCTAGCGCTCGCGCTTCTGCTGCTCATTGCGGGATTCACATTTTTGCAGCCAGCGTTGAATCCGCAGGAACATCCATGGCGCGTGATTCTCTTTTGGATCGTCTGCATCTGGCTCACTTTTACCGCAATGTTGCTCGCGCTTTTCGATCTCCTGGTGCTGCGATTAGAAGCGCGACGAGTGGAGCGTGCCTTGCGCGAAAAATTGGAAGCGGCAAGATCGACATCAAAAGATTAATCGCCAGATGAAGAACGCCTGGAAAACGCGTGAGGAAATGGAAGCGACCGAACGCGCCACGCTCGCGCCATTCGCGCAAAAATCTGGCGACTCGCGCGGCCGAAAGTATCGAGAGCAAAGCCACGCCTATCGGACCCAGTTTCAGCGCGACCGCGCCCGCATCATTCATTCACGCGCATTTCGCCGCCTTGAGTACAAGACGCAGGTTTTCCTAAACGGCACTGGCGACCATTTGCGAACGCGGCTGACGCATTCAATCGAAGTCGCGTCGATCAGCCGGACAATCGCACGGGCGCTGGCGCTCAATGAAGATCTGGCGGAAGCGATCGCGCTGGCGCACGATCTCGGACATACGCCCTTTGGCCATTCCGGCGAAGAAATTTTGGCCGAGTGCATGCGCGACCATGGCGGTTTTGAGCACAACCGTCAAAGCTTGCGCGTGGTCGAGCTGCTCGAAAATGCGTATCCCGATTTTCCGGGATTGAATTTAACTTTCGAAGTGCGCGAAGGTTTACAAAAGCATCAGGGCTTGTACGCGGCGACTTCACCGGGCGGAGAAAAATACAAATGCCCTTCGCTCGAAGCGCAGATCGCGAACCTGGCGGACGAAATCACCTACTACAGTCACGATCTCGACGATGCGGTTGATTTTGAAATTCTGAGCGCGGCGCAACTGGAAGAAAACGCAGTCTGGCAACGTAGCCAAGGCAGCGTGCTAACGCGTTATCCGGACGCGCGTGAGCCGGAGCTGCACAAGTTGATCATTCGCGACATCATCGACGTGCAAGTGCAGGACGTCGTCGCGACCAGCGCACAATCAATTTCCAAGGCGAACGCACAAAGCCCGGACGAAGTCCGCAAGCAACCGGCTCCATTAATTCGTTACAGCGCAGAATTGCATCAAGCGAATGGCGCCCTCCGAAAATTTCTTTACGCGAATGTTTATTATCATCCGCGAGTGGCGAAAGTGAACCAGCGCGCGTGCGAGATGTTGAGAAAGGTTTTCGAAAGCTACGTGGCCAGTCCGCATCAGCTCGGTGAAGTCGCGACGAAACGGATCGAGCCGGAAGGACTTTACCGGACGGTCTGCGATTACGTGGCCGGAATGACCGATCGTTATTTGATGGAAGAATACGCGCGGATTACTGGGGAGCGCGACGCTTTACAGGCAGGGCCGGTTCACCCCAACCGTCCGGGCGATTGAGGTTAATCGCCCCACCTACACTGCTGCGCTGCCGATTTCGTCCTGCAGGTAAGTGATGAGTAAACGCAGTCGCTGGTTTAACGAAGATTCTTCCAGCATCCGCTGTCGCCGGAGCGGGTCGTCAACGAACGTTGAAGCAACCAGGTCGGCAAGCATTTCAAGATCGCCGAGCTGAGCAAGGTAGCGATCGACTTTGGGCGGGAGCTGGCGCTCGGCGCGTTTCAGTTTCCGATAAAGCTCGAGAATTTTTTCGCCGAGCGCTTCGCTTTCGACGGTTGCAGTCTTGGTCGATTCGACGATGTCGATCCTGGCAATCGGGAACGGCGTCTCTTGTTGGAAACTGGCGAAGCGCACGCGATGCAAACCTTGGAGGACGAGATTTGAAGTGCCGTCGCCGCGATCGACGCAGGCTCGGATGAGACCGATGGTGGCGAAATGGAAAAAGTCTTCGGGCGCGCGCCATTCCGGACAACTCGGTTTGATCAGCGTCACGCTAAACATGCGGTCGCGTTGAAGCGCGTGCTCGAGCATGTCGCGGTAGCGATTCTCGAAAATATAAAGCGGTAGCAATGCGTGTGGAAAAAGCACCGCACCTGGCAACGGCATCACCGGCACCTCATCTGGTAAATCCACCGAGCCATTTTTCACTTCGATTTTCCGCCCCTGAGCAATTTCACTGCGACAACGCGGAAGGCAAGATGGATCGACGATGGTTTGGTCCAAGGTTTTGAGATGCGTTGACACTTTTTTGCGCTGCGCCGAGCGTCATCACGAATGCTGTTCAATCTGCTGAGCTGGCTTGATGCATCGCCCGCCCACTATTGGTTGGTGGCATGGATCACATTTGGATTTGCCGTCGTGCTGGCACTTATGGCCGTTTGTTTTCCACGCACCCAAGGATGGTGGCAGCATCCGATCATATTCAG
>QHPY01000110.1 GCA_003219215.1 Verrucomicrobiota bacterium | reverse complement strand
CTCATGTTTTTGTATTTTCTTTTTCGGCGCGATCCAGTCGGAATCCTCGCTTATCTGCCGAACTCAATCATCTACATCCGCAATTTGATGCTGATTCGTAAACGCCGGCTTGCTTATACAGCTGCGGCGCCTTCTCAACACCCGCGCGAAACCGAATAGCTCCGATGGCCAAAAAAGATCCGCGAGTCGACGATTACAACGACCACGCGCGGAACGAGAGATAAACGTGCCGGCCGATCTAAAAGCGGCGCTGCAAAGAAAGGTAAGGGCGAGAAAGACGTTCGAAAATTTCAGTTACAGTCACAAAAAGGAATACGTGGACTGGATCACTGATGCGAAGCGCGACGAAAAGCGTAGGCGGCGATTGGAAACGGCGATTCAATGGCTGGCCCAGGGCAAACCGCAGAACTGGAAATACCTCTGATTTCGCAAGTAAGACCGAGGTCTTCCAGTCGCGGAGCGAAGTGTAGGGCAGGCGGTCGCCGCGGCGACCCTGCCATTCTAGAACGCGGCAACCGGAGCGGCGCCCCTACAAAGAATTGTCGACGAACCGAGCGAGCTCTGCCGGCAATTGGCTCGTCCATTCATGTTCGTTTTCGATCGCGAGCTTGGACGACTGAAGCGCATGGCGCGGCAGGAGTAGCTCGCGTTCAAGCTTCGGCGTCCAACCCGTTTCGATAAATTCGAGATAGAGTTGCTCGTTAGGCCCGTAAATCTTGTCGCCGACGACCGGATAACCAAGCGAGGCGAGATGCACACGAATCTGATGTGTGCGTCCCGTCTTCGGAATTGCGCGAACCAGTGCGAACTTGTTTTCAGAAAACGCGCAATTTTGTTTCGGAAACTTAATTCGACCCTCACCTCCATCCTCTCCCTGACCAGCGAGAGGAAGTCGCGAAGCGGCAGGTGAGGCTATGGATGTCGATCTTGTGAAACGCTGTTCGACTCGAAATTCCGTCTGCGCGGGCGCACCGGCTGGATGAATCATTTGCTTCAACCAAATCACTGACGGTTGATGCTTGCCCTGCCGATCCATCGGCGCGTCGACAATTTTTGTTTCCCATTCCGGCCAACCCAAAACGATCGCCAGATATTCTTTGCGCAAACGATGCTCCTGCATAAGCAATCCGAATCGCCGCGCGGCCGCGGAAGTTTTTGCCACGAGGACAAGTCCGCTTGTTTCGCGGTCCAATCGATTCACGATTGAAACCTGGCCACCATTGGCGATCTCAAACGCGAGCAGTTCGCGCAATTCTTTCCAAAGTGTTGTCCTTTGGTCTGGTTTTGTTGGGTGCGTTAACAAAAACGCTGGTTTGTCGACGACAATGTAATCGTCGGTTTCATCGATGATTCGAAAATCGCGATCGACATGTTTGAGCATACAAATTTCGATTCTGAAACTAGCCTAACTATTAAGCCGTTGTAGCCGCGATGTCTCATCGCCGAAAAAGTGCGACGGTGATAGACCGCCGCTACAATTCGTTGACTTGACCTCGCTGGGAAAACCGCTTTACGTAAATGTCTCACTTTTGACTCAGGGAGAGCTGCGCCGTGGACCTTAAAGACATCAAAGCCATCATCGATTTGATGAAGAAGAACGATCTCTCCGTTTTCGAAATGGAGAAGAACGGTTTTCGTCTAAGACTGCAAAAAGGTTTGGGCGATGAACCGATCGTGACATCGACGACCGGGCCGGCGGCGGCCAATGCTCCAGGGGCAACCGCTTCCGCCGAAAGGGCGTCGACCAAAGATATCGTTTCCCCGATGGTCGGTACTTTTTTCCGGGCGGCATCACCCGACGCTTCGCCGTTTGTCGATGTTGGAACAAAAGTGGACGAGGACACGGTGGTTTGCATTATCGAGGCGATGAAAGTGATGAATGAAATTAAAGCGGAAACCAGCGGAGTCATTGCCGAGGTCGTGGCCGAGAACAGTAAACCAGTGCAGTTCGGTCAGGTGTTATTCCGCGTGCGATAATTTGAGTGCGACCCGCCGAATCGCGGGAGCAACGCATGTTCGAAAAAGTCCTGATTGCCAATCGCGGTGAGATCGCCCTGCGCGTGATTCGCGCATGCAAGGAACTCGGCATTCGCACGCTGGCGGTTTATTCAGACGCGGATGTTGATTCGTTGCACGTCCAGTTGGCCGACGAAGCGATTTGCATCGGAGCGGCGCCGAGCTCTGAAAGTTATTTAAAGATCGATCGCATCATGAGCGCGGCCGAGGTGGGCGACGTCGACGCGATTCATCCCGGCTACGGTTTCTTGGCCGAGAACGCGCATTTCGCGGAAGTGGTTGAAAGCTGCAAAATCAAATTCATCGGGCCGCCGTCGGACGTAATTCAAAAAATGGGGGACAAGGACATGGCGCGGGCGTGCGCTCGCAAAGCCGGCGTGCCAATAACGCCGGGCAGTGACGGCGTTGTCCAAACCGACAAAGATGCGGTCAAGCTTGCGAGAAAACTCGGCTATCCGGTGATGATTAAGGCGGTCGCGGGCGGCGGCGGCCGCGGAATGCGCGCGGCGCACAACGAGACCAGTTTAGTCGCCGGATTCCACAGTGCGCGTCTTGAAGCGGAGAAGGCCTTCGGAACGCCCGAGGTTTATATCGAGAAGCTGATTGTGAATCCGCACCATATCGAATTTCAAATCGTGGCTGACAGCCACGGTCGCGTGGTGCACCTCGGCGAGCGCGATTGTTCGATTCAACGGCGTAACCAAAAAGTGATCGAAGAATGTCCGTCGCCGATCGTGAGCGCCGGTCTTCGAAGAAAAATGGGGAACGCCGCGGTCAAGCTGGCGAAGTCGGTTGGCTACCAAAACACCGGCACGATCGAGTTTCTGGTCGATGAAGATCGACATTTCTATTTCATGGAAATGAACACGCGACTTCAGGTCGAGCACACGATCACGGAAGAAGTTTACGGATGCGACCTGGTGAAGGAACAAATCCGCATCGCTGCCGGTGAACCGTTATCGCCGCACGTTGCCCACGCTGTGCCGCGCTCGCATGCGATTCAATGCCGGATCAACGCCGAGGATCCGGAAAACAATTTTCAGCCGTCGCCCGGGCGGATCGCGTTTTACTATGCACCCGGCGGTCGCGGCGTTCGGATCGATTCGCATGCTTACACCGGTTATGTGGTGCCGCCGTATTACGATTCGCTGATTGGAAAAATAATCACGATCGGAGCGACGCGGGATTCGGCCATCGATCGCATGCGTCGCGCGCTCGACGAATACTATGTTACCGGAATCAAGACGACGGTCCCTTTTCATGCCGCGATCATGCGCCGCGGCGAGTTCCGCGATGGGAAGTACGATACCGGCTTCGTCGAGCGGATGATGAACTCGGACGCTTTTGAACTGAAGCCCCCGCGGGTCCGCCTCCACGAATAACAGCTTTGCGAAATCTAAGCGACTGCCGCCTCTACGGTATTCTAGATCTCGGTTACGTTGGTATCGACGACGCCGAACGGGTGACGAAGTCGATGATTGACGGGGATGTCGATCTAATCCAACTGCGCGCCAAGGAACATTCGGTCGAAGAAATTGTCGATCTTGCCGGCAAGCTGCACCAAGTCACCTCTGCGGCTGGAGTTCCTCTAATCGTGAACGATCACGCGGAAGTTGCGGCCAAGGTTCCAGTAGAAGGCGTTCACCTCGGCCAGGATGACGACTCGCTTGCGCACGCACGAAAGAAAGCGGGCCGCCACGTTCTGGTGGGAAAATCGACGCACAGTTTGGAGCAGGCGGTTGAGGCGGAACGCGAAGGCGCGGATTACGTCGGCTTCGGCCCAATTTTCGCGACGCCAACGAAGCCGGATTATCAGCCGATCGGACTGACGGGCATCAAACGGGTTCATAACGAAATCACCGTCCCGACTTTTTGCATCGGCGGAATTAAGATCGACAATCTCGGGCAAGTGATCGCGGCGGGCGCGCGACGCGTCGCAATTGTTTCCGGTTTGCTGAAAGCGCCCGACATCGCCAAGTACGCGCGGGCGTGTAAAGCTCTGCTCAATCCCGAAACCTGATGTCTCTTCTCGTTGTTGGTTCCATCGCGCTCGACACCGTAAAAACGCCGGTCGAAGAACATGGCGACTTGTTAGGCGGCTCGGCCTCGTACGCTGCCGCAGCCGCGAGCTATTTTTCGCCGGTCAATTTGGTCGGCGTGGTCGGCGGCGATTTTCCGCAGGCCGAGTTCGATTTTTGGAAATCGCGAAAGATCGACAGCACGGGCGTACAGCGCGTCGAGGGCAAAACTTTTCGCTGGTCAGGGGAGTATTCTTGGGACCTGAACACGCGCGAGACGCGTTCGGTCGCGCTCAATGTTTTTAAAAATTTTGAGCCGGAGCTGCCTATGTCATATCGACAAACCGATTTCGCTTTGCTGGCCAACATCGCGCCGGCTTTGCAATCGCATGTGCTCAAGCAAATGGAGAAGCCGCG
>QHPY01000040.1 GCA_003219215.1 Verrucomicrobiota bacterium | reverse complement strand
TTTTCGCCGAAGAACTTCTGCTCAGCTTCGGACTTGAACGCGGCCGATGTCGACTGATGGCGCTAGTCGCCGCACTGGTCTGGGCGATTCATCCGGTTCAAAGCGCTGCCGTCGCTTACGTCTCCGGTGTGGCAGATCCCCTTGCCGTTACATTCGGATTTCTTGGTCTATTTTTGCTGCTCCGTGCGTCGCTGACGCTCGGTCCGCGCGAGTTGCCGCTTCTTATCGGGAGCGGTGTGGCTTTTCTTTTGAGTGCGTTGAGCAAAGAGAGCGGACTTCTTTTTCCTTTAATCGGAATGGCTTTTTCCCTGTTGAGAAAAAATTGGGTCAATCTGTGGAAAACGGCGGCGGTAGCGGCTCTTGTTGCCGCGAGCTACTTCAGTTTGCGCGCGGCAGCCGAGCACAATCCAGCGCCGACGCTGACTCCGCCTCCTCCATTGTTGGTTAGACCGATCATCGCCGCGCGAGCTGTAGCCGAATACACGGGCCTGATTTTGTTTCCGATGAATCTGCACATGGATCGCGATGTGGAAACCCAGCCAAGCGGGTTCAATGAAGCGAGCATGGCGCACGCAGCCTGGCGCGAACTGCAAACATTGGTCGGTCTGGTTCTGATCGCGGTGTTTTTTTATTGGATGCTGCGAGCGCGCAAACGCAATCCAGCGGTGTTCACCGCTCTCCTCTTCGGATTGATCGCTTATTTACCGGTGAGTGGAATTGTCGCTTTGAACGCAACCGCCGCGGAACATTGGATTTATTTGCCAAGCGCATTCTTTTTCCTGGCGATCGCTCTCGAAATCGTCGAGCTCGGACAGAAATTGAAATCGCGAAGATCGACAATCGCCGCTACCACGCTCGTGTTGGGCGTTGTTTGGATGGCGTTTTTGGGCGCGCGCACGTTCGCACGAACCTTCGATTGGAAGGATCAGCGTACGTTTCTTGAGCGAACAATCGCACACGGCGGTGATTCAGCGCGAATGCTCATCAACCTCGGCGGGCTAGAGTTGACCGAAGGAAAATTAGAAGACGCCGCGGTGCACTTGCATGCTGCTCTGCAAAAAAAGCCGGATCAACCCCTAGCGATTATCAATCTTGCCGCGGTCGCATTGAAACAAAAGGACTTCAAGCTCGCGCGCGAATTACTCACGCGGGCGACGCAAATGCCGCCGGTCGATGCAGAGGCCCATCAGTTATTGGCGGTCCTTGAAAGCAAAGAGAGCGGGAAAGTTGATCTAATGCGGATGCGACTGGCGGCACGAACGGGACCGCCAAATTGGTCGATCGAAAAACGTTACATTCAGTTACTCGACCAGACTGGAGGAACAGCGGCGGCGATCAACGAATTGCTCACCTGCCTGCAATCACAGTCGTACCGCGCGGAAAGTTGGAAGTTGTTGAGCGATCTGCATGCGAAACTCGGGCATTCTACCCAAGCAGCGGAAGCGCTCGAGCAGGCGCGCGCCTATGATGTTCACCTCTCGACATCGAAGTTAGAAAATTAGCCACGTCTAAGGCAAAGCCCTACAGCGAAGTAGGATTGCGGGTTCTGAATAGGCAGAATCCCTCTTCGTCAGTCTTTAAACATTATGAAAAAATATCTTCTTTACGGAGTCGCGCTGGCCATAGGGGGTTGGGCCGCGACTCCTCTTACTGCACAAACCCAGACAACGGCGAGTTCAAGCTCGACTAGCTCAAGTTACGTCCAGACGAGCAAGATCATCGGCACAAAAGTAAAAACCGCTCAGGGCGAAGAAGTCGGCGTGGTCAAAGATGTCGTGCTCGATCGCAGCAACGGTTGTATGGCTTATACCGTTCTCTCGGCCGGCGGAACCGGCACGCGAGTGACTGGCCAAACGAAGCTGGTTGCCGTTCCGTGGAGCGTTTACTCGGTGTCACCCGATATGAGTTATCTCACGGTCACGGTGGAGCGAGACCGCATCTACAACGCGCCAGTATTCGAGTACTCGCGAATCAGCGACACCACCTTTACCACGAATGTGTTCTCGCACTTCGGAGTGTCGGCCGGAGTTGGCGTTTCCGGGACAACCACCACCACCGGCGCCACCACGACGACTGGCGCAACAACACAAACCCCAGCAGGCGCTTATGCTTCACCAGGCGCATCGGCAGGAATGAGCGCATCGCCGTCCGCCACTGTTTCCGCAAGCGCTCCGCCAACCGCCAGCGCATCGGCAACTGCTTCTGCTACCCCGAGCGCAACCGCGTCATCGAAAGCAGCGGGTGGTGCAACTCGCGAGGCGTCTCCACCCGGCGGAAAGGCAAAGCCAGGTGCAACTCCGGTTTCACCGCGCCATAAGGGCGACGAGATGATGCAAGGAACAACTGGAGAATCACCGGCCGAAACAACCGGCAGCCCGTCGAGCACGAAGAGTTCAAAGAAATCTACGACCGCAGAGAAACCGACGAGCACGGAGTCTTCCGCTGAAACATCAGCCAGCCCTTCAGGCAAAAAGGGTTCACATAAGAAGACCACTGAAGGCGCCGAAACCAGCGCAACTCCCGGCGGAGAACAAGAATAACTATTTAGCGGTCTGATTATACCGCATTTGCGAAGGCGGGAATGCCAAAAGCATTCCCGCCTTTGTTTTACATCGACATCAACTCTTGGCACCTTCGATCGCCGCTGTATCACTTGCCAAGTATTTCGCGCCCCAGAGCCAAAAGACTCCGGCGACGAACATCATCGCCGACACAACGAAGAAGGCCACATTCAAGTTTGTCCGGTCCGCTACTGCGCCAATCAGCGGTGGCGCAGCAGCATCGCCTAACAAATGGATGATGAAAATGTTGACCGCGAAAGCCGTCGCACGCACGCCTGGTTTCGTCACGTTTGCCAACGCCGTATTGGCTGGGCCGGTATTGAAAAAGAGAAAGAAAATTGCCAGGAACATCATTATCCAGGCGGCAGGAAACGGAGTGAAGAGCATCAATACCGAAAATGGGAATGCGATCATCACTCCGATTCCGGAGACGAGAAAGTAGGATCCATCGAAGCGTTTTCGGAAATAATCGCCAGCCAGGCCGCCGGAGAGTGTCGCCGTTAAGCCTCCGAGGGCTAGGATGCCCCCAAAAATAATCCGACTTGCCGGAGGCATGCCGCGAAACTGCAAATAACCGGGAACCCAAAACGACATCCCTCCGATCGCGAATGTTAGCGCCGTCATCGCCAGCGTGTTCAAAACGTAAGACCGTGTTTTCGCCAAATTGATGTAATCTTGCAAAGTCGCGCGCCGTTTCGGTTGAAGATGGTGCGGCTCGACTCGCGGATCGCGTCGGAAAAAACAAGCTAGCCCAAGTAGAATTCCGGGCGGCGCAACTACGAAGAACGCCGTTTGCCAACCCCAATGTGCGGCAACGAATCCGCCAATCGCGTAGCCGATCGCGCTCCCGACCGGAATCCCGACATAAAAATAAGACATGACTCGGCCGCGGATCGAAAGCGGAAAACAATCGGCAATGATCGTCGGTGCGGCCGGTCCGTATCCGCCTTCCCCCACCCCCACGAGGAGACGCATGGCAAATAAGAACGCAAAAGTAGTAGCTAATCCGGACCCGGCTGTCGCCGCGCTCCAGAGAATGACACCGAGTCCGATAATCACCCAGCGCGAAAACCGGTCGGCCACCCATCCAAAAATAAGAGAGCTGACCATGTAACTCCACAGAAACGCGCTGCCGAGCGAACCACTTAATAAGTGCGCGTGCGGATCGTTCGCCGTAAAGAAATGCGCACGGATCTCAGGTTCCACCGACGCCAGCACGTAGCGGTCGATGAAGTTAAAGAGATTGATCGCAAGGAGCAGCGCGAGCGCGGTTCGGCCGCCGGGGGCAGGACGGTCTTTCGTTTCCATTGCGACTTGCCGATTGGCAGATAGATGGCCGCAGGCTAATTGTAAATAATAAACGATGCCTCACATGTCCGCCGGTGAGCGCGCGCTCCATTTTTTTGGCCGGCCGCTCGTCAGAACCTTTTATCGCGTCCACGCCCTCGGCCTCGAGAATTTGCCGAAAGGCGGTTTCCTCCTTTTGCCAAATCACATTACCTGGGTCGATGCCATCGTCCTCCAGCTCGCTTGCCCGCGACCGATCCGTTACATCATCGATCAGGAATTTTATCACAAACCGATGCTGCGCCCATTTCTGCGCGCCGTTGGTTGCATTCCGATCGATGTCCGACATGCGCGTTCGGCAATTCGCGGCGCAACCGAACAAATTGCGGCGGGCGAGATCGTTTGTCTTTTTCCGGAAGGACAGCTCACGCGATCCGGGACCCTGTTGCGTTTGCGCCGCGGGTATGAATTGATTGCACAACACGCGAACGCTACCGTCGTTCCGGTTTGGCTCGATCGGCTCTGGGGCTCAATTTTTTCGTTTCAAGGAGGAAGGTTTTTCGCCAAGTGGCCAAAAGAAATTCCGTATCGTGTGACAGTCGCGTTCGGCAAATCGCTCGACCCGCAAACGGCCGACATCGCCACAGTGCGTGAGGAGTTGCTCAAACTGGGCGAGTTCTGCTACAGCCGGCGACCATCGTTAGATCGACATCTTGGAGAAGCCTGCCTCCGCGGTCTGAAACGCAGGCGTTTCAGCACCGCGGTCGTCGATGGCATTGATCAAACAAAACTGAGCCGCGCAAAATTGCTCGGCGCAGCCGCGGCGCTAAGCCGTTTTCTGCGCAAAGAATTTTCTGATCAACGGATCGCGATCGTTTTGCCCGCGGGCAAAGGGTCGATGGTTGCGAACCTCGCCGTCACGCTGGCTGGGAAAGTGGCCGTTGATCTGAATTTCACAGCCGGCCGCAGCGCAAATGAATCGGCCTGCAAGCGAGCAAATCTCGGCGTTGCCATTTCAGCAACGCCGTTCATCGAGCGAGTAAAGGATTTTCCCTGGCCGCAACGTGTTCTGAAATTGGATAAATTAATGCCGCGGCTGAAATCGCCAATTCTTCTTTGGTGGATGATGTCGATCTTCGCCCCGACGCGTTTGCTTCTGCGTTTGTTGCAGGTTCCGAAACGGGGCGGCCATGACGAAGCCATGCTGCTATTTACCAGCGGCAGTTCCGGGGAACCTAAAGGCGTCGTGCTTTCTCATCGCAACATCGTCGGAAATGTTTCCCAATTCCGCGAACTGCTCGATGCAAAAAAGGACGACGCTATTCTCGCCTCGCTCCCGTTTTTCCACAGCTTCGGATCGACTGTCACACTTTGGTATCCGATGATCGAAGGGGTCCGCATCGTCACCTATCCAAATCCACTGGAAGTGGCCAAGAACGCCTCGCTGATCGAGAAGCACAAACTCACGCTCCTCCTCGCGACTCCGACTTTTTTGCGCGGTTATTTGCGTAAAGCTGAGCCGGACCAGCTCCGTACTTTGCGATTGGTTATTACTGGCGCAGAAAAACTTCCGCTCGATCTGGCCAAGGCATTCGAGGAGCGATTCAAACAGCGCGTGTTTGAAGGTTACGGACTGACGGAAACGTCGCCGGTTGTGAGCGTCAACTTGCCCGAGCCACTGCCAAGAAAATCCGGTGAACAGGTGCAGCCATCGAGTCGTCTGGGTTCGGTCGGTAAAATGGCGCCCGGCATCGCAGCCGAAATTCGCGAACCGGAGACCGATCGAAAACTATCGTTGCATGAAACCGGAATGGTCTGGTTCCGCGGCGTAAATGTTTTCGAAGGCTATCTGCACGATGAAAAACGCACCGCCGATGTTTTGCAGAATGGCTGGTTCAAGACCGGCGACATCGGCCGGTTCGACGAAGATGGATTTCTGTACATCGAAGGGCGGCTATCGCGCTTTTCGAAGATCGGCGGGGAAATGGTGCCACACGAGGCGGTCGAACAAAAGATTATCGACTTGCTCGGTTTTTCAGGAAAAGACGAACGCGTAATCGCAATTGTCGGCGTCCAGGACGAAGCCAAAGGCGAAGCGCTGGTGTTATTGGCGTCGGTGGATGTCGATCTTGCGCAGCTCCGCGATAAACTTCGCGAAGCCGGCGTTCCCAATTTGTGGATTCCTAAGAGAATCTGTCGTGTAGATTCGATTCCTGTCCTGGCCTCGGGCAAACTTGATCTCAAAAGATGTCAGGAGCGCGCGGCCGCGGCCGAACCAATTTCGTGATGCGTAAAATTTTTCACTCCATTGCCAATCGCGCGGCCGCGCTGTTCATGAAGCTGCTCTTTGGCTATTCGTCGCGCATTTACGTGACCGGCAGCGAGCATGTGAATCGTGCTGGAGGATTTCTACTCGCTTCAAATCATATCAGTCATTTCGATCCGTTCATCATCTCGTCGGCGGTGCGACGGAAAATCGATTGGATGGCGATGGCCGAATTCTTTCCGCTGCCAATCGTCGGGCTTTTTTTGCGAGCAGTTGACGCTTTTCCGGCCGCGCGCGATCGGGCCGATCGCAAAACGATTCGGAGCGCAATCGACCGGCTGAAAGACGGCCGGATCGTCGGCGTTTTTCCCGAAGGAGGCATTCGCGATGGCGCGAGCTCGCTACTTCAAGGCGCGCCCCTTCGCGCCGGAGCATCCACTCTGGCGCACATGGCCGGCGTTCCGATCGTGCCGTGCGTGATTCTCGGAACCGATCGACTCTACGCGAAACGAAATTGGCTGCCGCTTCGGCGAACGCCAATCTGGATCGGTTTCGGCAGAGCCATTTCGCATTTTCCTGAATTGGAAAAATCAGTCGCGCGTGCGCGGACCGAGCAAGAGCTGACCAAAGCGTTCCAGGGAATCTATGCCGAACTGCGGCAGAAATTTCAACTGACGACTGATGACCTGCCGCACCCGCCACGCGAGCGAATGCACGCGCCGTCGAAAAATCGTCGTCAGCTACTGCGTCGCACGACTGCAACAGCGGTCGATCTCGCGATGTGCGCGTCGATGAATCTGTTGCAATCACGTCACCGCTTGAACGGGCGCAGCGCGGCGGAAATGGAGCGTTACGTCGCTGAATGCGAGAAATTAACGCCGCACGAATATTATGCCGTGCGGCAAGATGTCGATCTTGTGGCGGCGATCCGAAACGGCAGTGGCGCTTCTGTGACCTGGCGCAGCCCTATCCAAACCAAATTTTCGCGTAACAACGCCGCGCGTGCCGATTTTTTCTGGTGCGCCGCGAGAAAAAACGCACCGACTGTCTTCATGCTCCATGCGCTGATGTCGGCGACGCACATCGGCTATCGTCGATGGGCGGCGCGAATCAATGAGCTCGGCTGGAATGCGTGTTTCGTTCATTTGCCGTATCACTACTCGCGCGTGCCGCGCGGTTACTGGAATGGCGAGCTCGCGATTACGGCCGATCTCATTCGCAACGCCGAAGGGTTGCGGCAAGGCGTAATGGAGGTGCGGCAATTAATCGCGACGTTGCGTGAACAGGGCTGCCGCGAATTCGGAATCCTGGGGACGAGCTATGGCGGATGGATTGGCGCCTTGCTCGCAATGGTGGAGCGCGATCTGCGCTTCGTCGCGCTGATGTGCCCGATCGTGAACGTCGAACACGCGATTTGGCAAAATCCCGGGACCGCATTCATGCGGCGCGAATTACGCCGCGCGAAGATCGCGCCCGAACTAGTGGCACGGCATTTTCATCTTAGCTCACCAATGCACAACGAACCGTCATGTGATCCCGCGCGCGTGCTTTTTGTCTCCGGCGATTTCGATCTGATCACGCGCCCGGCCGACATCGATGCGATTCAGCAAAAATGGCGCGGCTCCGACTTGCTTCGCGTTCCGCAAGGCCATTTCGGCTATCGCATGATGCGAGACACGATCGGGCGATTAAAAGAACGCGGACTCTAGTGCGGCGACTCGCCGTAATCGAGCCAATGCAACGCGCCCATGATCCGGCGGAGGTCTTCGTTATCAGCCGATAGTGCGGGAAGCCATTCGCTGATTAGTTCGCGTTTCCACCACCCCTTTTCACCCAGCGACGCGAAGCGGTAGCGATACAGCCGCGCGCGGACGTAATGCGGTGGTTTTTCTGGAAATGGATTGTTGGCCAGGAGCGACAAGGTGTCGGGATCATTGTGTAAAAGTTTCCAAACAAAATGGAACGTCCAAGGGTAATCGGCGGGCGACGCCATGGCCGCGAACCAAATTTGCCAGTCGATTCGCGGTTGATAGGGCGCGATAAACGGGGGACGCCGGTTCGGGTCGCCCGGTTTGGCTACGAATTCGTATTCTGTCCATTTGGTGTCGCCGGTAATGATGGCGTCATCCGTGCCTTCAAAAATAATTTCGTCGCGCTCACGCCCGACCGTTCCGAACGCGCCGTAGGTGTTCACCAGATCGAATCTATTAAACGCCGTATTCATCATCTGGCGGCGTGAGACTAGATTGAGCACCGGATCGATGCTCAAATACGCAACCAGGATCGACAATGCGACCGAGAACGTGTTGTTGATTTGCGAAGGATGCGATTCTTGCGCCGCTCGCTCTGCGCGCTTAACCAGTGGCTTTGGCAGAACGTGTCGCAGCAGTGTATCATCAAAACAGGCGAGAAACGGAATGATCGTCAGATAGTTCAGAAACGAAAGATTGCCGCTGATAATGAGAAAGACCTGGAATAGAACCATCAACGAGCCCGCGATGTGGCGCGCGGTTCGCGGTCCAAATGAGAACCACGGCACAATCAGTTCGACGACGTGGTTCCAAAGCGTTTCCGTTTTGTGAAACCACTGCGGCGCAAAATGTAGATAACGGCTGATTGGGTCCGGAATCGGCTGCGTTTCGTAGTGATAAAACATGCAGGTGAGATCGCGCCAACATTCGTCGCCACGCAATTTGATCAGACCGGCGCCGACCATGATCCGAAAGCCGAGCCAGCGAAAAAGCCAGATCACCAGAATTGGCGGCCGGCACTTTGGGAACGGCCGTCCATCGAGCAACGGGCAGAGAAAGATCGATAGGAAACCGGTTTCGAGCAGCTGAATTTCCCAACCGTAGCCGTACCAAATTTGTCCGACGTGCACGATCGACATGTACATCGCCCAAAGCGCGGCCAATAAAATTGCGTTTGCGTAGCCACCAAGAACGATGAGCGAAAGCGCGAAACCAACCCAGGCGAAGGTCGACATCCCCTGATCAGTGCAACCGAACCAAAACAGCGTCGGCAATTGCAACATTCCTTCCGTCCGCGAACCGAGCTGGGAATGAATATTGTAGAGATAATCGTGCGCCGGCGTCAGACCACTTCGGCCGATCAACGGCACCAATTGCCGGGCCGCGACAAAGAACGCGATCGTGTAAACAAAGCCGAGCAGCCGCAGGATGATGAATCGCGTCAGCCAGTAAGAATTTCCGCGCGCGAAAAATTTTCCGATAGAGCTTTCGTCATTCATCACGCTCGCGAGATAAAAAACTGCCAGGGGGGAGAATTGAACTCCCGACCAAGGGCTTATGAGTCCCCTGCTCTACCGCTGAGCTACCCTGGCGAGTAAGCGGCGACAAGGTTCAATCGCACTGCGCTGCTGTCAACGCAGTCGCAAGATGTCGATCTAACCTTTCGGTTTAGAGATATAGGGTGCGAGATCTTTCGCGCTTCCGTGCACCGCGGCCATGAAGCAGACGCCGCTTTGCTCTTTCACAACGCCAGCCCAGCGCTCCTGTTCAATAGAACGCCATCCGGAAAATTCCCGCGCCTTTCCTGTTTTTGGGTCGCGCTCCGCCGGAAACAGAAAAAACTGCATTTTCTTTTCCACCACCCAGACTTGCCCGACGCGCTGGCCTTCTTCGTCGTCGAAAACGCGGCAGCCGAGCGTTTTTAGTTCCGCGAATTCCGGGGGCACGTCGTAGTGGACAAGGCGATGCTTCATGAAAAAGAAATCGCCGAGCGCACCGGCATCTGTTTTCACCGGATCGAGCATTATGGCGTGAGTCGAACTCGCGGTAGTCAGTAAACGGCGGGCGGTCGGTTCGCCCGGAAAACGGTTCATTCGCTCCACCAGCTGAAAGATCGCAACCACGGCGATGACCAAGACAGCAATACCGGTCGCGAGGAACGCAGGATTCTGCGCATATTTTTTCCAATCCCGGCGCGTCGGCGCGATGAAGGTGTCAGTTGGGATCCAATCGGTAATCTCCTGTGGGATCGGAATTGCCTGAACGAGTGCCGTTGCCGCTTTGTCGAAATCTTGCTGAATCGCAAACGCTTCGGTTTTGCGCGCGCGATGGAGCGCCATGCGCAACGCGCGATCATCCACGCGTTCCTCGCGAATCGGTGCACAGTGCACCAGCATTTTCTCTTTTCGCGAAAGTTGAACTGCTCTCATGTTTGAGTCGACGGAAAGGTCGCGTCCAACCAGGCTTGAAATTGACGGCGCCCATCACAGAGCAGTTTCGACAATTCCAGGGGCTTTAGTTCGGTCACCGACAGCAAGTCGCGATAATTAAATTCGTCGAGATAAAAAAGCGCAAGCGCAGTCCGTTGCGGATCGGGTGCGCCGGAAATCCAGACCGCCAGTTGTTGCGGCTCGAGTTTTTTGATCTGCGATGGCGCCCAAGCCGCAAGCTCGTCCTGTGCAAGCTTGACATCTTCCGCCTGCAAGCTTCGCTCGCCCGCTTCGAGACAACGCCAGCGCGCGTTGCGAAAAAACCAGAGGCGATCGCGGGGCGGCTCGCCATTGGCAGCTTGTTGAGCAGCTTGGCGCAACGTGGCGTGAAAAACTTCCTCCGCCTTCGCTGCATCAGCGAGCATTAGAAAACAGAAGCGGTAAAGCTGGAGCAGATCTTGTTTTTCTTCGGCCACGCGGACTTCTTTCCCAAAGCGCCAATGTTACGCGCCTCGGGTAGATCGCAACGAAAAGATGGCAGAGACCGTAACCATCGCCCTCTAAGCGACGCGCAATACCATGGGTTGAGGGCCCGACGCGGCGCTTCGCAGAGGCGAAGCGACTACAGTTTTTCCAGCCGTCGCGCGACCTCCTCCGCGTTCTCGCGGCTATTGAAAGCTGATATTCGGAAATAACCTTCGCCCTGTGCACCGAATCCGCTTCCCGGTGTAACGACCACATTAATTTCGCGCAGCATCCGGTCGAACATTTCCCAACTCGTTAGGCCTTTTGGCGTTTGGACCCAGATGTACGGCGCATTCGTGCCGCCATAGAAGTGTAAACCGATTTTTTCGCACGCCTCGCGCAGAATTTTCGCGTTGCCCATGTAATGCTCGATCAGTGCGCGACATTGCTGTCGCCCCTCATCTGAGTACAGCGCTTCCGCGCCGCGTTGCACTGGATAACTGACGCTGTTGGCTTTTGTGCTCCAACGGCGATGCCAAAGCGGATGGAGCGGCAACTTTTTTCCGAAATCGGTGCGAGCGAGCAACGTCTTCGGCATCACCGTAAAACCGCAACGTACGCCGGTGAAGCCGCCAATTTTAGAAAAACTTCGGAGCTCGATCGCGCATTCGTGCCCGCCTTCGATTTCAAAAATCGAATGCGAAATTTTTGGATCGGAAATGTAAGCTTCGTAAGCGGCGTCGAACAAAATGAGCGCATCATGCTGACGCGCGTAATTAATCCAGCTGGCGAGTTGCTCGCGCGTCGCGACCGCGCCGGTCGGGTTGTTGGGAAAACAAAGATAAACGAGATCGACATGTTCCTTTGGCGGCTCGGGAACGAAATTGTTTTCGGCCGTGCATGGCAAATAAACGATGCCTTCGTAACTGCCGTCTTTTCGCGCCGGGCCGGTGTGACCGGCCATCACGTTGGTGTCGACATAGACCGGATAAACAGGATCGGTGATCGCGACTTTGTTTTGGTCGCCGAGAATATCGAGGATGTACCCGCAATCGCATTTCGAACCGTCGGAAACAAAAATCTCGTCGTCAGCGATGTCGATCTTGCGATCGCGGTAATCGTGCTGCGCAATTGTTGATCTTAGAAATTCGTAACCTTGCTCCGGCCCGTAGCCGTGAAATGTTTCGCGGTGCCCAAGTTCTTCGACCGCGCGTTTCATCGCTTCGATCACTGCGCGAGGGAGCGGCTCGGTTACGTCGCCGATACCGCAGCGAATCAAACGCTCGGCTGCTTTCGGCTCCTTTTTGCAGAATTCGCGGACCCGTCGCGCAATCTCCGGGAAGAGATAACCCGCCTGAAGTTTTAAATAATTTTCGTTCAAGTAAGCCATGATTATTATTCAGGTCCTCTCGTCCAAAGCGTGTAGACGGAGCCACGCAACGCAACAAAATCCATCGGATAGAAATGGTCCTTTACCAGCGCCTGTTCGAACATCGGTGTTGGCACATAACTCCTGACTTGCACCACATACTTCGCTTCGGCCACTTCTCGTTGCATTGATTCGGGAAGTTCGCTCGGCCAGTTGCCATTCACCGCGTGGGCATCGAGTTCGAAAAACAGAGAACGTCCGAAATAACCGGCACCGCGGTAAGCAATGGTTGGATCCTGAGGACTGATTATCCGGTCGGGAGTTCGTCGCGCGAAATCAACGGCAGTCTCGTATTTTTCATCGCCACATCGGAGAAACAGTAGCGCCAGATCCCGATCAACCTGGACAAGGAATGAAAAAAGAATTGCCAGCGCAAGACCGCTTGCGGCCAGAAAACTCCGCCACCCGCGCAGCGCCGCCATCCATTCCAAAATCGAATCCAACTTGACTACGAAGAAGGCCGTCATGGCCAGATAGCTGACAAGCAGCGAACTGTAACCGCCGCCGCTCTTGCAAGTAGTCCAAATTGATGCCGGCACTAACACCGTCATCGCGGCCCAAATCCATCGCTCGCGTTCGTCCGTTACATCTCGCGAAAAACGTTTGGCCAGCAACGCGATCAAAAAAATCGGAAAAGTCGCAATGAGATAGCCGGTGATCAGTGGCACGTGCCCGTAATTAACCTCGATCGAACCGGGGACTGTTATCATCGCGTGAAAAACTTGTGGCCAGATGAAACGAATGATCCCGAGTGTTACCAAAATCGACAGTGCTGGGATCAGCGAAGCGAAGAGATTCTGCAATCCGCGTTTCCAGATTAAAACGTAGACAATTGGGATAAGCGCAAATGCGGCGCTCGTTTGCTTGAAAAGGACTGCGCAAACGAACAACCCAATCGCGCAGGCGGAACGCAACAATGAATCTCGGCGCTCCGCCCAAAGGCAAAGACCGCCGACGGCGAAGAGCACGGCAACGCAGTCGGGCTGTGCAGAAAGAAAGATGAGGTTCGTGCGCAGGTTGACTCCGAGAAAAAGAGCGAAGGCCACGAACCAGTATCTTCTCGACGAGCCGCGACACAGAATTGCGCTCAGCAAGAAAGCCAGCGCAAAAGCAAAAATTGAGAATCCAATCCGACCGGCAAGCAAATTGAGTCCAGTCACCCGAAAAATTTCGGCAAGAAGAACGGTGAGGAGCGGGCCGTACATATGAGTGGCATGGCCGGCTTCATATAAAGGCAATCCGGCATTCAGCCGCGCGGCTTCCATGGCAATGGCCGGTTCCCACGGACTTACGGCGAGTCGTTCGGTCAGCCTGACAACGACCGCAATCAGCGTGATCGAGCCAAGGAGCGCGATCACGATCAAGAACGGGATTCGCGCAGCTAAGGGCGGGTTCAGTGCGCTACGATCCGTAATTTTTCGCCACAGCGTCCCAATTGACTACGTTCCACCAAGCCTTGATGTAATCGGGCCGGCGGTTTTGGTAATTGAGATAGTAAGCGTGCTCCCAAACATCGAGACCGAGGATCGGCGCGTTCCCCTCCATCAACGGGCTGTCCTGGTTTGGAGTGGAGATCACTTCTAACTTGCCGCTTTTGTTTTTGATCAACCACGCCCAGCCGCTGCCGAATCGGCCAACGCCGGCGGCGGAGAATTTCTCTTTGAACTGGTCGAACCCGCCAAAAGCCGCCTTGATATCGTCGGCCAGTTTGCCCTTCGGCTCGCCGCCCGCTTTCGGGCCCATGATTTTCCAGAAGAACGAGTGATTGGCGTGCCCGCCGCCGTTGTTGCGCACGACCGTGCGAATGTCTTCTGGAACTGAATTCAAATCACGGATCAAATCCTCGACCGATTTCTTTTCCAAATCGGCTTTGCCTTTGATCGCGTTGTTAACGTTGGTGATGTAAGCCTGATGATGCTTGGTGTGATGAATCTCCATCGTTCGCGCGTCGATATGCGGCTCGAGCGCGTTGTAGTCGTAAGGTAATTTCGGTAATTCGTAAGCCATACTAAACACGTTAGGCCGCGAGCAATGGCGGTCAATCGTCAGCCGCCGGGCAGATGTCGATCTTACGAACAACCCGGGTCAATTTTAGCTGGACCGAT
This sequence comes from Verrucomicrobiota bacterium, assembly GCA_003219215.1. Lineage (GTDB taxonomy): Bacteria > Verrucomicrobiota > Verrucomicrobiia > Chthoniobacterales > UBA10450 > AV40. The sequence continues at coordinate 1,162 of QHPY01000040.1, read as the reverse complement.
AAAAGCCCGGCTGCGTGATGAAGCCCTTTCGGTGATTCACGTAGGTCGCCAGCGCGAGGAGCGGGAAATTTTGGCGATACATGTCGTATTTCAGATAAAAGACACCCGGAAATCCGGTGCCGGTGATTTCGGGCTCGTCCCACGAACCATCCAACTTTTGCGAGCTCAAAAGGAAACGCAGACCGCGCTGAATGCTCGCCCGATCGAGATCGCCGCAGGCGCAAATGCCCATGATCGCCCACGCGGTTTGCGACGCCGTGCTCTTGCCAATTCCTTTCGTCGCCGGGTTTTCGTAAGTCGCGCAAGTTTCGCCCCAGCCGCCGTCATCGTTCTGGCAGCTCTCGAGCCAATCGCGTCCGCGCAAAATCCAATCCTGGGTCATGTTGTGCCCGATGGCGCGCAATCCGCGGAGCACCTGCCACGTCCCATAAATGTAATTGACACCCCATCGCCCGTACCACGAGCCATCCGCTTCCTGAGTTTCGATCAAATAGTGAATCGCATCCCGGACGCAACGCGCCTTCGGATTGAAACCGATGTAGCCGAGCAACTCCAGTGTGCGCGCGGTCAGATCGCTGCAAGTTGGATCGAGAATCGCGTTGTGATCCGCGAACGGCATATCTTCCAGCCACGGGGTGGTAACATTTCTATCAAACGCCGCCCAACCGCCATCGCGGCATTGGAAACTGAGCTGCCAGCCAAGAGCGCGCCGAAAGGCTCCTTCCAATCCCCAACTGTCCTCCGGCCTAACGAGTCGCAACGCCATCAACACCATCGCGGTGTCGTCCACATCGGGATAATAAACATTGTTGTATTCGAATGCCCAGCCGCTCGCTTCCGAATGCGAATTGTTGAACGCCCAATCGCCGCGAATCCGCACTTCCTTATCAAGCAACCACTTCGCCGCGCGCTGGAGAGAGGGGTCATCCGCCGGCAAACCCGATTCGACTAGCGAGATCAAATTAATCGCCGTGTCCCAGATAGGCGACATGCACGGTTGAATCCGAAAATCTTCAGGATCACTGACAAACAAGCCGGCAAAATCTTGCGCTGCTTTTTTGTAGGCTGGGTGCTCTTTCGAATAACCGAGAACACGCAGCGCGATCAGACAGTTGAGCATCGCCGGATAAACGGCGGCAAGACCGTCGCTGCCTTGCCCGAT
>QHPY01000109.1 GCA_003219215.1 Verrucomicrobiota bacterium | reverse complement strand
GACTGCTTAAATCCCCCTTGAGCGAACAATGGCAAAACAGTCTCAAGAAATTCCCTGCGTCCAAGTGGCGCGATTTCTTCCAGAGTAACGCCCTTCGGAGAGTATTTGTCGGCCTCCTCTCGATTAAGGCGGCCAGCGGCCCAATGTATACACATGGTGCAAGCGGTAAACGTTGCCATAAGCAGAGAAACCGGAGGAAAAATCTTCGCGCATAGGTTTATGGCATCCAGCATCAACCCCTCTGTCCACAGCAGCGGAAACTTATATGCCGCGTTGGCGTCTTTGCTTCCATGCTTAAGGAAGTTTGAAAAGCCCTTGAGTCGATCTCGCCCGTGAACCTCATGCATAGCCTTACTATAGAGCTGAGATTCTTTTCCCACCTTGCCCCCAATGTCGTTAAGAATCGTCAGCGCATTGTCTGCCAGCGCGTGAATCGGTCCTATTTGTTCTTCGATGAACCAGAGCCAAATGGCAGTGTCCAACTGAGTTTTAACGGCATCTTCGCGCGTCAAAATTACACTTTGGGTGGCACTCACAAATTTGATTTTAGAGAGATATGCCTCAAGATAACAACATGGCTGATCGCGACTCCAATAAAGAAGCTCTTAAGCAAGTCGAGAAGGTTACTGAATCCGAGCCGGTTTTTGGTGAGGAACTTCTCGAATCCGAGGAGTTGCAGCAGCAGTTACGCGAGGCCAAAGAGCGCGAGTCAGCGCGACCTAAGCCAGAGGGCGAGTAATCCGTCCAGTAGCGCGGAAGAGTTCTTCTCCTGCTTCTTTGCTCGTTCAACGGTGTTGCTCGGTTTTGGTTATGGAAATTACAGGACCGTGTTGCCTGCCGTGGTAAGATCGAATCGTGAAACGGGACTTTCGGGTGCTAGTACACGTTGGCGACCTGAAAGGACGCAACGCGATGATGAATGTTGATGCGTTGTGGATGGAAAACGGCATCGTTTTAGTTTGGGAATGGGGCGTCAAAGATAGCGAGGAAGTTCCGGTAAATTACACCCAGCTTCCTGACGCAATTCCGAACTGGAAGCCTGAAATAAACGGTTATGCTCTGGAACGTACCCCAGTGTTTGTCGAAGACTTGGACACGCTCGGAAGAGGTTCTCAACTTCCTCCCGAGTAACGATCTCTAAAAACCGACGCGCGCGCCCGTTATGCGGCACCGCTACATGTCGATCGAGTTTCGCGTCGCGCCAAAAGTAGTACTGTTTCGAGCGTGCAAGCGGACAGCAAGACGGGACAAACACCCGCGCCGAGCTCGGCGCGTCCGCATCTTTTTCGCCGCCGAAAGATTGACCACGTAGATTTCGTAGTCGCCGGTGTGCAAAAAGCCGGCACAACCGCGGTCCACGATTTTCTGGCTCAGCATCCGCACATCGCCCTGCTCCGCGACCAGGCGCTCCATTTTTTCGACAAAGAAGAACATTTTACCGGCGAGCCGGACTATCGGATTTTGCTCGGGAACTTCGATCCCGGCTGGCGGTGGCGCGTGGCGGGAGAGGTCACCGCTGATTATCTTTATTATCCCCGTGCGCTCGAGCGCATCGCCCGCTACAACCCGAAAATGAAATTGATCGTTTCACTGCGTAATCCGGTTGAACGCGCGTTTTCCCAATGGAACATGCGACGCGACAAAGGACAGGAGGCGCTGGAATTTCTCGATGCGCTCAAGCGCGACCAGGAAATCGGGATCTGGAAAGGGCCGCGTGGCAACGCCTACCTCGCCCGCAGCCTTTACTCCCCGCAACTCGAGCAGGTTTTCAAACTCTTCCCGCGCGATCAGGTGTTCATTATTAAGTACGAGAACTTCCGCACCGATCCTTTCCCCCTGCTTGATCGGATGTTCGACTTCCTTGGCGTGCCCAGAAAATCGGGTTTGAAAAACGAACAGCGCAACGTCGGTTCTTATTCGCGAAAGCTAACTTTCGAGGAACGCGAGTATGCGGGCGGCATTTTCGACGAAGATATTGCCAAGATCGAAGCGCTTCTTGGTTGGGACTGCGGTGATTGGCGCTTCAAAACGTCCATTTCAGCGATCGCTTGAACTTTCGCGACCCCTCAGCGTTCAGACGTTGCTGCCGCTCCATTTTAGTTTCTGGCGGACCACACTGAAAAACGACATGTCCGGCATTGCCGCCAACTGCATCGTCTTTTTCGCTTTCCGAATCTGAACGGTCGCGTCCTTCGCGATCCGGAGCGGCTCACGTCCGTCCACGGTTAGATAAACCGGGTAATCCGGCTCGCTCGCTTCCACTTCGATCACCGACTTTTCTGAAACAATAATCGAGCGATTCGTCAGCACGTGCGGGCAGATCGGCGTGATCACGAATACACCCGATTCCGGCTCCAAGATCGGCCCGCCCGCGGAAAGCGAGTAGGCGGTGGAACCTGTCGGTGTCGCGATAATCAAGCCGTCGGCGTTGAACTCGGTCAGTGCTTCGCCGTTCACCCGTGTCCGCAATCGAATCAGGCGCGACAATTCGCCGCGGCTAAACACGGCGTCATTCAGCGCAATCATCGGTTTGTGTTTTTCCGTCGAATCCCGCAAAATGACCTCGAGCAGCGCGCGATTGCTAAATGTCATTTTCCCCTTGGCGATGCATTCGACTGCTTCGCGAAATGCTGGTGAGCTCGCGCAGGTCAAAAAACCAAGTGATCCCACATTGATTCCAAAAATCGGCGGACTCGCTTCGCCCAATTGCCCGGTCACATTCAAAATCGTTCCATCGCCGCCAACGACCACGAGCAAATCGGCCTTGCCTCCCAACTGAGCAATTGTCATTTCGCCGCCGCGAGTGAGTTCACGAGGTCCCCCACTCCGGGTTTACCGGGGTGCGCGATTAATCCGATCGTTTTCGGATGCATATGAAAAATTCCTGGTTCCCGTCGGTTCCGGTGATTGTCGATGGAACGAGACCGACCACATGATAGTTCGCTTCCTCAACAAACTTCACAATTTTTTGTTGCGCTTTTTCGTGCAACGCCGGCTCGCGCACGATTCCGCCCCGGCCGACATCTTTGCGTTGCAATTCAAATTGCGGTTTGATTAGCGCCAGAATCATACCCTCTGGAGCTATCAACTCGAAAGCCCGAGGCAAGATCAAAGTCAGCGAGATGAATGACACATCGATCACGCAAAGATCGGCAACCTCGGGAATGTCGTCGCGCGAAAGAAATCGGGCATTCACTTTTTCCATGACTGTCACGCGCGGATCGTTTCTCAATTTCCAAGCGAGTTGACCATGGCCAACGTCCACTGCAAATAGTTTCGCCGCGCCGCGTTGCAACAAACAATCGGTGAATCCGCCCGTTGACGAGCCGATGTCGAGAGCGGTCTTTCCTTTAACTTCGACTCCGAAAAAATCGAGCGCACCGCCAAGTTTTAACGCGCCGCGACTCGCAAACTGTGGCGGCTGCACAATCGAAATTGGCGCGTCGATTTCAATCAGCTCGGCCGCTTTTGCGAAGACGCGGTCCCCCACCCTGACTTCACCCGCCATGATCGCACGTTGCGCACGCTCGCGGCTCGCAAAGAATCCGCGCTCGACCAAGGTCTGATCGATTCGCGCTTTTTTTGCTTTGTTCATCAGTGCTCGCAAACTTCTAAAATCGAATCGTGAATCGCTCCGGTCGCCACCGTGAGCTGTTCGGCTGTGATGCAAAGCGGTGGCATCAACACGACCACGTCGCGAATTGGTCGGGTCAGCAATCCGCGCTTTCGCGCAGCCAGGCTGACGTCGAAGGCAAATCGTGAATCGGCCATTTCTATTCCGGCAATGAATCCGCACTGGCGAACTTCGCTTACACCCGGCAGTCCTTGCAGTTTCGCAAGACCGGCTCTCATCTCCTCGATTTTCGGCTGCAATTTCTCCAGGACATTTTCTTTCTCGAAAACCTCCAGGCTCGCCGTAGCCGCCGCGCAACCGAGCGCGTTGCCTGTGTAGCTGTGCCCGTAGGCCAACGCTTTCCCTTCGGAAACCGGACCGTCGAAACGCGAAAAAATTTCCTCCGTGACCAATGTCATCGCCAGCGGCAGATATCCGCCGGTCAATCCCTTTCCCAAGACGACAATGTCGGCGAGAACCGACTCGTGTTCGCTGGCAAACATTTTCCCTGTCCTGCCGAAGCCCGTCATCACTTCATCGACGATTAAGAGCGCACCGGTCCGATCGCACCATTCGCGCACCGCGCGCAACGTTCCCGGCGGCCAAAGTTTCATTCCCGCCGCGCCTTGAATTAAAGGTTCGATCACGACGGCCGCGATCTTTGCCGTCTCCGTCCCTGAGATTTGGTCGAGCGTTTTTGAATCGGGCACCTGTCGCGCCGGAAAATTCCATCGCGTCGGTCGGACCTGAAACATCGCCGCGGCGCCGAGTGCCGCCGCACCCGCCGTGTCCCCGTGATAACCATGTTGAAAAGCGACGAATTCGTGGCGCCGTGAATTTTTCAGTCGCCAATATTGATCTGCGATTCGAAGCGCGACTTCGATTCCGGTCGAGCCGTCGTCGGAATAAAAAACGCGCGTCAAAGAATTTGGCTGGAAAAGATCGACAATCGCTTCGGCCAGCTCGATCGCCGCCGGATTGGTGAAGCCGAGGAAGGAAGTGTGGGCCACGCGTGCGAGTTGCGCGCGGATCGCAGCGTTAATGTGCGGATGATTGTGGCCGTGGATATTTGTCCAAATGGATGAATTCCCGTCGATGTATTCGCGCCCGCGGCTATCGCGCAGGATCGCGCCGCGTCCTTCCACCAGAACAAGCGGTTCAAAATCAGTCGCGCACCAATCGCGCATGTCGGTAAACGGGTGCCAGACAAACTTTTTGTCGGTCGCGATTAACCGCTTTGTGTTCCATTCAGTCATTGGATTCACAGCGGAAATTATGATTCCAGTGCGGCGCTCCGCCTCTCCCCGCCTGCGGGGAGAGGATTGAGGTGAGGGGTAGGCAATTTCTCTTCTCGCAAGAGACGACAATGATTAAAGAATCCGTTAATGACGCGCGCTCGTTACCTCCGCAAGAGCGCGACTGATTGCGAACGCATTCTCTGGCGACATCTTCGAAATCGAAAGTTCGCGGCCTATAAATTCCGGCGACAGCACCCGCTTGATCCTTACGTCTTGGATTTCTATTGCCCGGCGTTGAAACTCGCGATCGAACTCGACGGCTCAGGTCATGATTCTCGGGTACGTGAGAAACGTGATCAAACCCGAGAAAAATTTCTGTCTGAAGAAGGAATTGCCGTAATCCGTTTTTGGAATCATCAGGTTCGCGAAGAACTCGACAGCGTTCTTGATGCGATTTGGCTGGCGCTTGAAAATCGTGGCAATCCCTCACCTTAGTCCTCTCCCTTTGAGAAAGGGAGAGGAAACCGATGATGCAATTCTTATTCATTAGCTTGCTGTTCGTTGATTAGTTTATCGACTGAGACAACGTCATCGGCTGAGGCACGCCGGCGTTGGTATTTTCGGGCGATGACATCTTTCAACTTCAACAAATCATCAAGCAACGGCGGATCGTGATAGGTCCAATCAATTTCATCAGAAGTTTTCGATTGAACTCGCCACTTGCCGCCGAACTTAGTCGCGCGCACTTCGCGCCTTCGTCCTTCTTCGTCTTTGTCAGTCCATATGTGTTGACTCGGCATCGCTGGAAAACCTTACATTAGCAGCCTTGAAGGATGCAGCCAGACTGCTGGTTTATTTGCTCGCGACGGTTCTCTTCGGCGCGCTGCTGGCTCCTTGTCTTTTTTGGGCGGCTCAGTCCCTGGTTGCTCACGGCTCGCTAACTTTTCTCGCGCGTTACGATTTCGAAACATTCTTTCACCGCGCGCTTCTTGTCGCCGCCGCCATTTTGCTTTGGCCGCTAATTCGATCGCTGGAAGTCCGCAGCCCAAACGATTTGCAGCTGGCGCCAAATCCGCGCTGGCGACTCGATTTACTGGCAGGGTTCGTCTTCTCATCCGTTCCCCTGCTCTGCTGTGGAGCTGTCCTGCTCGCGACACCAATTTTTTCAGTGCGCGGTGCAATCAATTGGCCCGGCGTGGCAAAAGTTGCGGCTGCCTCAATCGTTGTTCCGATTATCGAGGAAACATTTTTTCGCGGACTCGTTCTCGGTGTTCTGCTCAAAACCGGACGCAGGTATATCTCGATCTTTGTAACATCGGCGCTGTATTCCCTCGTTCATTTCTTGAAAGCGCCGGATCGAACGTCGCCAAACGTGACCTGGATGTCGGGATTCAATTCAATCGCGAACGCGTTCGTCCAATTTGCGGATCCGCTTTTGGTCGCAGCTGGATTCACAACTTTATTTCTAATCGGTTGGATCCTGACCGACGCGCGCTTGCGGACTCGCTCGCTTTGGCTGCCGATCGGTTTGCACGCGGGCTGGATTTTTACCAGCGGCGCGTTCAATAAAATCGCGCTCCGCCAGTTGATCGTCCTGCCGTGGCTCGGGAAGAATCTTCTCGTTGGAATTGTGCCGCTCGCAGTCGCGTGCTTGACGTGGCTGATAATGCGCGGCTGGTTAAAATATGTCGACCGTGGCAGCACCTAGCCTTTTCCGCGGAATCGCGTCGCTGCTCTATCCGCCGTCCTGCACGATCTGCTCCGCGTCGGTCGATTTAGGTGAATATCTTTGCGGCGAGTGCGAAGCGAAGGTTTCTCGAATTGTGCCGCCGTTTTGCGCGAAATGTTCCGAGCCGTTTGACGGTGCAATCACAACCACGTTTTCCTGCGCCAACTGCGCGCATCGCTCTCTTCACTTCGATGCCGCCGTCTCAGCCTACCGCAGCCGCGGCATTGTTCGCCATGTCATTCTCAATTTTAAATACGGCCGCCAAATCCATCTTCGTCATCTGGTCGCGCGTTGGCTGGTCGCCGCGTTCGACGATGAGCGACTCCGCGAACGGCGTTTCGACGCGATCGTTTCCGTTCCCCTTCATCCGGCGCGGCAACGCGAGCGCGGTTTTAATCAAGCTGCCATCTTAGCCGAATGGCTGGGCTCGCACCTGTCTGTCCCATTGCGCCCGGCCCTGCAACGCGTCCATTACACGACTACCCAGACCGCATTTGATCGCTCCGAGCGTATGCAAAACTTGCGTGGTGCATTCCGTTTACGAAAAAAGGCAGACGTGCGAAACTTACGTGTGCTTTTGATTGATGATGTCTTAACCACCGGGTCGACCTTGAGCGAATGCGCGCGGGTTTTGAAAGAAGGCGGTGCGCGCTCGGTCTACGCCGCAACCGCAGCCCGCGCCTGATTGCCATGGCCATTTTCAAAAAACCGACGCTCAAAACCGAGCCTCGCAAGAAACGCGACATTCCGCAGGGCCTGTTTCAGAAATGCCCCGGCTGCAATGAAGTGATCCATGAAATCGAGCTGAATGAGAATCTGCGCGTTTGTCCGCGGTGCGATTATCACTTTGCCCTTTCGGCCAAGGACAGAATCAACAATCTGCTCGATTCGCAAACGTTCGTCGAAATGGATGGCGATCTGAAATCCGTCGACACGCTGCGTTTTCAAGGCATGGCAAGCTATAAAGACCGCCTCAAGAATTATCAGGAACGCACCGGGCTGACTGACGCTGTCATTAGCGGTCATGGAATGATTGACGGTTACAAGGTTGCGCTGGCGGCAATGGATTTCGGATTTCTCGCCGCGACGATGGGCTCCGTCGTTGGGGAACGGATCACGCGCGCGATCGAATACGGCACCGATGAAGACGCCGCGGTCATCATCGTTTCTGCTTCCGGCGGCGCGCGTATGTACGAAGGCATGCTCAGTTTGATGCAAATGGCGAAGACTAGCGGCGCACTCGCCCGTCACGCCGAACGACGACTTCCTTATATTTCTGTGCTCACGAATCCGACCACTGCCGGAGTCATGGCCAGTTTCGCGTCATTAGGCGACATCATTATTGCTGAACCGAAAAGCATGATCGGTTTCGCCGGCCCGCGCGTGATCAAGGAAACAACGCACCAGGATTTGCCGAAAGGATTCCAGACCGCGGAATTTCTCGAGGAACATGGCTTGATCGACATGATCGTGCATCGCAAGAAAATGCGCGAGACCATCAGCCAGTTGCTCGGCTATTTCTCTTCCGTGTCGTGAATCGAGCCGGCGGGAGCCGAGTGAGATCGACGGGCAAGCCCGCGAGGGTTGGCGCGTCGGGAGACGCGCCGATCAATTACACTGAGGCACTCGCCTGGCTCTACAGCCTTCAGCGCTTCGGCATCAAACTCGGTTTGGAAAACATCCGCCGTCTGATTGCCGAGCTACATGTCGATCTTGGCAATGCGTGCGTCATTCACGTCGCCGGCACCAACGGCAAAGGGTCCGTCTGCGCGATGATCGATTCGATCTGTCGCGCAGGAAACTATCGAACCGGACTTTTTACCTCCCCGCACCTCGTCACATTTCGCGAACGAATCCGCATAAACGGCGAAATGATTTCGGAAAGTGAGGTCGCCGCCGGTTTGATGAATATTCGAAAGCTCGTCGCAGATTGGGAACCGCATCCGACATTTTTTGAAATTACGACCGCGATCGCGCTAAAACATTTCGCCGTCGTTACACCCGAGCCAACAGTCGGAGACACGCGACTCTCGCGGCAAAGCGAAGCACTCCCCTCACCGTCCTCTCTCCCCTCGAGTCGAGGGGAGAGGATAAAGATGAGGGGTGAGCCGAAATCCGATTCCAATGTCGACGTTGTCATTCTTGAAACAGGATTGGGGGGACGACTCGATGCGACCAACGCGATTCAATCTGCCGTTGCCGTGATCACGCCCATCGCTCTCGATCACGAGCAATGGCTCGGTGATTCACTGGAGAAGATCGCGAGGGAGAAAGCTGGAATCATCAAGCCGCGAACGACGGTTGTTTCTGCGCCACAATTGACTGAGGCCGAAAAAGTAATTCGCGCCCGCGCCGCGGAGTGCGAAGCGCCTTTACAGTTTGTCAGTGGAGCCTACACCAAATCGCCAATCACGTTGCGCGGCGAACATCAGAAGCTCAACGCTGCAGTCGCAATCGCCGCCGTGCGCGCAGCAAAGATCGAGATCGGCGATACCGCGATCGCTCGCGGACTCGCGACCGTCGAATGGCCGGGACGCTTCCAATGCTGGGACAAACGCACCGTCATTGATGGCGCGCACAATCCTTCTGCAGCGAAAGTTCTCGCCGAAACCTGGCGCGAAATTTTCGGCGATGAACGTGCGACCATGATTCTCGCGATCCTTTCGGACAAAGATTTGCGCGGCATTTGCAAGGCGCTCGCGGCGATCAGTGATTTTGTTTTGCTGCCAAGGATTCGCAGCGAGCGCGCTGCTACACCGCAGGAGCTGGCGAAGATTTTGTCTTCGATGACTCCATCACTCCCCTACTCCCTTACCGAATCTATTGCCGAAGCGTTTGAACTCGCGCGCGCAAAACCAAAACCAATTCTCATCACCGGCTCACTGCATTTCGCCGGCGAAGCGCTGGCGCATCTTCGCGGCGAACCCGCCGCATTTGAAGAATGCGCGCAATGACCGAAAGGACTACCACACGAAGCTCACGAAGAGCTGAACAGAAATTCTACTTCGTATTCCTTCGTGCTCTTCGTGGTTAATTAATCCGTTTCAATTCGCGGGAAAACTGGCGCGGGCTTTGCGAATACGTGATCTGGTTCTACGTGATGATATAGCATGTCACCCAAATCGAAATCTCGTGCTATCCGTTTTTTCGGATCAATCTGATCGAGCATTGCATTACTAGCGTTTGGCAAAATCGGCGCCAATCGCATCGCGATGACGCGAAGTGCGTCAGCAACTAGAGTCAAAATACTTTCCAGTTCGAGTTTTTTGTTTGGATCTTTTGCAAGAATCCAAGGTCCGCGCTGTTCGATCAGCCCATTACATGCAGTGGCGACGAAATCGATCTCCTCGAGGGCTCCAGCTGGTCTGTGTTCATTCATCCAGAACCGATAGCGATCATGCGAGCCTTGATCGAAGTAATCCTGCTTGAGGAACGGCAGGACATTCTCCTCGCGATTGCGAGCTTGTTCATAACCAATTGAAAGCTTCCCACCGCAATAGCGCTGCAACATGTTGAGCACGCGGTTCAGTAAATTGCCAACATTGTTGGCCAATCGAGCGTTGTAATACTCCACCAAACGCCCTTCGTCGAAATCTGTGTCTTGGCCGGTGTCG
>QHPY01000039.1 GCA_003219215.1 Verrucomicrobiota bacterium | reverse complement strand
GTAGTAATTTGCCGCGCGGTGTTATAAAGGCGTCTGCCGCCAGAGACAATGCCAGTCCGGATTGGACTGGCAGCTACAACAACGACAACTACTTAGATCGACATTTAAACCGTCGAAATCATTTTTCCCTACCATTGCGCGCGCGAACTCTTTATCGTCCAATTTTTTCAAGATGATCCGGCGCGATTACTTGGTTATCGGAAGCGGCATCGGCGGCGCGTGCGCGTGCGAAGGCGTTCGCAAGCACGACAAGCGCGGCACGGTTACGATTGTCGGCGCGGAAATCATGGCGCCGTACAATCGCTGGTTGCTGTCAAAAGATTTTCTGCGCGAAAAAACGCCGCCGTTCAAAAAACTCGCGCATTACGATCAACGCTGGTTCGTTTCGCACAAAATCGAAACCCGCTTCGCCACCGTCGTAAAGCAATTCAATATCGAGCGGCGTTTGGCCGTGCTCGGAAACGGCGAAAGCATTGAATTCAACAAAGCATGTTTGGCGATGGGGAGCCGCCCGGTGCGACCGCCAGTCGCCGGTGTGAATCTCGGGAACGTAATTTATCTGCGCTCGGTGCGTGATGCGCTCGCGTTGCGCGAAATGGCGGACGTGGAAAAAACGGTAATGGTAATCGGCGGTAGCCTACTTGCGTGCGAAACCGCCGCGAGTCTGCGAATGATGAAATTGAAAGTGAGCATGATGCATCGCAATGCTTATCTCCTAAATCGTTACCTTGATTCCCAAACAGGGCCATGGCTGACCGATTATTATGCGAAGCACGGCGTCACCATGCTGGTTGGCGAAAGCCTGAACGGTTTCGAAGGCAAGACGGTTCTGCGAAATATCCAGACGAAAAGTGGGAACCGCGTCCCGGCTGGATTGGCCGTGGTCGCTTGCGGCGCCGAACCCAACCTTGATCTTGTACGCAACACGCCGCTCTCAGGACCACATGGTTCGCCGGTGACGGATTATCTCGAAACAGAAGAAAAAGGAATTTTTGCTGTCGGCGATCTCGCATTTTATCCGGACCGGATCATGGGCGGCGTCCGCCGGCAAACGCATTGGGAGAATGCGCGCGCGCAGGGCCTTGTCGCCGGCGCAAACATGACCGGGAAAAAACGAATTCGTTACGAACAAATCCCCTATTTCTGGACCGAAATGTTCGATTTGCGGCTGCACTTTGTCGGAGATTTCAGTGTGCAGCCGACTCGCGTCGATCTGCGCGGCACCTACGCGAAGAAAAAGTTTCTGGCGCGCTATTATCAAGGCGACAAGCTGCGCGCGATCCTGCTTTGCAATCAGACCGATCGCGAAGTGGAATTGGCCAAGAAAGAATTGCGGCACGCCCTGGGAAAATAGCGCGCGGTCCCTGTCTCAATCGAATCCGGCTGGAATTTCCAGCTGGGTGTTGTCGACCCGAACAAGTTTCCAGTCCCACGGCTTGCGAGAAACCTGACGCCATTGCAGTTCAAATGGCGTCGTTAGTGAGTTAACGCGCTCCTTCAGAACTGTGACCAACTCCGCGTCATCGCTGTCGATTGCAATTCTTCCACGCCAGAGACCGACTCCATTATCGATGCTGCAGTTCGCATCGATGACGTGCAGATGAAGATGAGGGCCGTAGCCAAACACCAAACGCATTCGTTCGAGAACAAGTGCGCGATCGTTGCCCCATTGATCGGCATATTCCGCCCCAAGCAAGCCGGCGACGCCGGCCCAGTTTTTTTGTTCGATTTTGTAAAAAAGACTTTCGGTGTGCCGGTCGATTTGGCGCTGAGGTTGCCACAGCCAGAGGCAATACAAACCGATCGTAAGAGTCGCGCCCAGTCCCACAAACAATCCGGTCCGAAAATCAACGCGCATGAGTCACTTTAGCGCTCGTTGTGATGTTCTGCGTTGTCCGCGGGTCAGGTAAAATCGCGCCTAAACATTGTTGAAAAAAAATAATTGCGATTGACGCACAACGCCCCCATGGGGCATGAACCGTGCTGGTAAATGTGCTTGCTTCATGCTGACGTTTGCTGCTTTTGGCGTTGCGCTTTTCGCGGTCTTACTTGGTGTGTGGTGGGCGTGCCTGAACGAAAGACATTAAGATAGCGCCGAGGCTTATGCTCGACCAAGAAGATTTGAAGTGGATCGCGGCTACTTCCACTGACCTGAATTCGATCTTGCAACAGGTCGCTCGCTATGCCGATCTCGCCCGCCGACATCGGGGCGAACATAATTACATCGATTTGCTCGGCGAACGCGTTGAGCTCGCTTCCCAGACGGCGCAGTCGCTCTTTGATCGCGTGACATCGAAAATTCTTGCCGGCGCCGCGCGGAAAACGGCCGCAGCGCGCAAAAGCCAAGCGGGTTTTGCGGTCGTGCAGCCGTCGGCCGAGACCGATGATGGGCCCCGCCGTTCCACGCGAACTTCGCGCAAAGACGACCAAAAACGCGGATCGAGTGCCGATGCTAAACAATCAACAGCATCTGGTGATAACATAGTTCCAGCCGGCATTAGAATTAAGAATGCGAATGGCCCCCGTGAATACATCCTCTTAATTGAAGACGAACCGGACGTTGCGGACCTGGCTTCGGAAATGTTGGCGAAAGAAGGATACCGGGTGGTGATCGCACACGATGGATTCGAGGCGCTCAAAATCTACGAAAAAATGGGTAAGCAGATCGGGCTTGTCATCCTCGATTATTTTCTGCCGGTGATCGATGGCGATGCCGTGTTTGAGGAGCTGCGCTCGATTAATCCAAAAGTGAGTGTTGTCCTGAGCAGCGGCTTCGCTGAGCAGACCAAGATCGCTTCGATGTTGGCGCAGGGTCTTCGCGGTTTCATTCCGAAACCTTACAACCGCGACAAGTTATTGGAACAAGTCCGTTCCACGCTGGAGGCAGCTCGTCAGCCGACGCGTTAATCGCGCCGGCAGAGCCTCTCATCGGAGAGGAGAATCCCCGGGTCATGGCATCAATTTAGCTTCTCCATGGTGCGACGCCCATGGCTCGCATTGACGCCTTTTTCAAATTGATGGCGGAGCAAAAGGCCTCCGATCTTCATCTCTCGACCAACAACTCGCCGATGCTGCGCATCAACGGCGATTTGGTACGCGTCGATTTTCCGCCAATGAAGAACGACGAACTGAAGGCGATGGTCTACGAGATCGCCCCGGAAGGGAAGATCAAGCAGTTCGAGGAAACGCTCGATATCGATTTTGGCTACGAAGTGCCGGACGTTATGCGTTACCGCGTCAATTTTTTTCAGCAAAAATACGGCATCTCGGCCGCGTTCCGCTCGATTCCTTCGCAAGTGTTGACACTTGATGAACTGGGTTTGCCGCCGGTGTTGAAAAAATTTCCGATGTTGAAGAAAGGCCTTGTCCTAGTGACCGGCCCGACCGGCTCCGGTAAATCGACCACACTCGCCGCGATGATCGATCACTCCAATCTCCATCGTCACGATCACATCATCACGGTTGAAGACCCGATCGAATTCGTCCACCGCAGCCAAAACTGTCTCGTTCAGCACCGCGAGGTAGGCGTTCACACGCGCTCCTTCGCGAACGCTTTGCGGGGCGCGCTGCGCGAAGACCCGGACGTCATTCTCGTCGGCGAAATGCGCGATCTGGAAACAATTGAGCTCGCGCTCACTGCCGCCGCAACCGGCCACCTTGTTTTCGCCACGTTACACACTTCCAACGCTCCCAAAGCGGTCGATCGTATCATCGACGTCTTTCCGACTACGCAGCAAAATCAAATCCGCACCACGCTCGCCGAATCGCTCAAGGGTGTGATTGCGCAAAACCTGTTTAAACGCATCGACAAATCGGGCCGCGTTGCTGCGCTCGAGATTTTGGTGGTCGACAACGCCATCGCAAATCTCGTGCGCGAAGGAAAAACGCACCAAATCCCGGGCATGATTCAGGTCGGCAAGAAAAAAGGCAACCAGCCGTTAGACGACGCCATCATGGATCACTTACGGCACGCTCGCATTGCACCGGAAGAAGCTTACGACAAGTGCATCGACAAGAAAAAGTTCCGGCAATTTTTGGCGGAACCGCCGCTCGACCAGACAGAGGAATAGCATCCGCCCATGAGAGTTCCCGACTTGGACAAAGTCTTATCGGCGATGCTGAAGACCTACACTGGCATTTCCGATTTGAATTTTTCTGTCGGTCATCCGCTCCAGGTCGAGGATTTCGGCGAGCTGAAACCGGTATATGTCGATCCACCGATTGATGCGCTGACTCCGCATCAAACCGAGCAAGTTGCGCTCACAGTCATGCAAGGCAATCGCCGTCTGATTTACGATTACCTCACGGGCGGCTCGTGCGATTGCAGTTACTCCCTCGACGGCGAAGCCCGGTTTCGTGTAAACATTTTCCGGCAACAGGGTCACTTTTCAGTCGTGCTTCGCAAACTGCAAAGCGAAGTGCCCACGATTCAGTCATTGGGGCTGCCGGAAATCTTTTACGAGATCGCCAAGGAAAAAACCGGGCTCGTCCTCGTCACAGGCGCGACCGGCAGCGGCAAGACCACTACGCTGGCCGCCATTCTCAACGAGATCAACGAAACCCAACCGGTTCACGTTGTCACGCTGGAGGACCCGATCGAGTATGTCCATCCGAAGAGCAAAGCAACGTTCAATCAGCGCGAGCTCGGACACGACTTCAACAATTATCCCACTGGATTACGCGCCGCTCTCCGTCAGGCGCCGAAAGTGATTCTCGTCGGCGAAATGCGCGACCGCGCTACCGTCGAAATCGCGATGATGGCAGCCGAGACCGGACATTTGGTTTTAAGCACGCTGCATACGGTCGATGCCGGCCAATCGATCAATCGTATCCTCGGTTTGTTTTCGTTAGGCGAAGAACAACAGCTACGAGTTCGTTTGGCGGATTCGCTTCGCTACATCGTCAGCCAGCGCCTCGCCCCAAAGGTGGGAGGGGGCCGCCAGCTTCTGACCGAGATCATGGGCCACAACTTGCGGACGCAAGAAGCGGTAGCCATCGGCGAAGGCGAGCACCGCAGCTTCTACGAAATCATCGAAGCAAGCGCGCCGTTTGGCTGGATGACATTCGACCAATCGATCCTGCGCGCCTACGAGCAAGATTTGATCACCGAAGAAACAGCCAGACTCTTTGCCTCACGCAAAGGCCGAATTACTCGCGGCATCGATTTGATTCAAAAAGCGCGCGGCGTTGATAGCGATCTCAACTCGGGATTGCGCCTCGACCTTCCGGAAAACGCATTTCGCTAATGTTTATGTCTTCAGAGCAGGAACAGGAAACGACATTTTTCGATCTGGGCGACAACACCGCCCTGGTGTGTGTCGATCATCAGCAATATCAAAAAGTGATCGTGCCCCAGCTAATCGAGATGACCTACAAAGTGCACCTCGGTCTGTTCGAAGAAGACGTGGTGCTCAAGCTCAAGACTTACAACTACGACGTCGTTGTCGTTTACGAAAACTTCAAAGGCTCAACCCTGCAAACGAACCCAATCCTGGCGGAGTTGACTCAACGTCCCGATACGCAGCGACGCCAGCATTTTGTGGTTCTGATCAGCCACCGGTTCGCCACAAACGATGCCATGAGCGCATTCGTGCATAGCGTCGATCAAGTCATCAACATCGCTGATCTCGCTAATCTCAAACCGGTTCTTCGTCGCGGTGTCACTCAGCACCGCGATCTTTACAGCGCCTTCAACGAAATGCTCAAGAGCGTGCAATCGCTCTGATTTTCATTTCGATTGCTGCTAACCCGCGTCGCGCGCGTACCAATCGACCTTGCGCGTTACGTACATCACGACTGCGAGCACGACGAAGAGCGCGACCGCGCCCATGAGCAAGGCGTAATCTTGTTGCCGTAAAGTGATGTAGAGAAACGTGTAAACGCCAGCCAGGCCCGCGCCGATCATCAACGTCCTGACTCCGCCGCCGAGGAAGAATCGGCAATACCACGTGATCAAAATTATCGATGCGACCGCCGCGATCAGATACCCATAACCGAATCCGACGAATTCGGAAATCGAGAGCAGCAACAGATAAAAGAGACAAAGCGCTGCGCCAACCATCAGATACTGGAATGGATGAATCTTCTGTCGCGCGGTCACTTCGAAGAGAAAGAAAGTTGTGAACACGAGCACGAGAAAGAGCACGCCATATTTGATCGAGCGCTCGACATAACGATACGCGTCCAGGATCGACAAAAACTGCGCACCGAAGAGTGATTCCGAAACGGCTTTGGTTGTGAAACGCTCGTTGCCTTTCCGGCTGGACCAGGATTGCGGATAATCGCGGCCGTAATAGGACACTTTCCACTTCGCGTCAAAACCATCCGCGCGCACCGAACGCTCGGCCGGCAAAAATGCACCGCGAAATGCCGGATCCGGCCAGTTCGATTTCAGGGTCGCCTCGTTTTGGACGCCGAAAGGCGCGAAGTAAATTCCCTCGCTCCCGTTGAAATCGAGTGGAATTGAAAATTCCACCGGCGCGCCGATTGGTTTGTCGCCACCCAGAGGCGCCGTTGCGCCGGTCGTGTAACCCGGCACCTGCGACCCGGGCAGCAACGGCCGCTTTGTTCCGCCCCAATCGAGCACGATCCCTTCGCGCGTTCCGCGCAAATCATTCACCGCGATTGTGACGAAGGCGTCTTTCCATTGCACATCCTTGACGTCGATCTTAAGCGCCCCAAAATCCGGGGGCGCAAATCTTCCGGAAAGCTTCATCTGCGCACGGAAAACGGCCGCGGCGTAGATCCCACGATGCAGCATTTGAGTCTGGGCATCGCCGCTAACATTCAATGTTTCGGGAAGAAAATATGCGTTCGCAATGGCGGTCTCTTCCACTTCGCGCCGCTCCATCTTTCCGTCAGGCGCGGGCATTTCCTTCACTGCTTTAAATTTGTATTGATACGGAATTCCGAGCACAGGACCAATCACGCTCTGCTCTTTACCCCACGATGACGTGATATCGGCGACCGCTTCGTTGCGTCGCTGCAACCGATCGGTCAATACGCCGGTGATCATCAAGAGCGGAATCAACAGGATGAGAACGAGCGCACCGACACCGAGCAACTTGATGATTGTGCTGTGGCGCTTTCCAAAGGAGGGCTGCGATTTCGGTAGCGGCGGCGGAGCTGCGAGCGGGGCTTCAGGCATGAATCGAAGGTTAATTAGAATACGGAGTCCAAGCGAAAACCTTTCAGCTGACGAGAAAATACTTTCGCCTAGCCGAGATCGCTGAATCCAAAGCCGACGCTGAGCGCATCTCATGAGCGGAGGAACGTTTCATGATCCAAGATTTCAAGTTCGCTTTCCGTCAGCTTCTCAAGTCGCCAGGATTCACTGCGGTAGCGGTGCTCACGCTCGCGTTGGCGATCGGTGTTAACTCCGCCATTTTCGCGCTGATCAACGGCGTCGTGCTTCATCCGGTAGTGCCGGAACGGCCCAACGAAGTCGTGAACGTTTTCAGCGCGCGCCAGAACGCCAGCCATGATTACCGCCAGTTTTCTTACAGTGAATATCGCGAGCTGCGTGAGAACGGTGGAGACGTGTTTGCCGATATTGCCGCGCTCGAGTTTGCCGTCGCCGGCATCGGGCGCGATCACGAGATGCGGCGGAGCTTCGCGTTCCTGACCTCGGAGAATTATTTCTCGCTCATGGGAGCCAAGCCGTATCGCGGCCGGTTTTACTCCGGCGAGGAATGTAAGCCGAACGCAAACATTGCCGTCGTAGTCACAAGTTACGGATTCTGGAAACGAATGGGCAGCCGCGCCGATTTTGTCGGCAGCACGCTTCAGATCAACGGCCAGCCCTACACTGTGATCGGCATTGCCGCCGACGGATTTAGCGGCGCGAACGCGTTGATCGCGCCGGATATCTGGGCGCCGATCGGCGTTCGTTCGCAGCTCGGCTCCGCCTTTGGCGACTCCGAGACGATGCACGACTTGATGAATCCAAAAAATTACGCATTCAATCTCACCGGCCGCATGCGCCCCGGTTTGACCATCGACATGGCGAAGTCGCGCCTGCCGGTATTGGCGCAGCGACTGACCGCGATCCAACCGGCGGACAGCGAAGGCGCGCGCGAACTTCAGATTCAAACGCCGTCGCGATTTAGTTTGAGCACGCAGCCGGAAGACGATGGTCCGATCACGTTGATTGCGACGTTGCTCACAGCCATGGCGGGCGCGGTTTTGCTCATCGCTTGTTTGAATCTGGCCAACATGTTGCTCGCGCGCGCAACCTCGCGATCGAAGGAGATCGCCGTCCGGCTCGCCGTTGGCGCATCGCGTTGGCGCATCGTGAGGCAATTGCTCTGCGAAGGCTTCTTGCTTGCTCTTTGCGGCGGCGCGATCGGTCTCGTGCTGAGCGCATGGTGTAACGATCTTCTGCTTCAGCAGCTCCGCAGTCTGCTCGCTTCAATCAATTTTTCGTTCGTCGTAAAATTACGTCCCGACGCGGTGGTGCTCTCAGTCACATTTCTGTTTTGCTTGCTTGCGACCATGCTCTTCAGTCTTGGCCCGGCGTTAAAATCGACCAAGGCCGATCTGGTTAACGATCTTAAGCAACAAGTCGGCGAATCCGCGCGCGTTGGGCGCTTCAACCGTTTTTTCGCGCCGCGAAACATCTCGGTCATGGCGCAAATTGCCCTTTCGTTAATGTTGCTCTTCGCCGCCGGATTATTTTTTCGGGGCGCGCTCAAAGCGGCCGGGCTAAATCCCGGCTTTGTCGCAGCCGGCGATTTGATCAGCGAGTTCGATTTTACCCTGGTTAAAAAAGAGCCAGCCGAATCGCGTCGGTTGATATTTGCGATGGCGGAACGCGCCCGCGAACTGCCCGGCGTCACCGCGTCCGCCGTGGGAACGATGTTGCCTTACGCCGATTTCACTAACACGCGGCGGGTTCTTCGGACGAAAGACACGATGCCTAACGACCCGAAAGCGCCGGACCCAAGTGTCAACTCGCTCTACACCGCCGTCACAACGAGTTACTTCGATGCGCTCGGCGTGAAACTGCTTCGCGGCCGCGATTTCACTCAGGGCGAGTGCGAAAGCAAGGAGTCGCGCCGCGTCGCCATCATTGATGAAGAGATGGCGAAAAAACTTTTCCCAAACGAGGACGCGATCGGTCAGCATGTTCGCTATACTCAGGCGCCGAAGGACGGCGCGCCTAACGATCTCGAAATCATCGGGATCGTGAGCAAACATCGACACGACATTCAGAACGACTCGATTGTCTGCCGGTTGTTTGTCCCGCTGGCGCAAGGTTACAACGGCCAAACGTATCTTCACGTCCGCCTCAACACCCGAGATCGACATGTGGTGGTCGCGATCATGCCGACGCTCCGGCAGGCCCTGCGCGAGATTGATCCCGATCTCCCTCTGTTGCAGATGACGCCTTATGTCGATTTGATGGAGAAATCCCCGAACCTTTGGATTGTTAAACTGGGCGCAATGCTCTTCGGCGCGTTTGGTTGCATCGCGTTGTTGCTCGCGGTCGTCGGCGTCTATGGCGTGAAAGCTTATGCAGTCGCTTGTCGCACGCGGGAGATCGGCATTCGAATGGCGCTCGGCGCACATCGCAAAGACGTTTTCGCGTTGATTATGCGCCAGGGGGCGATGCAAACCGCACTCGCCGTCAGCGTCGGGCTTTTGCTTTCGTTAGCCGCGGGCCGGGTGCTCTCCCAAATTCTCTACGGCGTAAGTCCGACCGATCCGTTTGCGTTGATCGCTTCAAGTCTCATGCTCGCCGCTGCTGCGTTGCTCGCCTGTTTTCTTCCCGCGCGCCGCGCAACGTATGTGAATCCGATTACTGCGCTGCGAACCGACTAGCTCACGATTTGGCGCGGATCTTCGCCGCTTCACGCATGAAATTTCGGTTTCGAATTATTCGGGTAGGGCCCGGCTCGGGCGCGGCACTTCGCGTGAAAATCGAAAAGCAATCGATTAGGCGCCGCCCACGCCAGTTAACGATCTCTTGGCTGAGGCAATGCAAGCCGTGCTTTGCGGACAACACGCGAAACAACTCAGCCGTCATATCCGGGCTTCGATGATGCGCCCAATCGAAAATCTTCGCCTTGATCAGTGGCTTTGCCAATGCCCGCGGAATCCGCTCGCGTAGAGAGTTAGCGTATTCGCCGAAATTGGAATGGTGAATGAAACCTTTTCCGCCGATTTTCAATTTGGTTCCCAGCTCGCGCAGGTAGAGCTCCACCACCTCCCCCTTGGTGTGAACGAGAGAATCGAAACTGAATGCGAAATCGATCGAATCATCCGGAATCATAGGCAAGGATCGGCCATCATTGACGTAACAGTGGACATGGGAATAAACAGCGAAACGTTGGCGGCATGCTTCGATACACTCATCGACGCGATCCACAATCCATAGCTCTCGACAGTAATCTTTCAGATAGTGAGTCCACCGACCGAAACCGGGCGCGATCTCCAAGATCGTTTCTGTCGGCAAGTAATCACGGATGCGGGGCAAAATGGCGCCGAACCATTGAGCTGATGAAGTTCCCCATGGCGCCGACCATTCCTCCCCCGCGTCTTTCCAATCGTATTTCATGGTTCCTGTGCCGCCGATAGAGAATAAGCACGGTCGTTCATTGCTTGAATGAAGGATGTGGCTGGGGGCGGAATCGAACCGCCGACACGTGGATTTTCAGTCCACTGCTCTGCCAACTGAGCTACCCAGCCGCGAGGATGCTCACTTAAGCAGAAAACGCCCAACGCTCAACGTCCAACATCCAATGTCGAATTCAGAATTTTCGCGGCAATTTCACCGCCCGCCGCAATAATTTTAAATAATGCTCTCGCGAAATTTCGACCGCGCCGAATTGTTGCAAATGCGGTGTCGTCCATTGCGTGTCGAGGAGCGCGAATTTGAGCGCGCGCAAACGTTCAACCAAAGCGACCAGGGCGATCTTCGAGGCGTCCGTTACACGATGAAACATCGATTCGCCAAAGAACGCGCCGCCGATGGCGACGCCGTAAAGTCCGCCGGCGAGTTTATTTTTGCTCCAGGCTTCGACCGAATGCGCGTTGCCGAGCTCGTGCAACCGCTCGTAGCTTTCGATGATCTCGCGATTGATCCAGGTGTCCTTGCGTTTCGCGCACGCCCGAATCACGTCGCCAAAGCAATGGTCGATCTTGATCTCGAAAACTTTTTTCCGGGCGACGCGTCGCAGCGCGTGCGGGACATGAAAATTCTCCAGCGGAATGATCGCGCGCGGGTCCGGCGAAAACCAAGCGATCGAATCCTCCTCCATCGCCATCGGGAAAATGCCAAGCCGATAGCCTTGCAGCAAAAGCTCCGAGTCGATCATCTGAAGCAGAATGCTAGACAGGATTTACCGGATGGACAGGATTTCCCGGAATCGGGCCTCTGCTCCTTTGCTTTGCAAATCCTGTTAATCCTGTCCATTTGCTTTTGATAAGTTCATTCCTAAAATGAGCGGATGAGGCCCTTGTTGATCCTGCTCGCAATCGCGTGCGCGACGCTCGTGGGCGGTTGCGCCGATCCCCTCGAACAACGAAGCGGCCAAGAAGTGGGATCTCAGCTCGAGCGCGGCGTTTCTGGTCAGGGACAAGTCGTCCCCGAACAACGAGAGCCCGGCGATCCAGCCGGCGAACACGCCGTACCGCAGACTCATCCATAGCGAATGTGAAGACTTCCGCGCCCGCGAAACATTCAAAGATCCTTATCCTCGATTTCGGCTCGCAATATACCCAGGTCATCGCCCGTCGGGTGCGGGAGCTCCAGGTCTATTCCGAAGTTGTTCCGTTCAATCTTCCGGCGGCTGAGATCAAAAAACTCAACCCGAATGGAATCATTCTCTCCGGCGGCCCCGCCAGCGTTTACGACAAAGGCGCGCCACAAATTGATCCGGAAATCTTTTCGTTAGGCATTCCGGTGCTCGGAATTTGTTACGGATTGATGCAGATGGCGCATCATCTCGGCGGCCAGGTCGTGTTCACCGGACGGCGCGAGTACGGCGCAGGAATGTTGCAGATCACAAACGGCTCGCAGTTGTTCGATGGGCTCGGTAATCAGCTCGATGTCTGGAACAGTCACGGCGATGAAGTGACGGCTTTGCCGAAGGGTTTTCTCGCCGCCGGCCGGACGGAAAGTTCCGATTTCGCCGCAGTCGAAGATCGGCAGCGCAAACTTTACGGACTGCAATTTCATCCCGAAGTCGCGCACACGCCGCGGGGCAAAGAGATTCTGCAAAATTTCGTCTATCACATCTGCCACTGCGCGATGGATTGGACGATGGGCTCCTTCATCGAAGAAGCGTGCAGGCGCGTTCGCCGTCAGGTCGGCGATGAAAAGGTTGTGCTCGGTTTAAGTGGCGGCGTCGATTCGTCGGTCACAGCCGCATTGCTCCATAAAGCAATCGGCGACCAGCTCACCTGCATTTTCGTGAACAATGGTCTCTTGCGCGCGCGCGAAGAAGAAATTGTTCAACGCGTGTTCGGCGAAAATTTTCATGTGCGTTTGAAATATGTCGACGCGACCGGGCGTTTCCTGACCGCACTCAAAGGCGTGACCGATCCGGAGCAGAAAAGAAAAATTATCGGCAACGAATTCATCGCGGTGTTTCAGCACGCCACCGAAGAATTGCTCGCCCAGGATCGACAAAACAAGGCGCGCAAGCACGGCGGCTACAAATTTCTCGCGCAAGGAACTCTTTATCCGGACGTAATTGAAAGTGTTTCAATCGGCGGCAACCCGGCAGCCGTGATCAAGAGTCATCACAACGTCGGCGGTTTGCCCGAAAAAATGCATTTCGAATTGGTGGAACCGGTGCGGCAATTGTTCAAAGACGAGGTGCGGCAGGTCGGACTGCAGCTCGGTTTGCCGAAAGAAATTGTTTATCGGCAACCGTTCCCCGGCCCTGGACTCGCTGTGCGCATTCTCGGCGACGTGACGCCCGAACGATTGTCGATCTTGCGCGAAGCTGACATGATCGTGCAGAGCGAGATGAAAGCGAGCGATTGGTATTACCGTGTCTGGCAATCGTTCGCCGTGCTCTTGCCGGTGCGCTCGGTCGGCGTCATGGGCGATCAACGCACCTACGAAAACACGATCGTGTTGCGGATCGTCGAGAGTCAGGACGGCATGACCGCCGATTGGGTCCGGCTTCCATACGAACTTCTCGCGCGCATTTCCTCGCGCATCAGCAACGAAGTCAAAGGCGTCAACCGCGTCTGCTTCGACATCTCGAGCAAACCGCCGAGCACGATCGAGTGGGAATGAAGTAATTTAAGATTGCCGATTTTCGATTTTCGATTGCTAATCGTCGGTGATGAACGCCGAGCAAGCACGGCTCGCGGAAAATAAATCAGCCGACAAGCGGTGGCATTTTTGGGGACCATACTTGGCCGAGCGCGCCTGGGGAACGGTGCGCGAGGATTACAGCGCTAACGGCGACGCGTGGAATTATTTCCCCCACGATCATGCGCGGTCGCGCACCTATCGCTGGAACGAAGACGGCATTGGCGGAATTTCCGATCACAAAGGCCGGCTCTGCTTCGCATTCGCCTTTTGGAACGACCGCGATCCGTTTTTGAAAGAGCGGATTTTCGGCGTGAGCGGGCCGGAAGGAAATCACGGCGAAGATGTGAAGGAACTTTATTGGTACATCGACAACACGCCGTCGCACAGTTTCATGCGGATGATTTATCGCTATCCGCAATCACGTTTTCCCTACGAAGAACTGGTCGCCCAAAGCGGCGCGCGCTCGAAAATAGAGGGCGAATTCGAAATCTGGAACACGAACGCGTTCGCGGAAAATCGCTACTTCGACATCGAGATCGAGTACGCCAAAGCGGACGCGCACGACATTTTGATTCGGGCGAGCGCAAAAAACTGTGGGCCCGAACCAGCCGCGCTGCATTTGCTACCAACGCTTTGGTTTCGCAACACCTGGAGCTGGGGCCAAAATCAACCGAAACCGACACTGCGCAAAGCCACCGACAATGGGCACGCGACCGTCATTACGGCGAGTCATCCCGCGCTCGGGGATTACGAATTATTTTGTGAATCGGTCGCTGATCTCTTCTTCACCGAGAATAAAAGCAATTCGGAGCGACTCTGGGGAATCCCGAATCCAACGCCGTTCGTGAAAGATTCGATCAACGATCGTGTGGTCGACGGCAAGATCGACATTGTTAATTCAGCGGAACTCGGAACGAAAGCGGCCGCCCATTACAAATTCAACATTCCGGCGAATGAAACGATTTCCATCCGGCTGCGATTGACTCGCGCGGGCGACCCGCCTTCGCCAACCGCCAGTTCGGCTCGGACCTACGGCGCGGCCAGCAAAAAAAAGAGCGGTGAGCCATTCGCGGATTTCGAAAAGATCTTTACAAAACGGCGAGCTGAAGCCGACGAATTTTACGGCTCGCTTGCACCGGCGTCGTTAACCGAAGAGCAGCGCGAGGTTCAACGGCAAGCGTTCGCGGGCTTGCTTTGGAACAAACAATTTTATCATTACATCGTTGAAGAGTGGCTCGACGGAGACCCGGGACAGCCACCGCCGCCTGAGGAACGCGAGCAGGGACGTAATGCCGGCTGGCGTCATCTCTACAACGAGCGCGTCATGTCGATGCCGGACAAATGGGAATTTCCCTGGTACGCGTCGTGGGACCTGGCGTTTCACTGTCTCCCGCTTGCGCTCGTCGATGTTCAATTCGCCAAGACACAGCTCGATCTCATCGTGCGCGAATGGTATCAGCACCCGAACGGCAAGATTCCGGCCTACGAATGGAATTTTGACGACGTTAATCCGCCAGTGTTGGCGTGGGCGGCCTGGCGGGTTTATCAAATCGAGCGCAAGCAGACCGGCAAAGGCGACCACGCATTTCTGGAAACGATTTTCCACAAAATGCTGATCGCGTTCACCTGGTGGGTGAACAGCAAGGACTCCGAGGGGAAAAATATTTTCCAGGGCGGCTTTCTCGGTCTCGACAACATTGGCGTGTTCGATCGCAACGCGGAGTTTCCCGACGGCACCCATCTCGAGCAAAGCGACGGCACCAGTTGGATGGGAATGTTTTGCCTGAACTTGATGCGAATCGCGATCGAGCTCGCGAGCGAAAATCACGTTTACGAAAATATCGCGACAAAATTTTTCGAGCATTTCCTGAGCATTGCCGCCGCGATGAACAAACTCTGCGGCAAAGGCATCGGACTCTGGGACGAGCAGGACGAATTCTACTACGACGTTCTCCACACGCCGGGCGGACGAAATCTTCCGTTGCGCGTCCGCTCGCTCGTCGGTTTGATGCCGCTGCTCGCGGTTGAAACGGTTCAATGGCAACTGATCGAAGCGCTGCCAGGATTTAAATCGCGACTGGAGTGGTATCTACAATATCGACCAGATCTGGCGACGTTGGTTTCGCGCTGGCAGGAACCGGGCATGAAAGAGCTGCGTCTCGTTGCGCTCACCCGCGGACATCGGATGAAATGTTTGCTGCGGCGCATGCTCGATCCGAATGAATTCCTGAGCGACTACGGGATCCGTTCGCTCAGCAAATTTCATCAGGCGCATCCCTACTCGATCACGATTCGCGGCGAAGAAAAAATCGTCAGCTACGAACCCGCCGAATCGCAGACCGGCATCTTTGGCGGCAACTCAAACTGGCGCGGCCCGGTCTGGTTTCCGATCAATTACCTCTTGATCGAATCGCTCCAGCAATTTCATCATTACTACGGCGATGATTTCAAAGTCGAATGCCCGACCGGCTCCGGGCAATTCATGCATCTCAAAGAAGTCGCGAACGAACTTTCGAATCGGTTGATCA
>QHPY01000108.1 GCA_003219215.1 Verrucomicrobiota bacterium | reverse complement strand
CGATTTGCTGCGGCGATCGGCAAGATGCTGAGCGCCTGTTAGGCGCGAGCGCGGACGGTCTGACGATTGATGAGATTAATCCGCTGTGGCTAAAAACACCTGCCGCGCCGTTGACCGCCGGACAAATTGAAGATGTGAAGATCAACATCGAGCCCTTGCTCGGCGCGTTTCAAGCGCTGCGAGCTCGGGTTGACGATGTTTTCGTCGAAGGGGTTGGAGGTTGGATGGTTCCGATCCGCTCGGATTATTTTGTCAGAGATCTGGCAATGGAAATGCGACTGCCAGTGCTCGTCGTAGCTAAAAACCGCCTCGGTTGCCTGAATCATGCGCTCCTCACCGTCCGTAGCGTTCAGGCCACAGGCTTACGCTGTGCTGGCGTGGTTTTAAACGGGCCCACGGGTGGCGACGACGTCGCGTCCGCCACAAACGCGGATGTTTTGGCGAGCATTCTCGATCTTCCGTCGCTGCCTGAATTGGGGCCGGAAACGGCAGAATTGGCGCCGGAATGGAGGCAGATTTTGGGGGATTCGAGATAAGTGTGTCTGTCAATCAATCGGACACAAGCGTAAACAAACTTTACACAAAGTTGTGCTCTTCGCCGGGCTTCCCCAGCGTAAATTGGGTGGCACCTCCGTTGCTAAACCATCTGGCAACTATCCTACTAATATGCTCCTCGAAAAAATGTTTCATATGAGCCAGCCGCTGGCTGAGTCCAAGGCACGGCTGACCAGCATTCAATCCTATAAACGCCAGTTCCTGATGGTGACCAAGGCGATGGTGACCTCGTCAAAAACCGTGGACTTCAGTTTTCGCGGTCCGCTCGGTTTTGAAGCACGCACTACCCTGTTGGCGGTGAATTGCGATTCGGAGGACCAATTCGCCTTTGAATCAGCGAGTGGAAACATTGAGGTTATGGGCCTGGTTGATTTCACCGAGATCCGGCCGAACTGCACCGAGATCACACTTGCGATCCATTACGACATTAAGAACCGCCTGTTCGCGTGGCTCGATCGCCACTTGCACTTCGTCGACACATTTGTGAATGCGGAACTTCGCAGCATTAGGGCGCACTTTGAAGGGATCGCTACATCCTACGTTGAGCGCATGCCGATTATTCCACGGTTTGAGACTGCGGCGGCGGCATAATCTTTCAAGATAAGTCCAATCAAAAGTACGGGGTTTCGGCTCCGTGCTTTTCTTTTTTATTTGACTCGAACCGCGTGTGTCTTGTCCAAGCGAAGGATCTGCCCGGACCGCAACGATATTTTCGCTTTCGGATCGACAATTTTCTTTCCGTCGACTTGGAAGCTGCCCTGTTTGATCAATCGACTCACATCCGCGCGTGACTTCTTGATAGCAAAACCCTGTGAATAAGCGGCGACTGCGATAGCTACCGCTTCATCGGCAGTCGGCGCGAACCCTGGAAGTTCGGCGTCGTCCAAACGTTTCTCGCTAAAACGCGCGTTCCAATCGGCGAGTGTTTTTTGGGCAGCTGCAGTCGAGTGATACGTTTGGACAATCTCGAACGCGAGCTGCTTCTTTTGTTCAACGGGGCTTGCTCGCTTCGGCAGGTCCTGCCCGAGTAAGAGCTCATAATAACGAGCCATCAAATTATCCGAAATGCTCATCAGCTTGCCGAACATGTCTGCGGCCGGCTCGCTTACACCGACGAAGTTTCCCAGGCTCTTGCTCATTTTCTTGACACCGTCCAGCCCTTCAAGAAGCGGCATCGTCAGCACAACCTGCTGTGGCTGGTTTTCTTCTTTTTGGAAATCGCGCCCGACCAAAATATTAAAAAGCTGATCAGTGCCGCCGAGCTCAACGTCCGCGCGCACCATCACCGAATCCCAGCCTTGCATGATAGGATATTGAATTTCGTGGGCGTGGATCGGCTGTTGATTGTCGATCCGCGCGCGGAAATCCTCTCGCTGCAGCATCTGTTGAAGCGTGACGCGACTGTTCAGCCGAAGCACATCTTCGTAGGACATCGTGCGAAACCAATCCCCGTTGCAAACGGTTTCGGTGCGAGCCGGATCTAGAATCTTGAACGCTTGCTCGCGATAGGTTTGCGCGTTGTGCAGCACTTCCTTGTGCGTCAAATGCGGCCGGGTCGCCGATCGACCGCTGGGGTCGCCAATCATTCCGGTAAAATCGCCGATTATGAGAACGGCCTGATGCCCGAGGTCCTGAAATTGGCGCAGTTTTCGCAAGACAACCGTGTGGCCGAGATGAATATCGGCCGTTGTCGGATCGACGCCGAGCTTAACACGCAATGGCCGTCCAAGCGCCAGCTTCTCGCGCAGCTCAGCTTCACTGATGATTTGCGCGGCGCCCTTCCTCAGAAGAGCAAGGGCTTCATTTGGTTGCATGGTTCCTAAGGGATAGTGCAACTGGCAAGCGCGCTATTTATTTTTATTCAGCAGCTCGCGCACTTGCTCAATGGTCAGGGGCGGATTCCGCCGATCCAACGATTTTTGACTTTTCCCTTTCTCCTGAAATGGACGCTGATCGGCGAAGCCGCGGCTGTTGATCGCGCTGTGGGCATCATACGTGTCGTGAATGCCTCGCACCGACGCAGTCGATATACTCGCAGGCGCGTTTACACTCCGGTCTTGAAGGGAAGCGGCCGCGGCGGCTTCATGAAACGGCCGCGATGGGTATTTCGCCGTGGTGAGCACGCGTATGTCCACAAATGATTTCTCCTTCCGGTTTGGCTTTAGAGAAAATGTGCCAACCGTGCCTCGCCTCTCGATCACCGCAGAATTAGCGCCGAATTTTTTGCCCTGAGCATTGTTTTGCAATTCCATATTCGGCCGAAGCAAGCGATCAACCAAGCTGGGCTCTTGATGCTGCGCCCAACTCGTCGGCATCCAAAGAAACACAAAACAAAGTGTCGTGAGCCAGCGCACCCGCCCAAACTGCCGAGGCGTCGACTTGCTTGTAAAGCAAATTATCAGAGCGGGCGAATTGACGCCTTGTCGGATCAATCGCCCGCGTCGTCGTCGATCTTTTCAGCGGCCAAGAGCGGCCCGCAAATTGGCTGCCCCCGCTGGAGCGGCGACACGTCCATGCAGAATGTCGTAAGCAGTCACCGGTCGCCTATAATAACGCTCATTCGCGTCTTTGCGGGTTCCGATAACAGCGCCTTCCAGTGAAGCACCCAGAAAAAGGCCTTTTGTCTTACTGTAAGTGTAAATTGCCGCCCTCGCAGTAACGTCGGCTTCCGCAGCGCGTCCCACGGGTCCGGCCGCAACGCTCGCGTCCGCCCCCAGCGTCACGTTTCCTCCCTTGGAAAATGCGCGAACGGCGCGTTCGTTGTTGAGCACGATCACAAAATCGGTCACTTGCGCGCCAATTTGCGGTCCCCAACCGGCACCGCCCGTGCCAATGAATGACGGCCCCGACCAGCCACGCCCCGTTCGCGCCACCACCACGCCTTCGCCAGCTTTCCCGCTAACAATGAAGCCGGCTTTTACCACGCTGATGATGGCAAGTCCCCGTGCATTTCGGAGAATTCTCGATGGAATGCCTTTTTCGGGCATGTGCCGGAATTCCCTGATCGTGTTGGCAGACCGGTTCACTGTCTCCTGTTCGGTCGCATTCGCCCCAGTTAGTGATAAAGAAAAGATCGTTAGGATGAAGAATAGCTTTTTCATTGCAGTACCCTTACTTCGCTGCCTTAAGGCTCCGTGGACGTGTCTTTTCGACGAAGATGTCGATCTTCCGAGATCGTTAGGCAAACGGTGTTGACGATGGAATTGGACGAAACCTTCATGCACGAGGCGTTACGCTTGGCGGCGAAAGCGCGCGCCGCTGACGAAGCTCCAGTCGGCGCGGTTGTTGTTCGGGAAGAGAAAATTATCTCGCGCGCGTACAATCAAGTCGAGCTGCTCAAAGATGCGACCGCCCACGCCGAAATGCTGGCGTTGACCGCGGCTGAGGCAGCGTTAGGCGATTGGCGCCTGACTGACTGCGATCTTTACGTGACAAAGGAACCTTGTCCGATGTGCGCGGGCGCGATCGTTCACACCCGGATACGACGGGTGATTTTTGGGTGTTCCGATATCCGCGCCGGGGCCGCCGGCACGGTAATGAATTTGCTCCAACACAAGGCGCTAAATCATCGTTGCCAGGTCACGAGCGGTGTCTTACAGGCAGAGTGTGCAGCGCTGCTGCAGGATTTTTTTCAAAAAAAACGCGGCGATCGGAATCAGATCGGTAACTCTTGAGCAACAGCCCATCGATAGGTTCGGGATTGGCTGCCTCGCTAGGACTCGAACCTAGACAAAGAGATCCAGAATCTCTTGTGCTACCATTACACCACGAGGCAAAAGCGCGGGGGACAAGACCTAAAGCTGAATTTGCACGTTTCGCAAGCGACTCGAAAACTGACGCACTCGCAATTAATCCAGAGTCATCTCCGCACCTTCTCGCGCGCCTTCGACCTCAAGATAACTTTCGCTTTTCGCGGCCAGCTTTCGCGCGGTCTGGACCATCTTGTCGATCATTTCGTCATCGTGCGTCGGGTCGTGATGGAAAATAATGAGCTTTCGAACAGCGGCATCGATTGCGAGCGAGATGGCAGTGCTGAGCGAGCCGTGGCCCCAGCCGACGTGCGCCTGATATTCCTCGTCCGTATATTGGGTGTCGAGAATCAGAATATCGGAACCTTGAAGAAATTTCACAAGTTCGGCGCGGTCTTCCCGAGCGCGTTTCTGCGTCTGCTCCGGGCTTAACAGATGCGATTTAACGGAGTGCAGTTACATCGCAACTGTTAAGCCCGGAGCAGACGCAGAAACGCGCTCGGGAAGACCGCGCCGAACTTGTGAAATTTC
>QHPY01000107.1 GCA_003219215.1 Verrucomicrobiota bacterium | reverse complement strand
TACGATACCGACGAAGGCAAACCAGTTTTGGCCGAACCCTCCATGCAAGGGTTGAAGATGCCCAAACGCTTCACTCATGTGCGGCAGACAGAAAAGTCCGAGTGTGATAACAACGATGACGGCCGGGATGGAAACGAGAAACGCGAGCCCGCCGGTTTGTTTCGGACCGAGCAGGTTGAGCAACCCAATCGCGAGGATCGCGGCGGCCGCAAATTTTTCTGGGTGCGGCACGCCGAGATATTGAAACGCGGACAAAGCGCTGATCGCCGCCGTGACCAAATAGTCGGCGACCAACAAAAACGCGCCAACGATCGAGATCACTTCGCTGCGATGGCGCACGCTCGCATACACGCCGCCGCCGTCCGGATAAAGGCGGCAGATGATCATGTAATTAATCCCGACCAGCGCGGTCAGCACGCACATCGCCGCGATCAGCCAGAATGAAGCGTAACCGGCGACGGCAAAGGCAAGCCCGATCACGTAGGCTTTGCTCGTCCCCCAGTCGCCGTACAAAATCGCGGCCGCGCGCTTCCAATCGACATTTCGCGGTCGCTTAACGTTTGTTGGTATCAATTAATTCGGCTCAAACGAGGCGCACTCGCGCGACGAGGCGCCTCACTTCAAGCGGAGTCGGATTTACGACATCCCTTGCACTTTAATGATGCCGACGAGGTTAGCTGTCGGGCTGGAGCCATTAAATGCTCTCGATGCCGCGCATCGTTCGCCCCGATCCATTTCAGGAATTGGTTCCCCCGCTGACTCGATCCGGTCGAATCATTAAGCGAAACAAAGAACTGGCGGAAATTTGAAATCGGCGGCGTGTTCCGTCAAATCGGACAAAGTCGGACGCGATACTACATTGTCGACCTAAGCATATTCATGCAGAGTTCCAAAAGGATGAACTATTTCGGACGGTGCGTCAGGGCTCCTGAATAAACCGCTTGTCACCGCCGGAAGCCCCAGTGAACAGTCATCCCACGCCAAATGGCCGATTTGATTATTACCGAGAGCGGCGCGGTGCATCGCCCACGCAATGTCGATTGGAAACGCGCCGCCGCGCTCCTTTACGGGGACTGGGGCACGAGCAAGGCCTATGTGATCAGTCTTGCGTTCTTGGCGGCCGGATTTTCGTCTCTGCCGATCATCCTGGCGGTCTGTGCGCTGACCGGTTTGGTCGGGATCAATTACATTGTGATCTGCCGCCATTTTCCCGACGGCGGCGGTGTTTACTCAGCGGCGCGTTCGCAAGGGCGATTGCTCGCTGTCATTGGCGCACTTCTTTTGTTGGCTGATTTAACCGTGACTGCCGCACTCAGCGGCTGGTCGGCATTGACCTATATCACTTCCGGTGCCGAACACATTGCCTGGATCAAATTTCTCCGCGATCACATCGCGCTCACCACCATCGCGGTTCTTTTGATTATGGGCATGATCAATTATTTCGGCCCGAAACATTCCGGTAGCCTTGCTGTCGCGCTCGCGGTGCCAACGTTGATCGTGGTCGTTATTTTAATCGCGATTAGCACGCCGCATCTGACCACGCATTTCCTTCAACCGCGCCATGAAAGTCTGGGGGCACTTTGGGTCCAATTTGTTGGCGTCATCCTCGCGCTCTCCGGCGCCGAATCGATCGCGAACGTGACCGGCGTTATGAAGCTCGATCCCGGCTCGACCATGGATCGCCCAAGCGTCGCGCGAGAATCGCTTAAGGCAATCATTCCGGTGGCAATCGAAGTTGTAATCGGCACCGCTTTGCTCGGATGGGCAATGCTCTCGTTGCCATCAGTACTCGGAAAGACCCTGCACCTGTCTGACGTGTCATCGATCTCTTCCGTCCTGCAATTACGCAGCGAAGACATGTTGCGTTTCATCGGCGAGCAATTCGCTACCGCAACATTTTCGCCGATGATCGGTAATCTCTTCGGCTGGATTGTCGGAATTGTTTTCTTCCTCCTGCTGCTCAGCGCCGCCAACACCGCCATCGTCGCAATGATTGGGTTGCTTTACATGATGTCGCGGGATCGCGAGATGCCGCGGGAATTTCGGCGATTGAACCGCCATGGCGTTCCGATTTATCCGCTGCTCATCGGGCTCGGAGTGCCGACACTCGTCCTGCTTCTGGTGGCAAACTTCACCGCGCTGGCTGGCCTCTACGCGATCGGCGTCGTCGGCGCGATCACGGTGAATGTCGGCTCCTGCGCATTCAACCGCACCGTCGGTTTTACCTGGTACGATCGTGTTCTCTTCGGCGTGACGTTTTGCATTTTGTTCCTGGTCGAGCTGACGTTGGCGCACACAAAACCGGACGCGCTCTTTTTCGTGGTGGTGATTCTGGGCGCTGGACTCGCCTTGCGCGCGTACACGCTAAAACGGCAGGGTCTGACCACGCTGACCGTGACGCGCGAAGTCGCGCAAATGGTTGCGCCCGATCTCGAAGCTCGCGTGCAACCGCGTTTGCGGGAAGGTCAGAAGATCATGGTTGCGGCGCGCGGCATTACGCCCGTGCTCGGGTTTGCACTCGATGAAGCGCAACTGCGCAACGCGACTCTTTGCGTGCTCTATGTCAAAGAAGTTGCCGTTTATTTCTCCGGCGGTCCGGCAAGGCTCGGCCGCGCCAAATGGCACGATGATCCGGAAGCGAACGCGATCATGTCTTTAATGATGAAGCTCGGGACCGAGCGAGATGTTTGCGTCATTCCGGTTTATGCCGTGAGCCAGGATGCCGCCGCTACGATTGTCGATCTTTCCGCCACCATGGGCGTCGATTATCTCGTCATCGGCGCGACTCAGCGAACCGCGCTGGCGAACCTTCTTCGCGGCAGCGTGGTCACCAATGTCGCTCAGCATCTGCCCGACTCGATTCAGCTTCTCATCTTCGGCTAGCCGTGACTTCCTCCCCGGTTCGCATCGCGATGTGGTCAGGTCCGCGGAACATCTCCTCGGCCATGATGCGCGCGTGGGGCAATCGCGCCGACACCGCCGTAATCGATGAGCCGTTTTACGCCTACTATTTAGAGAGGACCGGCAAGGAACACCCTGGTGCCGAAGAAGTCATCGCACACGGCGAAATCGATTGGCGGAAGATTGTTAATCAACTGACTGATGCGGTTCCGTCCGGCAAACCAATCTTCTTCCAAAAACAAATGGTGCATCACTTGCTGCCGGAGATCGATCGCGGGTGGATGGTCGAGCTTACGAATTGTTTCCTCATCCGCGACCCGCGGGAAGTAATTCTCTCTTACATCAAAAAAAATCCCGAGCCGACGCTGGAAGATCTCGGGTTCGTCCAGCAACTCAAAATTTTCGATTTCGTTCGCGGGCAAGCAAACTCGGTTCCGACCATCGTGGATGCAAAAGACGTTCTGCAAAATCCCGAGCGAACATTGCGACTGCTTTGTGAGACGATTGGGGTTTCGTTCGACGCGGCGATGCTTTCCTGGCCGCCCGGATTGCGCGACACCGATGGCATCTGGGCAAAATATTGGTACGACGAGGTGGCAAGCTCGACATCGTTCCAGCCTTACACACCACGAGAAGGCGTTGTCCCGGAGCGGCTCCGCGAGATTTATGAGCAATGCCGGGAATGCTATAAGAAGCTCCACAAATTACGGCTGCGTTAAAGGATCATCCGCAGATTTCGCAGATTTACACAGATTTGAATTTCAAAAAGATGCGTTTCCAGATCCTTTCTGAATAATCCGCGAAAATCTGTGTAATCTATGGATCAATAGAGATGCTTCAGAAATTTAATCGCAAGAACCGTGATCTGATCGTCAACATCAACGGTCAGCTGGTGCATCGCGACAAAGCCGGGATCAGTCCGTTCGATTCGGCAGTGCAAGGCGGCGACGCGGTTTGGGAAGGATTGCGGCTTTACAACGGCCGGATCTTCAAATTGTACGAGCA
>QHPY01000106.1 GCA_003219215.1 Verrucomicrobiota bacterium | reverse complement strand
CAATCCAAACGCCAGTGAGTCCATCGCGGCGCGCGCCGGCGATTTGGAATTCAGCTAAAAGATCGATCAGGATTTGCTCGAGCCAGCGCAAGTAGCGATGCAAATCCTGTCCGCAGCGGCGAAGATCGACGATCGGATAGCCCATGAGCTGTCCAGGTCCATGATAGGTCGCCTGGCCGCCGCGGTTGATCGCAAAAAGTGGATGCGGCAAATGCGCTCCGCCTAACAAACTCGATTTGTCCGGCGTGCGCCCGATGGTGTAAACCGGTTCGTGCTCGAGCAAGAGCACTTCGTCGGCAGCGGCGCGATCTTCGCGCTTTCTCGCAACAATGTCTTCCTGGAGCGCAAGCGCGTCAGCGAATTTGATTTGGCCGAGCCAGCTGATTCGAAGATCGCTTGTTACGCCGGAGGTTTGTGTAGGCGGGCTCATATCTGCGTCGCGCCGGGAATTCCCACCCGCACCGTTTCTTGCGCGCGCACATGCGTCAGACCAATTGCCAGCGCGTCAGCTGCATCAGCATCCGGCGTTTCCGTTAAACCAAGAAGCGCGCGCACCATGAACGCGACCTGATCTTTTCCGGCGCCACCGCGACCAACCGTCGCTTGTTTGATTCGTGTCGGCGGATATTCGAAAACGGGCAGTCCATTTTCGGCGGCAGCGAGAATGGCCGCACCGCGCGCCGCACCGAGCAGAATCGCCGTCTTGTAACTCTGCACGTAGATAACGGACTCGAGCGCGCAGCAATCCGGCTCGTGTTCGTGGATTAATTCAATCAAGCGGTCGCGAATCGCGACCAGGCACGACGACGAGCGCAGCTTTTGCCCATTGTGGATCGTCCCGAAGTAAAGCGCGCGCGCTTTCCCATTGTTTGCATCGATAACTGCGACACCGGTGTTGCGGAGCGAAGCGTCAATGGCGAGAACGCGCATGTCAGTGACCG
Source organism: Verrucomicrobiota bacterium (assembly GCA_003219215.1). GTDB lineage: Bacteria > Verrucomicrobiota > Verrucomicrobiia > Chthoniobacterales > UBA10450 > AV40. The sequence continues at coordinate 3,924 of QHPY01000106.1, read as the reverse complement.
AAACCAAGCGCGAGAAAGACGCAGCCGGCAATGCCGAAAAGAAGACTGACCATCCAGAAGCCGCGTTTTCTCGTTAGCGCCGAAACGGCGGCAATCGCAATCGCGATTTGGAACATGGTCACGCCGCGCGCGAAAACTTCGTGTTGATGAAAATTGGACTTGGCTTCCGCCTGCTTGTGCTCGGCTTCGGTTTTTATTTCCTCCTGCTCTTTTTCATAACGGTCGCGTTTGGCGGCGTCGGATTCGTTAGGCGCGCTCGAGAGCGCAATTTTTGCATCGAGCACGGCAGCTTTGATGCTCTTGGCCTGGTAATAACCCCATTGATCCGACGCTTCAATCTGGCTCATCATTGCTTCATTGGCGTGTTTACCGGAAAGAAGTCCGGCGATCGCAGCCAGAACGGCAAGGATAGCGGTGCTCAGTGCCACCCAGGAAATCCAAGTTTCGCCACTGTGTTCGGCGCTGTGATGGACGTGCTCCTGCAAATTTTCCAGAGGAACTTCAGCTTCTTCCATGCGCGCGTCCAATCTAAGATTCGCTATCGCACGTTCAAGACGGAATCGACAAGGCGACCGAGTGCGCCTTTATTCAACATCTAATCACCATGAGCGAAACGTGCGTTTGCCAAATCTGCCAGAAGCCGAAATCTCCGACTGAGGGGCAAATTGCCGAAGTAATCCGGCCATCACTGCTCGACTGCATTAAGAAACACCATTCGGAATGGGATGGTACCGGATTCGTTTGCTTCGATGACATCGGCGATTGCCGCAAAGAATACGTCAAGGAAGTGCTGCAGGACGAGATCGGAGAACTCTCCGCGCTCGATGAGGAAGTCGTCGAAAGCTTGCGGCAGCACGAAATCGTTTCCAGCGATATCGAGAAGCAATTCGAAAAGAAACTTACTTTTGGCGAACGCCTCTCCGATCGCATCGCCGAATTCGGCGGCAGTTGGAAATTCCTGATCAGCTTTGGCGCTGTCATCTCCGTCTGGATCGGCGCCAATGTCGTCTTGCTCGCCACCAAAGCCTTCGATCCGTATCCGTTCATTCTTCTCAATTTGATTCTCTCGTGTTTGGCCGCCGTCCAGGCGCCAGTCATTATGATGAGTCAGAACCGGGCCGAGGCTCGCGATCGCTTGCGCGCGGAAAACGATTACAAGATCAACCTTAAAGCCGAACTAGAAATTCGGCACTTGCACGAAAAAATCGATCACCTCCTGCGTCGCCAATACAATCGGCTGTTCGAGATTCAGCAGATCCAGATCGAATTACTCGAAGAACTTGGCCGGAAACGCCAAGATTAATTGCTTGATAGCGCGCAAACTGGACGAACGATGAAAATCATCGTCGCAATCGTCTTAAGCTTTTTTGTGCTGTTCTCTGCGCGCGGCGCAGATCCAAAAACGAACTGGGCGAACAACTGCATGCAATGTCACGGGCCCGATGGGAGCGCGAACACCAGCATGGGAAAAGCCCTGAATGCCAAGGACCTCACCAACGCCCAGATTCAGTCATCGTTCACCGACGCCGAAGCGGCGGCGGCAATCAAAGATGGCGTGACCAAAGACGGCATGACCAAGATGATCGCGTTCGGTGGCAAACTGAGCGACGACGAGATCAAAGCCCTGGTAGCTTACGTTCGCACCCTCAAGAAGTAATTCGCTCAAAATCGGGGTAGGAAAGCGCAACCAAAACAAGGTAGAATGGTTTGATTGGTGAGGTCGTGTTTATGAAAAAATCCCTGGCAGCCGTGGCGGTGGTGGCACTTGGCTTAGCTGGTAACGCAACGGTCAAAGGCAACGGAAACGCAGGTTCGAATTCTGGTGGGGCGGCGCCGCATCATAGCTCAACCGCAACACCAACGACAACGGTGGCTCCGCATTTCAACGGGATGCCACACTATTCCGGCGGCGCAATGCCGTACCGAGCGATTGTTAGTTATCCAAACGGCAATCGCACCCTGAATTATCCGCCAGTCGGCAATTCCGTATTACGTCATCAATTGCATTCGGGCGCGAACAGCCTCAATAGTGGTTACGCGCTTCAACGCGGCGGCAATTTGCATCAGACGGGCAATCTGCGTCAGGCCGGCAATTCGCGTCAGCCTTCCACACTAAACGCATTCGCCAAAAACAAGCTCGATCCGCAAACATCCACTCGTCTTCGCCATTGGACCGGGAACCGCGACAGCACTGCGCAAGCGCGATTGAACCACGCGAACAACTGTCACCATCACCATGGCTCTAATTGGTGGAGAAACCACTGCGTCGCCATCATCTTTTTCGACTGGGGCTGGTGGGGTTGGTATGACGGGTGGTGGTACCCGGCCTGGGGTTACGATCCGTACTCTTATTATGAGTACAACGAACCGATTTATGGCTACGACGGGCTTTCACCGAACCAGATCGTGGCCAGTGTTCAAGCGCAATTGCAGCAGCTCGGTTACTACACCTACGCAATCGACGGCACCATGGGCCAGCTCACCCGCGCCGCGATCGCGCGTTACCAGCGCGATCATCTTCTGCCGATCACATCCGGCATCGATCCGGCAACATTGGGATCGCTCGGGATCATTCGTTGACTTGCAACGGGCGCGAGTCTGCCGTTGAAAGATGGCGTGGAAGATTCGCCGCCACCGCAAAAACAAAAACGCAGCCGTATCAGCGCCGGCCTGCTCATCTTTCGCCGTAACAACACTATCCAAGTTCTGCTGGCGCATCCCGGTGGCCCGTTCTTCGCCAGAAAAGATGACGGAGTGTGGACAATTCCAAAAGGCGAAGCCGGCCCGAGCGAGGACTTGTTAACCCGCGCCCGGATTGAGGCTGAAGAAGAGCTCGGAATCAAACCCTCCGGAAACTGGATTCCGCTAGGCTCGATCAAACAAAAAGGCGGGAAGACGGTGCACGCCTGGGCAGTCGAAGGCGATTTGCCCGAGTCATTTGAATTGCGCTCGAACAAGTTCCAAATCGAATGGCCACCGCACTCAGGAAACTTTAAGGAGTTTCCGGAGATCGATCGCGCCGAATTTTTTCCGGAAGAAATTGCGCGGCGGAAAATAAACCCTGCGCAGATTCCATTTCTCGATCGCTTGCAGGCGGCGCTGGCACCGAAATGACAAAAACCTATCGGTTGTCAATCCGGTCGCTGCTTTCCGGCGCGAGCACACATCGGAATCCGTAAATCACGTCGCGTTCGTTCCGATCTACGACATTGCGATACGAGGATTGCATTTCCAAACGATTGCTTGTCGCCCAGGAACCACCGCGGAGAACTCCCCAATCGCGGCCGGTCCCACTGCTGCCGCCTTTGTAAGTGTCGGCGCACCATTCCCAAACGTTGCCCCCGAGATCGTAGAGGCCTAACGCATTCGCCTTGAAGCTTCCTACCGGCATGGTCGTGCCGCGACGTTGTCCCGCGCCGGCTGGATAATTCCCCGCGCCGGCGGGCGGCGGCCATTGTTTGCCCCACGGAAACTCGTTTTTGATTTTGCCATCACGCGCTTGCGGCGTCGCGCCGCTCTCGTTGGCTAACCCGACAGCCAGGCTCCATTCCCGATCAGTCGGTAACCGATAGGATTGTCGATCTTCGATCAGATTTTCGTCCCGCTCCTTGTCGGTCAGCCATTTACAGAATGCCATCGCGTCGAACCAATTCACTTTCACCACCGGATGGGTCGGCGCCTGCTGAAAGTCGGCTCGTTCATAATGCCGTCCGCTCGCGCGGGAAAACGCTTCGTAATCCTGCACCCTCGTTTCCCACACCGATATGCGAACTTCGGCGAGCGGAACGAACTTCATCCCTAACGAATTGGTGAACGATTGACCAGGCTCAGGACCGACGCTTTTCTCCAGGCGCGCCGCCAGAAACGACTGCTGCTGCGGTTCAACCTTGCCACTGACCGAAGTCGACTTGTAACCGCCGAGTC
>QHPY01000146.1 GCA_003219215.1 Verrucomicrobiota bacterium | reverse complement strand
AACGGCATCTCGAGATTGAGCGGAGCCTCGCCGCGAACAATTTTGCCGTCGATGAATTGTTGCTCGCCTTGCATCGCCTCGCGCGTGATTAAACGAACGCTAAAGCGGGAATTGGGAATGGAAAATCGAAAATGAAAGTGGAGCCTAGGGGATTACGCACACCCTGCTAGTACATCCCGCTAGTGATGCCCTCTTGTTAGATGTCGGCTCCATTTTTCAAAGTGGAGCCTAGGGGATTACGCACCCTGCTAGTGCATCCCGATAATGATGCCCTCTTATTAGATGTCGGCTCCATTTTTCAACGTGGAGCCTAGGGGATTCGAACCCCTGACCTCCTCAATGCCATTGAGGCGCTCTACCAACTGAGCTAAGACCCCGCTTGCGAAGGAAAATCGACTCGGAATGTATCGGCAAATCCTCTTTGCGCACTGATTTTTTACCTGTAGTTTCGAGCCGGACAAGGAGTGAGAATCGCCGAAAAAGGCGGCAGCCAGCAAAGGGGAAGATGACGGTAGTCAGGGCGACGGCAGAAGGCAGACGTGACCGGTTATTTGATGTCACTGGGAGGCTGCGGAGAGCGTCGTCGACGCGCGTCCACAGAGGAATCCTCCAAATTGTCCTGTACATCGGTCTTGCGCTCGTCCGGTCACCGTTAGCGCGAGCCCAAGATGCGGCCCCGACCGTTCTTCCGGAACCGACGCCTCTTCCGGAACTTTCAAAGAGGACGGAGGCAACGCCAATGGCAATGCCTGACGCGGAGAAGCCAAGCATCGAAATTTCAGCCGGGACACCAAGTGAAAAGCCTGCTCCGATTGTTAAGCAGACGCCTGATCCAAAAACGCTGGCAACGCCCGCTGCGACAGTGGAAAGAAAGACACCTGTAAGGCCGACCATTGTGCAACCGGAGGTGCCCGAACCCAAAGCGCCCGAATCTACCCCGGCGATCCCGATAACATTGTCGGCTCTAAAAGCTGTGGCAATTAATGCTCCTCTTCCCGATTATCCATACCAAGCGAAGAATGCCCATATAAGTGGTAGCGGTGTTTGCGTTCTGGTCGTCGATACCGCGAGCGGCAGGGTTACCAGCGCGACGATGGCACGAAGCACAGGCAACCAAATTCTCGATAAGGTGACAACCAACACGCTGAAAAGGTGGCGGTTCAAACCAGGAACGCTGTCGCAAGTTCAAGTGCCAATCACCTATGAATGAGATTATTATTCCGGGGCCGGCGGGTAGGTGGTAACAAGTTGGAGTCCGAGCTCGCCGCGAACGGACCACATTGCTGGCATTTGAGAGCACGTGGGGGAAACATGGGCGCAAATACCCGACCATTGGTGCCATTGAAGCGCTCTACCAACTGAGCTAAGACCCCGAAACGAACTCAGACTTTAGATTTTCGAGCGCCGATTGCAGCTAGCGTGCGATGATGGAAAGTCCTCGCTTCCGCAGGAATGAAAGCCAAGAGCACGATTCTTCTACTCTACATCGCTTGGGTAATTGCAGCGGTGACGCTCGTTTTCGCTGCGGCTGAGAAACAGCCTGACAGTTTTTACACTTTGCTGCGCTGGGTTTGCTGTGCGGTGTTTGCTTATTCTGCGGTCACATCTTTTCAAATGAAGCGCATGTTGTGGCTGTGCATTTTTACCACGCTGGCGATTATATTTAATCCAATCTTCGTCCTCCAGCTCGATCGTAACCAGTGGATCATTGCCGACTGGTTTTCAATCGGCGCGATGGTTATTGCCGCCGTTGTCTTTTGGAAACGTTCAAGAACCTGATCGGATTGGCACGTTTTCTTATGCCTGTATCAAACCCACAAAGGAGTTCCCACATGAAACGCATTATTCCTTACAGAGTCATCAATATTGCGCTGCTCGCATAATCTTCAGTTTCCAGTAACGATCTACTGAAAGGATCGCGCGCTATTGCGCGCGTAGATTTCTTCAATCCCGTTGATCAACTCGGGAATGTTGATCGGCTTGGCGAGAGATCGATGCCCTTGGATGCGGAGGCCAGTTTTTGTCTCAGGTTCCGTAACTAGCGCGGTGAGAAAGATGATCGGCGTTCTCTGCAATTCCGGATCGGCTTCGATTTGTGCGGCTACTTCGCCTCCGTCTGTCTTTGGCATCATGATGTCTAGCAAGATCACGTCCGGTTTAAAATTCTGGGCACTTTGATGGGCCTTTGTAGCGTCGTTCTCTTCGAGCACGAGATAGGAGCCGGCCTTTTCGAGAAGTATTTTGACCAGGTTGGTGCTTTTCCGGTCGTCATCAATAATCAGGATACGTCGCTTTTCTTTGACCGCCGACCTGGCGATTGCATCGATCTCAGACTGATCAAACCAATAAACGCGACACAACGGTGGATCCTGACTAACAATGTACGAAGCATTAACATTGAATCCGTTCGCGTTTTCGATGACTTGCATTACACCCGATACTTCCGAATCTATTCCGTCCCTCACCGGCCTGAACGTCACAGTCTGTCCGTCAATCTTCTCAGCAGGCATTGGCAGCTTAACCGTCGGCGGCCGGTATCTCATACGTGAGAAGATCAGACTGCACTTGGTTCTAGCAAGGCGATTTTCGAGCGCCGCTTGCAACTAGCGAGCCACGATCGAAATGTTCGCACGTTGTGCGAGATCGACAATCGCGTCGCGTTCGAGCAACAACGTTTTTCCTGATTCGATTGCGATGACGCGCAGCTTTGATTCAGCGGCCACTTTGACCGTCTCAATCCCGATCACTGGAACGTCGAAGCGCATGTCCTGATTTGGCTTGGCTACCTTGATCATAACTGCGCCTTCGCGCGCGAGTGCGCCGCCGCGTTTGATTGCGTCGTTCGTTCCTTCGAACGCTTCAACCGCCAGGACGGTTCCGTTTTTGACGATAATGGTTTGGCCGATGTCGAGCCGCGCGATTTCCTTCGCGACACTCCAGCCAAGATCGACATCATCCTCTTCGGCGCGCGATAAGTTTGCTCCGGCGATTAAACCTTTCGCAGCGAGTTCATTTTCCAGGAAAGTTGTCGCCGGCAAAAGGTCGATGTCCACCTTGGCGAGCTCGTCTGCAATCGCGGCGAAAATAGATTCCGCGTTGCGCTGTTTAAGTTTGGCGAGCACCACCAAAGCCCTCACATCGGGCCGCAAATCGAAAAGGTTCTTCGGCGCAATCTGACCAGCCATGATCGCGCGATGAACTTCGTGCTCGCGAAAAAATTTGAGCAGTCGCCCCAATTGTCCGACCCGCAACCACTCAACAACATCGACATGTTGCGAAATCTCCGGATCGGTTTCGTCGATAAACGCGGCCGCGACGATTTTCTTTACGCCTCCTTTGCGAGCGGCGGCAGCCAGAATCCGTGGATAAACGCCGTTGCCCGCGATGATTCCGAGAATCTCCGGTGTTTGCACAGCGATAACTTAGCAGAACAAAGACTGTTTCTGCGAGACGCGGAAACCAACACGCGAGACGCGTGCGCTATCCATGGTGGCGACGGCGTTTGACGTGCAATTGCGCAAGTGCTTTTTGCAGCGATGCCTGAATAGCGGCGACTTCTTCCGCGGTGTGATCTTCTTTCATCGCTGCCTGCGCACGTTCCACGGCCTTTTCCGCCGCGGCGATGTCGATCTTTTCAGACTCAAGCGCCATGTCGGTCAAAACTGAAACGCCGTCCGCTTTGATCTCGACGAAACCTTCGCCAACCGCCATCGCAGTTTCACGTCCATCTTTGACTACGCGCAGCTCGCCCGGTTTCAAAGTCGTCAGCACCGGCACGTGTTTCGGATAAATACCGAGCTCGCCTTCGGAACCGGGCAATGTGACCATGTCCACGTCCTCGGAATAAATTTTCTCTTCCGGCGTAACGATTTCCAATTTCAGAGTGGCCATGGATAAAGTTAAGAGGTTGCAAGAGTTACAAAGATGAACTGCGAATTGGGATACATTTTAACGATGTAACGATTCAACAATTTAACCCTCTTTGATCATGTCTATGTTGCCCTTCATGTAGAAGTTCGCTTCGGGAACTTCGTCATGTTTGCCATCGAGAATTTCTTTGAACCCGCGCACTGTTTCGGAGATCGGAACGTACTGGCCTTTGGTGCCGGTGAAGACTTCTGCCACGTGAAATGGCTGGCTCAAAAATCTTTGAATCTTGCGCGCGCGATAAACGGTGAGTTTGTCCTCCGGACTTAGTTCGTCCATTCCAAGAATGGCGATGATGTCCTGCAAATCTTTGTAGCGTTGCAAGACTTTCTGTACGCCGCGTGCGACGCCGTAATGTTCTTCGCCGACAATTTCGGGCGCGAGCGATTTGGATGTCGAAGCCAGCGGATCGACCGCCGGATAAATTCCAAGTTCAGCGATTGAGCGCTCGAGCACGATCGTCGAATCCAAATGCGCGAACGTGTTCGCGGGCGCGGGATCGGTCAGATCGTCCGCTGGAACATAGACCGCCTGGAACGAAGTGATCGAACCTTTCTTGGTCGAGGTGATTCGCTCCTGTAAATCGCCCATCTCCGCCGAGAGCGTCGGCTGATAACCAACCGCGCTCGGC
>QHPY01000145.1 GCA_003219215.1 Verrucomicrobiota bacterium | reverse complement strand
TTTTATGTTGGCGATGCATTCGCGCTTGAACACGCGATAGGTACAGCCCGCGTCCGTGACGTTCTCGCCGGACAATTTGTTGCGCACCCAGTTGGCAATGCGCGACGAAACAATTCGAAGCCAACTGTCTCCTTCGCCGCGCGTTTCAACCCGCGTGCCGCAGACGCAATCGGAGCCGCTCAGCGCTTCCATCATCGCCCGCAAATCTTTGGGGTCATTTTGTAAATCGGCATCGAGCGTAGCGATATAGTCGCCCCGCGCCGCTTGCATTCCGGCCCAGCTCGCGGCCGATTCGCCGCAATTAAATTTGAAACGTTGCGCGCGCAAGCGCGGATCGGTCGCAGCCAGCTCCTGCAAAATGCGCCATGAATCGTCGGTGCTGCAATCGTCCGTGATCACAACCTCAAAATCCAAACCGAGCGGATCAACAGCTGCGTGAATCGCCGAAAGCAACGGGCGAAGGTTTTCCGCTTCGTTGTGACAGGGAACGACAACGCTCAGTTCCGGCGTCGTCATTTCTTGCCGAAGAATTCCAGGACGGCGTCGCAAACATAATCGACATCTTCCATCGGAAGATCGCCGTAAATCGGGAGCGAAAGAATTTCGCTCACCGCCACTTCGGTTTTCGGCAACCGCGGCAAGTTGGAATAAAGTTTCATGATCGCGGGCTGTTGATGGTTTGGCACCGGATAATGAATTCCGGTGCCGATGCCTTTGCCTTTTAAGAATTCAGCCAGCGCATCGCGCCGCTCGGTCCGAATCACATACATGTGATAAACCGCGCGGGCCCACGGCCGCTCTGGCGGAGTTCGCACGACGCCTTCCAGGCGATCGTTATAACGCGCCGCAACGCCTCGCCGATGTTCATTCAAGTTGTCGATGTTGCGCAGCTCGACTCGGCCGACCGCAGCTTGAATTTCGTTGAAGCGGAAATTGTAACCAACGAAGTCGTGCACGTATTTCGATTTCCGGCCGTGATCGCGCAGCATCCGTAGTTTGCCGGCGAGCGCCGAATCGCTCGTCGTAATACAACCACCGTCCCCCATGACAGTGAGATTCTTCGATGGAAAAAAAGAAAACGCGCCCGCGCCCGCAATCGAGCCGACGCGTTGGCCGCGATACTGCGCGCCGAAGGCTTGGGCGCAATCTTCTACCACCCAAAGCCCGTGTTTCTTCGCGGCCAGGAAAATTCCATCCATGTTGGCGGGATGTCCGTAAAGATGGACCGGAAGAATTCCGACCGTGCGCGAAGTCATCGACGCTTCCAGAAGATCGACATCGATGCAGTAAGTCTCGTCGATGTCGATGAAGACCGGTCGCGCGCCGCGATGAATCATCGGCTCGATCGATGGAAACGCGGTATGCGACGGAACCAGAATCTCGTCGCCGGGACAAAGGCCCATCGCGTGATGCAACATCAGGGCGCCCGCCGTCCACGACGAACAGAGCACTGCTTCTTTCGTCCCGACGTACGCCGCCAGCTCGGCTTCGAACGCTTCGCATTCCTTCGCCAGGATGTACCAGCCGGAATTCATTGCGCGAATTCCGGCCTCGCGGACTTCGTCGTTCACGAACACGCGGGAAAGCGGAACCTTTTTCATTTTGTTCGAGCGCGACTTACTCGGAGATGTCGATCCACTTTGCAGCGCGCGCCGATTCGACCGCGGCTTCCACCACTCGCACGGCTTCCATTCCATCCGCGCCATCAACCAACGGCCGGCTCCGCGTTTCAATCGCATCGAGAAAGGCAGCCAACTCCGCGCGCAGTGGTTCTTCCGGAGGAAACTCGAGTTGATGCATCGCGCCTTCCATCGCTTTTATTTCCGCGCCGTCCCTGACGTGCCGGTTTTCGAATGTTTTAATTTTGTATTGGGCCACGTTGTAATCGCAGACCGCGGAAGAATCTTTACCCACAATCGTCAGCTCGCGCATTTTCCCGGGTAAATGGTAACCGGCCTCGATTGTCGCCAAAATCGGAGCGCCGCCGCCGCGATCGTATTCCAGGACAATGAGTGATTCGTCATCCATCTCGCCATCGCGTCCCAGAAAATTCCGCATCACCGCATGAACGCGCCGCGGCGATTTTCCGAGAAGAAACTTGAACAGATCGATAAAATGAATGCTGTCGGCGAACGTTACGCCGGTGTCCTGGCGTGGACGCTTAAAGCCGCTGAAATTTGCGCGCAGCATTTTGATCTCGCCGAAGCGCTCCTGCGCAATCGCGTCGCGCATCCAGACCGAGGCCGGATCGAACCGGAATATGTGTCCCACCTGCAAAATCAGTCCGTTGCGTTTCGCCAGCTCCACCAATTCCTTTGCCTGTGTCGATTTTAAACTGATCGGCTTTTCGACAAACACGTCCTTGCCGCCTTCGAGCAAGTCGCGGCAGATTTCAAAATGAGTCTGCGCCGGAGTAACAACGACCGCTGCATCGACGACCGGAAAAAGAGAATGCCCATCCGCGCTGCGACGGCTTTGGGCAACGCCGGAAGAATTCAATCGTTTCGGATCGTGCTCAGCCACGAAAAGTTCGATTGGCATCGATTGCAAAACCCGGAGATGATTCGCACCCCAACGCCCGAGGCCGATGAGAAGAATTCGTTTCGCTTGTTGCATCTGTTACCCCTGATCAGCAAAGTCCGTCATTTAGCGCGCAGCATTAGTTGGCAGGCGATTGACACACTTTCTGCACTAGCCTCCACCGCCAGAATATCACAAATGCGCGAGCGATGCCGCCCTTGAAAAGTTTTGCTGTGGAGGCCAGCGCACAAAGTGCGCCAACATACCGGCTCAAGGCCGTTATCGCCCCGCGTGCTACGCCGCGTGACGCTGTAGATTTTCTTGTCATATATCAACGCCGGATGCTATCACAGCGCAGCAGACGCGAACAGGGTACCGCGGGTCGAGCGCTCGCGTGCGGAGCTAAGCGTGGCCGCCGCTGGACGGCCCTGCGAGCCTCTGACAAGCCAAGTGTGCTCTCGCACCCTCCTGCGCAGTCCACGCGCCTGACGTGTAGTGTTATAGATGAGGTAATCTAGCAATGAGATTCTCACGCAAGCTTCAGAAGTTACTTTCGCCTGATCTATTCGCCAGCGCGTTCGAACATCTCAGTCGTCGGACGCATCCCGTCAACCGGCGTCCCATTCTCGACACCCTTGATCGCGCACAATTCGAAAAGTTGCGCGAACAATACCCTTATCGGCCAGGCTCGCCGCGGATCAATCGTTTCGAGGACGTCGTTTATTGGATCGAGATCAACATCGAGCGCGCGCAAGACCTTTGGCTCGACCGCACCCCGCCGATGCGCATTGTCGATCTCGGCTGCGGCGCCGGTTACTTCCTTTACGTCTGCAAATTCTTCGGCCATCAGGTCCTCGGCTTCGACACCGATAACGAGCCGCTTTTCCGCGCCACGACCGCGCTACTCGATGTTCCACGCGTCATCGGTCGGATCCAACGGCAAACTCCCCTGCCTGATCTCGGCGGAAGATTCGATCTCGTGACGGCGCACCGGATTTGTTTTCACCGGATCGGCCGGGTCCGCGATGGTGTTGAATGGTCACCCGCCGATTGGGAATTTTTCATCAACGACATTCGGACGCGCCTCTTGAATGAGAACGGCCGTTTGCTCCTCGATTTTAACCCGCGGCCGGATGGTTCCTCCTTTTTGACTCCTGAGCTGCGCACTTTTTTTTTATCGCAAGGCGCCCGCATTTTTCGCTCGAAAGCATTGCTGGGCGGCAATGCAAATAAAAAGCCGCGCTTTAAGCAACGAAGTGACAAGTGACGGGTGACGAGTGATGAGCGAAGAGTTATTGGCGCGCGACAAGTTTGCGGCGCAGAACGTTTAACATTCGACGAAGCTCGTCTATTAACGCGAAAACCGGAGCTGTGCTGACGTGGTCGCAAAACCTCAACTCGTTGCTAAGAATGAGTTGAGTATCGAGTTCTGCAACTGAGCCTTCGGCGTGCGAAATGAATTGGACAAACTCACCCGTAGTATGCCGGGCTTGACCCTCCGCAGGTTCGATCGGATGGAAACCGCCGCACGCCGCATTTGCGAAACCAATCCAAACTTTTCTGCCGACGGGAAGTTCTGTGTTAGCCCGTATACGATTTTCGCTAACGCAATTCCCTTCTGCCAAACAACAAGGTCTTTATAATTCTGGGGTTTTGTTTTCATGCCAGCGGTTCTATCCGAAACCTCGTCACCCGTCACTCATCACTTGTCACTCGCCTTCCAATCCGAGCAATTCCAGCCGAGCATTTGCTCGAGCTTCGCGATCTCAACGGCAAAAATCGTCGAAAGATATTTTCGTTCCTCCGGCGTCATCGCGCGCTCGTACGGGACAACATTTCGATCTTTGTCGCGAACACCGCGCAGCGGTTTCACGCCAAGAAATTCGAAAATTCCGTTCAGCGTTTCCTGCTTGCGATCTCGAAAATCTTCGAACTTCACGATTCTGACTTGTTCTCGCGGAAAAAATTGGAAGACGCGTTCGAGTTGTTCGGAATAAAAACCGCGATCGACATAGGCAAAGCGCCGCGATTCGATCGTCAACGGCTGCGCGATCCGCCTCGGCTCTTCTTTGAGCGCATCCAGAAAATCGAGCGGCTCCCGGTCTTTGAAACGCTGCATGTTCCAGTGAGCGAATGCGCGATCGATCGGATTTCGCAGCAGGATGATGAGTTTGATTAGCGGATTGTAATTCCGAATCCGTTCCATCGCCGGTTTCCAATACAAATAACTCGGCGTCACTTCACCTGCGATTGGTCGGAGCCGGACTGGCAGTAGCCAAGACTGAACCCTTCCGATCGGCCGGTCCGGGAGCGCGATCTGCGGATGCTTCTTCAAAAAATAATGCAGCGCTGTCGTTCCCGATTTTTGCGCTCCAGCAGCAATGAAATCGAGTCGCATCAGCCCGCTCACCCCGTGAGATACCTTCGTAGTCGCGTTTTCAGATAGCGTTTGCCCCAAGCGGTCTTAAGGTATTTCTCCCGTTGCGCGGCGTCGCTCCGATTTAAACATCCTTCGCAATAGATAGGCTCTAAGGGCTGCCGCAATCTGGTCGAAGTTACGAGTCCTGCGTTATGTGTCTCTAATCGCGCTGGCAGGTTACTGGTTAGTCCCACATAAAACTGTCCATCTGCCAGCGAGCGCAAAACGTATACGTACTGCTTCACTTTATCTCACGGGGTTAACGCGGAGACGATAGCTGCGGCTGGGAAATGGGAGATCGACCATTTCCAGTCTGAGTCGTTGTCCGGTCCGGTGATTTACGAGCGAGAGAGTGTAATGCGCAGGATCCGTCGACGATGGGGCCATATTCCCCTCCTATCGAAGGGAACGAAGTCTGACCAGCCAGAAATGGATTTGAGCCGTGCATTTTCATTTTCACGTGCATTTGTAAATTTATAGGTCTACTTCTCGTTAGACCTCAATGACGCGCGTTCTCCGCATTACATCTGCCATTCTTGCCGCATATCTCGCCGGCGAGTTCGTAGTGCCCGCGCGTGCTCAGACCAGTGAAGATCGCGCCGCGGTGGAGCGACAGATCAGGCAGGCAATCGAGGCTTGGAGGGCCGCCGCCAATCGCAGCGACGCCGCGGGCCAAGCCAAAATTTGGGCAGCTGGTGTGCAGGGGTGGTTTCCGTCTGCCCCTGAGTTTAAGAACGCCGCCGCCTTTGACGGTACGGTGGACGGCAACGCCCTTCGCAGCACTTACACAGTCACCATCAATGAGGTTCTTGTCTCGAACGATCTAGCCGTCGTTCGCGACACTTGGCAAGAGACGGTGCACTCACCCGATGGCCGGATGGCTCATCGTGTCATCCAAAGCTTCGAGGTCTGGCAGCCGCAACCAGGCGGTGAGTGGAAGATTTCGCGATGGATTAGCGCGCCAGGGCCATGGCAGCGGGAGAAGGTCTAACCAGGCGATGCAGCGAACCGCGAGCCGCTGCGCGGCAAGGATGAAGCAAAAATTATGAAGTATAAAGTGAAGGCAAAGCTCGCTTCCGCTCGCGGTCGCTCAGCTTGTTCTCGTTAGGTTGTAAAGGTGTTCGAGAAAATCGAAATCATTCGCAGGCTGCTGGGCACTCTCGTGGTGGCCATCGGTTCCTTGGGTTGCACGCTTCAGTTGTATCGGTTCTCACGCGGCAAGACGAGGCCGGTGCCTATCATCACCCTGGTTATTATCGGATCGACCGCTTTGGTTACCGGTCTGCAATTCGTTTTTCCGGAAGTTCTCACCGCGCTTCGACGCAATCGAGAGGCATTACTGGCGGGAGAGTGG
>QHPY01000144.1 GCA_003219215.1 Verrucomicrobiota bacterium | reverse complement strand
TTCGCCAGCCACCCCTGGAACTCATTATAATATAGATTGGAGACATGGATCAGCTTTTGCGATTGCTCGGTCAGGGCTTTGGTCATCTCGGGATGGGCATGGCCTAACGAGCAGACTGCGATTCCGGCAGCGAGGTCGAGGTAGCGCTTCCCGTCGACGTCCCAAACGTAACTCCCCTCGCCGCGCTCCAAGACCAAATCGAATCGCGAATATGATGGAACAACAAACTTCTCAAACGCTTCACGCACATGCTCTGCATTTGAGCGTTGGACGTCGGCCGTTAAATGCCCGTCCGGCTCGGACCGTTGAACGTTTTCTTCAATCCTCATAACACGACTTCGGTCCCGACTCCCGCATCGGTGAAAATTTCGAGCAACACTGAATGCGGAATTCTTCCGTCGACGAACTGCACTTTTTCAACGCCGCTTTCAATCGCAGCCAGCGCGCTGTCCACTTTTGGAATCATTCCTTCACCGATCACGCCGGCCTTTCGCAATTGCGGCACTTCACCCACTGCCAAGTGAGTTAACAAACTCGCGTCATTTTGTGGATCGCGGAGCAACCCGGGCACATCGCTCATGAACACCAAACGGCGCGCCTTTAACGCAATCGCGGTTTTTGCCGCCGCGATGTCGGCGTTGCAGTTGTAAATTTTGCCGCTGTCGCCGAGCGCGGTGGGACTAATCACTGGCGTCACACTTCGTCGAATGCACTCCCGGAGCGGCTCCACGTTGACGTCACAAACTTGGCCGACGAATCCAAGATCGACATCTCCATTCTTTTCATCTTTTGCCGAAAATTTTCGACACCGGAAAATATCCGGGCCGGCGAAACCACGTGCCTTCCCGCCGAAATCCTGGATCGCCCTCACAATGTCGGGATTAATTTCGCGTGATAAAACACGATCGACGATTTCCGCACTCGCGGCGTCGGTCACGCGATAGCCGCGCAGGAATTCAGATTTCACGCCCGCTTCCTCCAACGCCCGCGTGATCGCTTTGCCACCGCCGTGCACCACTACTGGATTGATTCCGACCGCTTCAAGAAAAACCAGATCCCGCGCGACGCGATGCCGCTCTTCCGGATCGGGCGAGTCCATAAAACTGCCGCCGTACTTCACGACGAAGATCTGGCTGCGGAAACGCTGGATGTAAGGCAGCGCTTCGACCAACGTCGCCGCTTTCGAAATAAATTCTTCCATTTCCAGTCGAAATTACGCGGCCCTCACCTCAATCCTCTCCCTGGCCAGCGAGAGGAAGTCGCGAAGCGGCATGCGAGGGTTGAAACAGGTTACATTAATTTTTGCCATTTCAGCCGCCTAGCGTCGCGGGATCAGTGATGTCGCCCTTGTTGAACGCGACGTAATCTTCAGTCAGGTCCGCCGCGTAAAGCACGAACTCACCGCGGCCGCGGTGGAGATTGACGTGCAAATCGAACTCGGGTGCGGAAGTAATTCTCGCCAGCGTTTTCAAGGCGACATTTGTCGGACGACCACGCCGAAATGCAAAAACAATTTTGTGGCTGCCGGGTTGGGCGTAACCAACATCGACAATCCTTTCATCGACGCCTGCCTTGGAATATCCGAGCGCGCAGAGAATACGGCCCCAGTTCGGATCGCCGCCGCCCCAGCTCGTCCGCACGAGCGAACTGTTGGCAATCGCCCGCGCAGCAGATCCCGCTTCGCGATCATTGCGCGCACCGCGAAGATGGAGCGCCACAAATCGCGAGGTCCCTTCGCCGTCGCGCACGATCATTTTCGCCAGCTCGAGACAGACATGATTCAGCGCATTCTGAAATTGCGAACGCCGAATTTGGGATCTCGAATTCCCGGCGAGTCCATTCGCGAGCGCGATGACTGAATCATTCGTGCTCATGTCGCCGTCGACCGTAATTCGATTGAAACTTTGCTCAACCGCGATCTTGAGTGCGCGCTTCAGCGCCGCAGGTTCAATCGCCGCGTCGCTGGCAATGAACCCAAGCATCGTTGCCATTCCTGGCTGAATCATCCCGGCGCCTTTGCAAACCCCGCCGATCCGGATTGTCGATCTTCCGATCCTAAATTCGACCGCGATTTCTTTGCGCCGCGTGTCAGTCGTCATGATTGCTTCGGCAACCTGTCGCGCGTTCGATATAGATCTTGCGATGCGCGTCGCGCACGCGCGGATGCCACCTTCAATGTTTTTCATCGGCATCGCGACGCCGATCCGGCCAGTCGAGCAGACAAGAACGTCGTTCTCATTAATAGATAAGGCTTTTGCCGCGAGCTGGATCATGCTGCGCGCGTCTCTCATGCCTCGCGGGCCGGTTGCCGCATTTGCATTCCCGGAGTTCACGACGATTCCACGCGCGAAATCTTTCGCCGCAGCTCTTCGGCTCACTTTCACCGGCGCGGCGCAGATCTGGTTCGTTGTAAATACTCCCGCCACCGCGGCCGGGACATCGGAAACGATCAAAGCGAGATCGCGCTTTTGTCCCTTCTCTGAACCTTTGCCCGTTCCCAGCTTCTTGATGTCGCAGAAAACCGAGGCGCATTTGAAACCGCGCGGCGCGCACATCGAACCGGAAATTTGTCGAAAAGGATTTTTCAAATCAGCCCAGCGGTCTCGGGGAAACCGAGCATCAGATTCATGCATTGAACAGCCTGGCCGCTCGCGCCTTTGACGATGTTATCGATCGCGCTCATGACCACGAGACGACGCGTGCGCTTGTCGATCTTCCAGGCGATGTCGATGAAATTTGTGCCGACAACGTTTTTGGTATCGGGCAGACGCTCCTCGCCAAGCAAACGAACAAACGGCTCCTCGCCGTAGGCGCCATTAAAAAGCACTGCCGGATCCATCTTCACAACATTCCCAGCGATATCGGAATAAATCGTGGTCACGATTCCGCGATTTACCGGAACGAGATGCGGCGTGAATTGAATCACAATTTTTTCGCCGGCCAAAATCGACAATTCCTGTTCGATCTCGGAGAGATGTCGATGTTTCGGAACGCCGTAGGGCCGCACGCTTTCGTTGCATTCAGAAAAAAGATAATCCGGTTCGACTTTTCGACCGGCGCCGCTGACGCCACTCATGCTTGCTGCCAAAATTGTTTTACGATCGATCGCTCTCCGGCGAATCAACGGTCGCAACGGAATGAGAATGCTGGTCGGATAACAACCTGGACAGGCGACCAGCTTCGCCTCCCGGATTTTTTCCCGGTAAATCTCCGGCAAACCGTAAACCGATTGGCCCAACAAATCGGGCGCGGGATGATCGTCACCATAAAATTCCTGGTAAACAGCGGCGTCCTTTACCCGAAAATCCGCGCTAAGATCGATAACGCGCGCGCCAGCCGACAAAAGTGGCTTCGCAAATTCGGCAGCGAGGCCGTGCGGAAGTGCGAGAAAGATAAGATTCGCCCCGCGCGCGATTTCTTTTGGGTCGGGATCGGAAAATTTGAGCGTGTTCGCAGTTTTCTGATGCGCGAAGCGCGGGAACACGTCCGCCAGCGATTTGCCGGATAATTGTCGCGACGTCGCCGCGACAAGATCGACATGAGGATGCGCGAGCAAGAGACGCACCAGCTCTTCACCGGTGTAACCGGAAGCGCCCACCACTGCGACCTTCGTTCTCGTCATAACGCGCAATGCGTATTCCTTCTCGCGCGGATTGCAACGAAAAGCTGCACCAGACGAGAAGACAGGATTAACCGGATTAAATGGGATTTCTAAGGAACAAAAATCGTGTGAATCTTGTTAATCCTGTCTAGCTTTCTCTACCTATGGACGCTCTTTATCTTGTCGGAATCGCGGTGCTCGCTGTTTTCGGTTTCGTCTTCGCGATCGTTCTTTTCAACTTTTTCGGGATCTGGCTCCGGGCGCGCATCGCCAATGCGCCGGTCGGCATGGGCAAAATGATCGGGATGCGCCTTCGACGCGTGCCGGTCGGATTGATTGTCGACAATCGCATCACCGCGGTGAAAGCGGGCATTGAAGTGCCGAGCGATCCGCTGGAAGCGCATTACCTCGCGGGCGGCGACGTGACTCAGGTCATCCTCGCGTTGATCGCGGCCGACAAGGCCGGCATCTCGCTCGATTTCAATCGCGCCTGCGCAATCG
>QHPY01000038.1 GCA_003219215.1 Verrucomicrobiota bacterium | reverse complement strand
CCTGGCGCACGGAGGATTCCGCCAAAAGAAGTGCTTGAGACGCCGTCACTGATCCCGAAAGAGAAAGAAGCGGTTGTTTACTGTACCTGTCCTGGTGATAAGACCAGCCGGGCAATTTTGCATCGAGCTCTGGCCATGCATTTTTCCCGGATTCAGTTCCTCAAGGGTGGGTTGGCGGCCTGGAAAGCGAAGGGCTATCCGGTCGAGCCATACCGAGAGGTCTTTCACCTCTATACTCCTACCTTGGCTCCACATTGAGCCATATAGTCGCCGATTCCATAAGTCTGTCCTTGAAGTTCGGTGACTGCCTGTCGCAGCTGGTCCTGCGTATTCATCACGATTGCGCCATGCTCATTAGGAGAACACCTGCGTGAGCTGCCAACACTCTTTCGCGATCGCCCAGTCTTCCTGGGCCCGAATTATCAAAATACGAACCGCCGAATCCGGCGTTGCGATGTCTGCATCAGGGGCGCGCTGCACGTTGGCGGCATCATCGAGTTTGAGGCCGAGAAAAATCAGCGGCTTGCAAACCGCAGCGCGCACTTCAGTCGAGTTCTCTCCGACACCGGCAGAGAATACCAGCACGTCAATGCCTCCCAAAACGGCAACCATAGCGCCAATGCCGGCCTGCAGACGGTGCACGTAGATGTCGAATGCCAGCTTTGCTCGTGAATGGCCTCGTTTCACGGACGCCAGAATCTCACGCATGTCTCCCGAAATGCCCGAGATTCCCAGCAGGCCCGATTCTTTGTTTAGAACATCATCAATCTCCTGGGCCTGGAGCTGACCTTCGCGCATGAGGTAAGTGAGAATTCCCGGGTCAACCGAACCAGAGCGAGTACCCATCATGAGACCTTCTAACGGAGTAAAGCCCATAGTCGTGTCGATGCTGTAGCCTTGATGAATCGCAGCCAGGGAACAACCGTTTCCTAGATGGCAAGTAACCAATTTCAACGAGTTCAGGTTTCGTCCTAGAAGGTGCGCGGCACGCGCCGCGCAATATTGATGATTGACGCCGTGAAATCCGTAGCGACGAATGCCGCTTTCGAACCATTGATAGGGCCCCGGATACACAGCCGCAGCCTGCGGCATTCTGCGATGAAACCCGGTATCGAAAACCGCGACTTGGGGAACCGCGCCTAGCAGCTTTTCAATGACCTCCATACCTTCGAGTTCAGCGCGATTGTGGAGCGGAGCGAAAGCAGAAACTTTAGCAATTCCCGCTTTCACCTCGGGAGTGAGCAGAACCGGTTCGGCGTATTTCGGGCCGCCATGCACGACGCGGTGTCCGACAACATCAATCTCAGCAGGGGACGTGACCGTACGCGGCTCGCCATTCCACAGAGTGCCCAGCAAATGCTCAACGGCTTTCTCCCGCGACGAGACTCTTACCTGGCCCTTTTGTACAACGCTGCCGGAATTTTTGACTTCAACTTCCGCAACCTCGTCACGCCACTCAATCTTGCCTTCCCATAGAGGAGCAGGCGAATCAACAGGAAGATTCTCGCCAATCTCGTACAGAGAGCTTTTCTGGCTGCTGGAACCCGAATTGAGCACGAGGATCTTCACAGATTAGTGAAGCCATTTCCAGTTCTTTACCTCCGGCATATCGTCGCCGTGCGCGCGCGTGTATTGCTTGTGCTCCACCAGTTTGTTGCGCAGGAATTGCTGGAAGTGGGCGCCGACGGGGTGCAACTTCGCAATGCGGTCCACCGCGTCGCCGGCGAGGTGAAAGCGATCCAGGTCATTCATCACGGTCATGTCAAAAGGAGTGGTGGTAGTGCCCTCTTCTTTATATCCGCGCACATGGAAATTGTCGTGACCATGACGGCGATAGCACAGCCGATGAACGAGCCATGGGTAACCGTGATAAGCGAAAATCACGGGTTTGTCGGTAGTGAAGATGGAATCGAATTCGCGATCGGAAAGACCGTGCGGATGTTCGCTCGGAGGCTGCAGGGTCATCAAGTCCACGACGTTAACGACGCGGATCTTAAGATCGGGAAAGTGCTGGCGAAGAAGATCAACCGCCGCCAGCGTCTCCAGTGTTGGCACATCGCCGGCGCAAGCCATCACAACGTCCGGCTCACTGTCCAGATCGGTGCTGGCCCAGGACCAGATACCTAGCCCGATTGTGCAGTGCGCTACGGCGGCATCCATGTCGAGCCACTGCAACTCCGGCTGCTTCCCGGCCACGATCACGTTCACATAGTTGCGACTGCGTAAACAGTGGTCGGCGACGGAAAGCAAACAATTGGCATCGGGTGGCAGGTACACGCGAACCAGACCCGCCTTTTTGTTCATCACGAAATCGATGAAGCCTGGGTCCTGATGAGTGAAACCGTTGTGATCCTGGCGCCACACGTGAGAAGTGAGCAGATAATTCAGCGATGAAATCGGCCGCCGCCAGGGAATCTTGTGCGTAGCCTCCAGCCATTTCGCGTGTTGATTGAACATCGAATCGACAATGTGCACAAATCCCTCATAGCACGAGAAAAATCCATGGCGCCCGGTGAGCAGATAGCCTTCCAGCCAGCCCTGACACATGTGCTCGCTCAGGATCTCCATTACCCGCCCGTCTGGAGACAAGTGTTCGTCTACCGGGAGAATCGGCTCCATCCAGATCTTGTCGGTCGCCTGATATACAGCATCAAGGCGGTTCGACGCAGTTTCATCAGGGCCGAATACGCGGAAATTTGCGTGCTCCCGATTCCTCTTCATCACATCGCGCAGGAAGGTGCCTAGGACTTTGGTGGACTCCGCTGTCGCCGTGCCAGGCTTGGGAACCGAAACTGCATAGTCGCGAAAGTCCGGCATCAGCAAGTCTTTCACGAGCAGCCCGCCATTGGCATGCAGGTTCGAACCCATGCGCCGGTTTCCTTTAGGAGCTAGCTCCGAAAGTTCTCCGATTAACGTCCCGTTCTGATCGAACAACTCTTCCGGGTGATAACTCTTCATCCAGTCTTCGAGAATTGCTAAGTGCTCAGGTTTTGTATCCAGATCGGCTACCGGCACCTGATGCGCGCGCCACGTGCCCTCGACGGGCTTGCCGTCCACAAATTTCGGTCCGGTCCAGCCCTTCGGAGTGCGCATGACGATCATGGGCCAAACGGGAAGGCTCGGCGATCTCTTGCCGCGGGCTTCGCGCTGAATGGCGTGGATTTCCTCGATGATCGTGTCGAGCGTCGCCGCCATGAGTTGATGCATCGTTTCCGGCTCGTGCCCTTCGACGAAGTAAGGTTTATATCCGTAGCCATTGAACAGATGAGTTAACTCTTCGTCGCTGAGACGGCCAAGGACGGTAGGGTTGGCGATCTTGTATCCGTTCAGGTGTAGGATGGGCAGCACAGCGCCGTCACGTGCCGGATTAAGAAATTTGTTGGAGTGCCAGCTCGTCGCAAGAGGCCCAGTTTCGGACTCGCCATCTCCCACTACGCAACAAGCGACAAGATCGGGATTGTCGAAAACCGCACCGTAAGCATGCGCCAGCGAATAGCCCAGTTCACCGCCTTCATGGATGGAGCCGGGTGTCTCAGGAGCGTCGTGGCTGGGTATGCCTCCGGGAAACGAGAATTGCTTGAACAGCTTTCTCATGCCTTCTTCGTTTCGTTGAATGCTGGAATACAGCTCGGTGTAGGTGCCTTCCAGATAGGTGTTCGCCACCATGCCAGGCCCACCGTGTCCCGGACCGCAAATGTAAATAACGTTGAGATCGTATTTCTTGATCAGGCGGTTGAAATGCACATAAATAAAGTTCAGTCCGGGCGTTGTACCCCAATGACCGAGCAGCCGGGGCTTCACATGCTCAAGCTTCAGAGGCTCACGCAGCAGCGGGTTGGCGAACAGGTAGATTTGCCCAACCGAAAGATAATTGGCGGCGCGCCAATAGGCATCCATTTTGCGCAACTCTTCCGCGGAAAGGGGCTGAGTGGAAACGGAGACCTTGGCGGATTCCTCGGACGCTACCGGAGTCATATAGATTCCTTTCCTCTTTCCAAAATTCGCGCGATATGCAATTTTAAGCCGGCCCTAACCACGTGCCTGCAACTTACTTCCTGCCTAGTTGCTGCTTCACAGCCGCGACCACCTGGTCCGGTTCGAATCCGAACTTTCTCTGTAATTCCTTGAGCGGCGCCGAAGCTCCGAACGTCTTCATGCAGACCATATGACCAGAGGTGCCGACATATCTCTCCCACCCAAAGGTCGAGGCCTGCTCCACGGCGACCCGCGCCTTTACATTCGGTGGGAGAACGCTGTCCCGGTAGGCCTGCGTCTGTTGGTCAAAGATCTCCCACGAAGGCATCGACACTACGCGCGAGCGAATGCCTTCGCTGAGCAGGTTCTCGTGGGCCTGTACCGCGAGGCTAACTTCACTCCCGGTGGCGATGATGATTACCTCAGGATTTCCGCCGGGGGCGTCTGCGAGCACATAGGCGCCCTGCGCGACACCGGATGCGGGCGCGTACTTGCTGCGATCGAGAGTGGGCAGGGGCTGCCGCGACAACGCCAGTGCTGCAGGTTGATGGCGCAGTTGCAGTACGCAGCGATATGCCTCGAGTACTTCGTTGGCATCCCCGGGACGCAAGGTGATCAGTCCCGGTATCGCTCGCAGAGATGCGAGGTGCTCGACGGGTTGGTGTGTAGGACCGTCCTCCCCATCGCCCATGGCGTCATGGGTAAAGACGAAGAGAGCTGGCAGCTCCATAAGCGCGGCCAGCCGAATCCGGGGCCGCGCGTAGTCGCTGAAAATGAAAAATGTGGCGCCGAAGGGCCGCAGCTTGGAGAGCGAGAGTCCGTTGGTAATCGCGGCCATCGCATGCTCGCGAATGCCAAAATGCAGATTCTTTCCTCCCGGACTGTCGGCCTGAAAATCGCCCGCACCTGCGAAGGTCAGGAGGGTCTTGTTCGAGGGACCGAGATCCGCGGAGCCGCCGAGGAACCAAGGGATGTTTTGTGCGAGGACGTTCAGCACTCTGCTTGACGCATCCCGCCCGGCAATACCTTTCGGATCGGCTGGAAACACTGGAAGGTTACGGTCCCATCCCGTCGGGAGCTCGCGTCGCTCGAGCAAGTCGATCTCAACCGCGAGATCGGGGTATTCGACCCGGTACGCATCGAAGAGCTCCGTCCACTTGTGCCGGGCTTCAGCGCCACGTTTGCCAATGCCGGCCGCAAAGTGGTCGTACACACCTTCGGGAACGAGAAACTTTTCATCCTCGGGCCACCCGTAGCTGCGTTTGACTAACCGGACCTCTTCGTCGCCTAGCGGCTCGCCATGAGCGGCCGCAGTGTCCTGCTTGTTTGGTGAGCCGTAGCCTATGTGGCTGTCCAACACGATGAACGTGGGGCGGCCCTTCGTCTTCCGAAAGATGTCTAGAGCATGTTCGATGCGATCGAGGTCGTTCGCATCGCCGACCCGCAAAACGTTCCAACCGTACGCCAGGAATCGTGTCTCGACGTCCTCAGTGAACGCCACGCGCGTGCTGCCTTCAATCGTGATGTGGTTGTTATCGTAAACCCAGCAGAGATTGTCGAGACCAAGGTGTCCCGCCAGTGATGCCGCTTCTGACGCAACGCCCTCCATCAGGCAGCCATCGCCGCAAACGGCATAAATGTTGTAATCGAAGATTTCGAAGCCCGGCCGATTGTAATGATGGGCAAGCCACTTCTGAGCGATCGCCATGCCAACGCTCGTCGCGACACCTTGGCCAAGGGGGCCAGTAGTGGTCTCCACTCCTGAGACCCAGTGGTATTCAGGGTGGCCGGGAGCCTTGCTGTTGAGCTGGCGGAAACGACGGATATCGTCGAGCGTGACCGAGGGCTGTCCCAGCGTTTCGTAGTCGGCATTGACGGCCTGAGTGCCACTGAGATGGAGCGCGGACCAGAGCAACATTGAGGCATGGCCATTCGACAGCACGAAACGATCACGATTAGGCCAGATCGGGTTCTGTGGATCGAAGCGGAGAACGCGATTCCATATCGTATAGACGATCGGCGCGAGCGCCATCGGCGTGCCGGGATGTCCGGATTTAGCCTGCTGCACTGCGTCAATCGAAAGCGTACGAATGGTATTCACGCAAAGCTGATCAAGTTGTGCCGCTGTTAAGGTCTCAACAGCAGCTAGCGCGGTACTCATGACTGCCTCCTTGGCATGCGTTCAAGTCTTTTCTTGCTTGCACCACAGTTGCTCTTAATCGTGAACCTATTGGAAGAACAGGAGCACGGCGGGCGCACAGTGATGGCAGCAGCACTACGCCGAAATCGCGGCCTCTCCTCCGACTTCACTGGTGGCTTTCGTTTCCAGTGCAGCGACTTTGCCCAAGCGGCGCAGGTGGCGCTCCGCCTGACTGAAATCGGCTGCTAGGAAAGTTTGGAGAAGGTCCCAGGCCACCATGGGCCCCATGACTCGACCACCCAAGCAGATGAGGTTCATGTGGTCATCCTCTACGCCTTGTCGCGCCGAGTAGTGATCGTTGATCAGGCCGGCGCGTACCCCGGGCACTTTGTTTGCGCAGACCGATGCGCCCACACCGCTGCCGCAAACGGCCACTCCGCGCTCCACTCTGCCTGCCGCGACCGCCCGGGCAAGAGGAATAACAAAATCTGGGTAGTCGTCGTCTGAATCCAGCCTACGAGCGCCGAAGTCGACAATGTCATGACCTGCTGCAGCAAGTTGTCCGCGCAGATCCTCCTTCAAGGTAAAACCACCGTGATCGGCGGCGATACCGACGCGCATATGCTCTCCTTGTTATTAGCTCGGAAAACTAATCCGCAGCACATCACTCAGTATCGAATCCGCATCCACTCAGGCCACTTCGGCTTTCGAATTGTTATCGAGTCGGCCCGCTGCCGCGCGATCCGCCATTACCAGGGCATGATCCCCGCGAACCCGGCCGGCCGGAATCGAAGCATCTCCGGCACACAGACGGGCCAGCATCCCTGACTTCTCGCTTCCGGTCACGAGCCACAACACCCGCCGGGCGCGGTTGAGAATCGGATACGTCAGCGTCATCCGCCGCCTTCCCTGGTAGAGTCCGCTGACTGCGACATCCGCATCATTGACGTCGAGGACCGGGTCCCCAGGCACCAGCGAAGCAGTGTGCCCGTCCGGTCCGAGTCCCAGGTGAACAAGATCAAGCACCGGGGGCGAGCCGGCGATCGCCTGTAGAGTCTGCGCGTATTGCTTGCATGCCGCCTCCAAGTCGGGCGATTCCACCGGCATGGGATGAATCTGCTCGGGGCGCAAGGGAGCGTGCTCAAGCAGGCTCTCGCGTAAGTGCGTGAGATTTCTGTCAGGATCTCCTGCGGGCGCGACTCTCTCGTCTACCTGCGCCACATGCACCGCGTTCCTGGCACGCCTTCGAGTGCGAGAGCGCGAAGCATAAGCCAGGGGGTGTGGCCGCCGCTGACAGCCATCACAAAGGAGCCGCGAGCTGCGACCGCTGCCCGAGCGTCGCCAGCGATGAGCTTTGCAGCCTCGCCGGCGACCGAGTCGGCATCGGTAAAGATTTCAATTTTCATCTCGCGCTTCTCTCAATCATGACCACTCCATAAGAATTTGGTCTGATCATTTCTCAGGCAGCCTGGCTCGCGACAGATAGTGCGTCCTGGCCGACGGTCGGATTGCTCCAGCCTCCAGCAGGCGTAACCCGCTCGACTTCACCAGGGCCCCATATATTGGAGGCGTACTGATAAATCGGCGTGTTCTTTTTCAGCACCGGATCCACGATGCGCCATGCCTCCTCGACGTAGTCCTCCCGCGCGAACAGAGTGGCGTCTCCTTCCATTGCGGCTCCCAACACCCGCTCGTACGCGTCCATCTCACCGCCACGCGGAGACCGGCTCGCTACCATTTCACCGGTTTGAAGCGAGAGTCCTTCACCTGGGGCCAGCGACATCATTCCCATGGCAATTGTGACCTCGGGACTGAGGCGGAGGCGAAGATGGTTCTCTGTCAAAACACTGTCAGGAATCAATGTAGGAGGTTTGCGAAACTTGCCGACAATTTCGGTGCAGGTTACGGGCAAACATTTGCCGGCCCGAATGTAGAAAGGAACTCCTTTCCAGCGCCAGGAATTAATCTCCAATTTCAAAGCGGCGAAGGTTTCGGTCTGCGAGTCCTTGGCTACTCCGTGCTCATCGCGATAGCCGCGGAACTGGCCGCGCACAAGGTTCTTCTCCTCGATGGGCGGAATTGCTTTCAGCACTTTCACTTTCTCGTCGCGCACGGACTCGCTGTCGGATCGGACCGGCGGCTCCATCGCCAAATTCGACAACACCTGAAATAGGTGGTTCTGGATCACATCACAAATGGTTCCGGTCTGATCGTAGAAACCTCCGCGGCCCTGTACGCCGAAGTCCTCTGCCATGGTGATCTGCACGCTCTCAATGTAGTTGCGATTCCAAAAGGCTTCCGCGAATGCGTTGGCGAAGCGGAAGACCAGCATGTTGTTCACCGGCCGCTTGCCGAGGTAGTGGTCAATACGGAAGATGTCTGCTTCGTCGAAGGCCCCAAGCAGGACCTTGTTCAGATCCCGGGCTGAGGTCAGATCATGCCCGAAGGGTTTTTCGACGATGACCCGTGCACCGCTGGCACAATTCGATTTCGCCAGCTGTTCCACGACGGTTTCAAACAAAACAGGTGGAATCGCCAGGTAATGCGCTGGACGATGTGCGTCCTTTAGTTCTTTGCGGAGGGCCGCGAAAGTTGCCGGGTCCTGATAATCGCCATCAACGTAGCGCAGCAAGCCGGACAGCTTTTCGAACGCCGCAGTATCCACTCCACCATGCTTCTCAAGACTGTCGTGCGCCCGCGCCCGAAGCTGATCGAGATTCCAACCAGCCTTGGCCACGCCGACGACGGGCACATTAAGATGTCCGCGTTTCACCATCGCCTGCAACGCAGGGAATATTTTCTTGTAGGCCAGATCGCCGGTGGCGCCGAAGAAAACGAGCGCGTCTGAGTGGGAATTGGTCATGGATAATCCTTCCTTCAAGCAGCCTCTGATTTCTCGGCTGGTTTCTCTACGTGTCCGCCGAATTCATAGCGCATCGCAGATAAGAGCTTATTCACAAAATCTGCTTCGCCACGCGAGCTGAAGCGCTCGTACAGCGAAGCGGTGAGAACTGGCGCTGGTACCGCCTCGTCAATCGCGGCTTTGATTGTCCAGCGGCCTTCGCCGGAGTCAGAAACTCGGCCTGCAAACTTCGAGAGGTTTGGATCCTGGAGCAAGGCGGCCGCGGTGAGATCCAGCAGCCACGAAGCGATGACACTGCCGCGCCGCCACACTTCGGCGACATCCCGCAGATTCAGGTCGTACTGGTAGTGCTCGGGGTCGCGCAACGGTGTAGTCTCAGCGTCAATCTTGCGCTCTTGCTTTCCAACATTGGCGGAACGCAGAACGCCCAAGCCTTCGGCGTAGGCTGCCATGATTCCGTACTCGATTCCGTTGTGGATCATCTTGACGAAGTGGCCGGCGCCATTGGGACCGCAGTGCAGATAGCCTTGTTCGGCGGTGCCATCGAGCTTCTCGCGACCGGGCGTGCGCGCTATGTCCCCCATGCCGGGCGCGAGTGTCGAGAAGATCGGGTCGAGGTGCTGAACCACATCCTTTTCCCCGCCAATCATCATGCAGTAACCGCGTTCCAGACCCCACACACCGCCGCTCGTGCCCACGTCCACGTAGTGGATTTTTTTCTGTGCGAGTTCTTGTGCGCGGCGCATGTCGTCAACATAGTAAGAATTTCCGCCGTCAATGAGGATGTCGCCCGCCTCTAGGTCGGGCAGCAAGTCAGCGATTGTGTTGTCAACGACCGCTGCGGGCACCATCAGCCACACCGCCCGCGGTTTCTCGAGTTTTTTCACCAGGTCCGGAAGCGAAGCCGCACCCACCGCGTTCTCCTGGACCAATTCGCTTACGGTTTTTGGCGACCTGTCGAACACAACGCAGTCGTGTCCCTTCTTGATCAGCCGTCGCGCCATATTGGCGCCCATTCTTCCGAGCCCTATCATTCCAAGTTGCATAAGCGCTCCTCCTCTGAAAATAATCGCAGAATCGTTTGGGTCATTGCGCTACCTGGGTGTCACCACGGGGCCACACACCTGCCGCTTGAACTGCAAACCTCCATTACTGATTCACGCAGCTCGGGTCTTACTGCGGGCATTCTCAAAAATATTCACAAATTCCAGGTAACGTCGGGCAATCTCCGCGACAGCTGCATCGCGCGTGATCTGCTTCGCCCGCAAGCTAACGAGCGGCCCCCAGAAACTAGTCCGGCCCACTGCAAAGCCGATGAAACCCGGCACGGTGGCGGCCGTAGTCAACCACTCGCGCACCTTCTGGTCGTTTTCTCCCCGGCCCAGGATGATGCAACTGACTTTGTCGCGTCCACCCCGACGCGCAGCCGCAACCATCTTCTCGCAGTCCTCCCTGCGGTCGAGTCCCTCGATCTTCCAGACGTCCGGCTCAACTTGCGCATCCTGAAGTTGCTGGATGGTCTCGGCCATCAGCCGGGGGCGAATCTCTAGATCGTAGGCCTTCTTGTCTCCTTTGACCTGATCGAGGTGTGCCTTCTCCGGTGGTACCAGCAGTTCGAACATGAATCGGCTGCGGCCGTCATTGTGCAGGTATTCAGAGAGCCTTCGTAGACGGGCCGCTTGCCGCCGATTTAGAGCGCGATCCCCCTCTGGGTTATATCGCACCAGGACCTTGCAGAAAGTTGGGTTGAAAGCCTCGATGTGTTTGGCAAACTCTTCACCGTATTCGAAGTCAAACTCCTCCTGGCCGCTCTTCTCGGCCGGGCAGGCACTCGTGTAGGAGTGCGCCGTGGCATCGCGAAGAATGGCAGCTCCGAACTGCTCGTCGACGAGGATGCCGGCCTTCTGCTTGGGCACGCCAGCTTTGACCGCCGCTTTAAAGCCGTCATATATCACCTGCTTGGTAGCGGCGATCTCAGCCGTCCGCTCTGGGCTGAGCGTGCCGCTCCACCCGAACATCTTGGTCTGGAATGATCCCCGGTGATCGAACGGCAGGATATATAAAGATTCATTAAAGCCAAGTGCTGTCATAGCGACTCCTTGTGTTTGCGGTAGCGACGAATCAAACTGTTGGTTGAACTGTCGTGGTTGAGTGCAGGTTCGAGATTGTTCTCAAGTTCCGGAATAATGCGCTGTGCCAGAACCTTGCCGAGTTCGACGCCCCACTGATCGAACGAATCAATGTTCCAGAGCACGCCCTGTGTGAAGACAGAGTGCTCGTAGAGCGCCACGAGCTTGCCCAGTGTGTCCGGCGTGAGCCGTTCAGCCAGGATCGTGTTCGACGGCCGATTGCCTTCGAAGACGCGGTGGGGGACGAGCCAGTCCGGCGTGCCCTCCGCCTTCACCTGCTCTGGTGTTTTGCCGAACGCAAGTGCCTCAGTCTGAGCGAAAACATTAGCTAGCAACATGTCATGATGCCGGCCAACCGGATTCAGCGGCTGGGCAAATGCAATGAAGTCGCAAGGGATGAGCCGTGTCCCTTGATGGATCAACTGGTAGAACGAGTGCTGCCCGTTTGTTCCCGGTTCTCCCCAGTAGATGGGGCCGGTATCGTGGGCGACTATTTCACCGTCAAGTGTGATGTGTTTTCCGTTGCTCTCCATCGTCAACTGCTGCAGATATGCCGGGAAACGCTTCAGATACTGCTCGTACGGCAAGACCGCGACAGTCTGTGCGCCGAAAAAGTCGTTGTACCAAACGGAGAGCAGGCCCATGAGAACCGGCAGGTTGACCTCGAAGGGGGTCGTGCGGAAATGCTCGTCCATCTGGTGGAAGCCATCCAGCATGCTGCGGAAATTATCCGGACCGATGGCGACCATGGTCGAAAGGCCGATTGCCGAATCCATTGAGTAGCGGCCACCGACCCAATCCCAGAATTCGAACATGTTAGCGGTGTCTATACCGAACTTCGCCACTTCCGCGGCATTTGTTGCCACCGCGACAAAATGTTTTGCCACCGAACTTGCATCGCCTCCCAGTCCCGCGAGTGACCAGGCACGGGCCGTATGGGCGTTCGTCATCGTCTCGAGCGTCGTAAAAGTTTTCGAAGAGACGACGAACAGGGTTTCCGACGGATCGAGGTCCCGTACCGCTTCAGCGAAGTCGGTTCCATCAATGTTGGAGACGAAGCGGAAACTCATGTCGCGCTCGGAGTAGTGCTTGAGCGCTTCGTAGGCCATGACCGGCCCGAGATCGGAGCCGCCAATCCCGATGTTGACGACGTTACGAATGCGTTTTCCGGTATGACCTTTCCACGCCCCGCTCCGCACCCTGTCGGAGAAATTAGCCATCTTGTCGAGCACCGAATGAACCTCGGGCACCACGTCCTTTCCATCAACGAGAATCGAAGCCCCTCTAGGGGCGCGCAGGGCCACGTGCAAGACCGCCCGCTTCTCTGTGATATTGATCTTCTCGCCGCCGAACATGGCATCGATTCGCGCCTGAAGACCGGATTCTTCTGCGAGTTGAAGAAGGAGCCGGAGGGTTTGGTCGATAATGCGGTTCTTGGAGTAATCGAGGTACAAGCCTGCAGCCTCGACTGCCATCCGCTCGCCGCGCTTCGGGTCGTCTCCGAAAAGCTGACGCAAATGCAGCTTTGAAACCTTCTTGTAGTGCGACGCGAGTGCGTCCCATGCTGGAGTTCTGGTGGCTGGCCGGTTTGCCAGGGGTTGAACGTGTGCTGCCATGCTCATGCTCCTTTCGTCTCTACGTGCTTAGTCTGAACGAGCGTCATGCGGCTTGTTTCCTCTTTAACTGACTGCTTTCAGGGTGGCGCTTTTGTCAAGCGACGCACTCTTAGAAGAAATCACGCCCATCAAATCGTTCCACGACTTTACAAAGGACTCGGCTCCTTCATCCTGAAGCTGCGTGGCCAAAGCATCGACGTCCACGCCTGCTTTGGCGAACTGCCCCAGCACTTCATCGGAGTTCCCGCCGTCGGGCGGCAGCAACTCGCCCAATTCAGTGTGAGTAGCTAGGGCTTTCAATGTGGCCTCCGGCATGGTGTTCACAGTGAAGGGCGCAGCCAGGGACTTGATGTAGAGGATGTCTGAAGCTTTTGGATCTTTGGTTCCCGTGCTGGCCCACAACAGCCGTTGCGGACGACCACCGAGGTTGTAAACGCGCTGCCAGCGCGGCGAGCTGCGAAGAGCGCTGGCTGCTTTGTAGGTGCGTTTAGCGATGGCGATGCCAAGTTGGTTGCGTAGTTCTTCAGGCACCTTGCTGGCAACAGCGGAATCCCAGCGGCTGACAAACACCGATGCCACGGAACCGACATTGGGATTCAGGCCTGCCTCGATGCGCCTCTCAATGCCGCGCAAGAATGCTTCGGCCGCGGCCAAGTAGTGCTCACGGGAGAACAACAGAGTGACGTTAATTGGCACTCCGGCGAAGATCGCTTCTTCGATTGCGGGGACTCCTTGCTTGGTACCAGGAATCTTGATTAACAGGTTGGGACGATTCGCCCGGGCAAACAGTTCTTTGGCTGCGGCGAGCGTGCTGGCCGTGTCGTACGCAAGAAGTGGAGATACTTCCAGCGAAACCCATCCGTCCACTCCATTCGTCCTTTCATGAATTGGTCGAAAGAGATCTGCGGCCCGAGTGAGATCCTCCATGGCTAGCTCGAAGAAGAGCGCTTCGCCCGACTTGCCTTTGCTTAACTTCTCGCTGATCGCCGAGTCATACGTCGCGCTATTCTTGATGGCGTGGTCGAAGATCGTCGGATTCGAAGTGAGTCCGGTGACCGACAGGTCGTCAATGTATTGTTTAAGCGTACCGCTGTCCAGCAGTTCGCGGGTGATGTTATCTAGCCAGAGACTCTGGCCCTCGTCGTGTAGCAGTCGTGTTGCTTTCATCGCGTCACCTCGTGGGTTGTAAGTTCGCACTCGTGAGCCGGCGAGCTTTCCTGTGAATTGGACGTGAGCACATGGTTGGTATCGTTCCACAGCCGGATCGCGGGCTGGGACGGGCTGTTCTCGTAACTCAGTGCGCTCAGGCTCGCCGTGCCCAGCACGAGAGATCTGCCGTTAATTGGCTCAATCCCGATCCAGCGTGTGGCCAACACTCGGAGAAAATGTCCGCTGGAAAAAAGCAGAACATCTCCAGCCACCGCGCGCACGCGGCTCACTACGCGATCAGCCCGCGCAGCGACTTGCTGCGGCGATTCGCCGCCCGGGCAGCCGTCGCGGAACAACTGCCAGTCCGGACGTTCTCGCAGGATGTCAACCGTGAGGCGGCCTTCGTACTCGCCATAATCCCATTCGACCAAGTCTCGGCCAGTTTCAGCTACGGATCCGAACCCGGCCAGCGCACATGTCCGCATGGCGCGCTGCAAGGGGCTGGTGAACACTTTCGCAAACTTGAGTCCGCTCAGGCGTTCTCCCAGCCGTCGCGCATTGCGCTCCCCGCGGTCAGTGAGCGGCAGATCAGTAAGACCGGTGTGTTGACCGGTGACTGTCCAAGCCGTTTCGCCGTGTCGGGCCAGGTAGACGATAGGGAAGCTGTTGCTCATGTACTACTCCTTATGGTTTTTCAGGTTCTCAAGTCCGTAGGTCGCAGCTCCTACCAACGCCGCGCGTGTCGTGATGACGTGAACGGGCATGCGTGCCATCAGGTCTTTGAAGCGGCCTTTTCTTGTAAACGTCTGCATGAACTGCGATTCCTGCAGCGCGCTCAAAAGGTGCAGGGCGATGCCGCCAGCCATGTAGATACCGCCTGTCGCAAGAACCTTCAGCGCCAGATTGCCCGCTTCGCTGGCGAGAATCGAAACCAACATCTCGACGGTCGCCCGGCACAATTCACTTGGATTGTGCGGGTCAACGGCGGCATTCACGATTGCTTTCGTATGATCTTTGGCGGACGCGATCGATTGAGCAACTTCGGGCCTTTCCGTTATTTTCTCTTCATCGCGAAGATATTCGTAAATGTTGGGAACGCCGATTCCGGAACAGACACGCTCGACTCCGACGTGACCGAAACGCGGCAGCAGGTACTCAAGCAAACGAATTTGCCGCTCCTCTGTCGGCGCGAAATCACAGTGCCCACCCTCGGAGCTGTGCGCCACATACTGTGAGTCATCCCAGGTGAGAAAGGATTCACCCAGACCCGTCCCCGGCGCGATGATTGCGATGGGGCCGTTCAGAACTGCCTCTCCTTTATTTAGTGTAAGCAGGTCGAGTGCACGCAAGACGGGCACTGCCCGCGCCACCGCTTCCAGGTCGTTCATAAGGTGGACGGACTTGAGATTCAAGTCCCTGGCGAGCGAGCTTTCATCCATCACCCAGGGCAAGTTGGTTGTTTTCACGTGCCCGTCGATCACTGGACCGGCGACATCAAACGAGGCAACGTCGACCGACATTTTTGCCCGCGAGAGAAACTCTGCGACCATGGCCTGCAGGCTGGGATAGTCGGCGCTATGAACTTCGGTCTCAGCCAGTGGTGCGTGCGGCCCCGATTTGCTCGAGTAGATCGCCAAGTCTGTTTTTGTACCGCCGATGTCGCCTGCAATCAGCATCGCTAACTCCTAAGTCAGTTGTAAGCGCTGACGTAACGTTCACTGTTTGGTTTCGATCCGTTCAATGCATAGAACAAGATGTACAAGTAGCAGATCACGGGCACAAAGAATGCGTGGTGAATGCCGATATGATCCGCAATCGCCCCTTGAATAAGCGGCAGAATTGCACCACCCACGATAGCCATATTCAGAATGCCGGATGCATTTCCCGTCAGAGGCCCAAGCTCGGCCACTCCAAGACTAAAGATGCTCGGGAACACGATGGAGTTGAAGAATCCAACTGCAAGAATGCTCCACATGGCGACGTGCCCGCTGGTTAACATGGAAATGACGACGAGGGCTGCCGTGCAGAGCGCACATATGGCCAGGAGGTGCCCGGTTTTAATCCTGCGCAAAACCGCCGCTCCGAGAAAGCGCCCTACCATGGCGCCGCCCCAGTAGAACGAGACGTAACCTGCCGCAGTCTTTGCGGACAAACCCGCAATGTCCGCTTGGCCGAAATAGTTCACCAGGAAGCTTCCGATGGAGACTTCTGCGCCCACGTACGCGAAGATTCCGAGTGCGCCGAAGATCAGATTTGGATGTCTCCAGACTGAATCTCTGACCTTTTCTCCTGGACGGTATTCCACATGTTGGATCTTCGGCAGCTTGGACGCCGCGATCAGAACGGCGAGCAGCAACAACGCGACACCGATTACGATGTATGGCATCTTCACCGAGGCAGCCTCCTGCACGCGGTACAGATGCAGCGCCTGCGGCGAAAGCTGGCGTAACTCTTCAATCGCGAGCGGCACCGCATTGAGGATCAGCAGCCCTCCCAGTTTTGGAGCGATCGTGGTGCCGAGCGAGTTAAAGGCTTGCGTCAGATCCAACCGGCTCGAGGCCGTTGCCGGTTTGCCGAGAACCACCACGTACGGGTTTGCCGCTACCTGCAGACCGGTGATGCCCGCTGCAAGAACAATGAGCGCCCCCAGAAACAGCGGGAACGACGCAAAGGACGCGGCCGGCAGAAACAAAAACGCACCCACGGCCATGCTCAGCAAGCCAGCCACCATGGTCTTCTGATAACCAATCGCGTTCACGATCTTCGACCATGGAATCGAAAACAAAAAATACGCCGAGAAGAACGCAAACTGGATCAGCATCACTCGCGCGTAACTGAGTTCAAAGATCGACTTCAGGTGCGGCACCAGAATGTCGTTCAGAGAAGTGATAAAACCCCACATGAAAAACAATGTGGTGACGATAGCGAGTGGACGTGTGTAGTTTTCAGCAATCGTAACCGGCGAAGCATTTTGTATTGCCGATGAGCTCGTTGTCATTTCTGGACTCGCCATTTCTCTGACCTCTGGTTCTACCACCACGTTTCCGCTTGCACTCCATACGTAAGGCCGTCCGTCCGATTCTGGAAGGGAATCCCGCCCACTAATCCGCGCAGTCCATCGGACCAATTCGCGTAAGTCAAGAATGCGCGGAGCACTGGGCGGCTGAAGAACTGGCGGCCAGCGCCAATTTGAGGCGCGATGGTGAATTTGCGCAGCCAGCCGTCGAATTGGCCAGTGCTGCTGTGAGTATGGTCGAAGCCTCCCTCGAACGCCAACGACAGATACTTGGTAAAGAAGACCTCCGGGCGCCCGCCGAACGATACCCACTGATCCCAGCCGTGTACCGGATTACCGTCCCGAGTCCGCTGATAGATAAAGATCGGCATTAAGGCGAACTTGTCATGCAGGTGCCATCGCAGCCGACCTATGATCTCTTGCAGGAGGCGGAGACCAAGATCGAGGGCTTGGAGC
The DNA here is from genome assembly GCA_003219215.1 of Verrucomicrobiota bacterium. Taxonomy (GTDB): domain Bacteria; phylum Verrucomicrobiota; class Verrucomicrobiia; order Chthoniobacterales; family UBA10450; genus AV40. The sequence continues at coordinate 17,807 of QHPY01000038.1, read as the reverse complement.
AGCAATTAGGCGCTTCTACTTAACGCGCATCGTGGCCTGTCCTCTGCGTTCGTTCGAAATCGCTGATCTTTTTTTGCTGCTCGGGGCTTAGAATCTTGTAGATTTTGGATTGCATGCGAGCGTTGGCGACGATCAATTTTCCCAACACAGTTGCTTCCGTGTCAGCCAGGCTCTTCATCTCGCTCTCGCTCATGCGCTCACTGCCGATTGCAAAAAACTTCTCTCGTGTAATTCGAAACTGTGACATCAAAGGCTCAAGCCTATGTTGTTCCCGCACCATCACTTGCTGGATAGCGTCAATTTGGGATGGCGTCAAACCGAGGTACTCAGCCATGGAAGGGTTGAGTTGCAACGATGAAAAGGGCAACGCCACCACCACGGCTTCGTTTTCTTGCGTGAGATCCGGGCTGGCCTGAAGCGTTGGAATGTTCGCCGAATCCTGTTCCTCCATTTCACGCCACAGACTGACCAGTTCAAACTGCATTTGGACCAGCTGATATTGCTGTGCACTTATCTCTCTCCCCTGATCTGTGGTTAGTTCGCCACGTTTAATAGCGTCGGCAATAGCAGCAAGCGTGCCAGAGAACTTCTCCGTAATTGCAATCAATATAGAGTCAAAGTCCTGCGACGCTTGCTTCGGATCGTTCGCCAGAACACCGGGATCTGTTTGCACATTCGGGGACGCTGAGTCCTCAACGGGAGTAACAAGCAATTGACCGCTTCCAGTGTGAACATTCGTTTCGCCCTCGGCGCCAGCCGCAAGCGCACCTGGCACGACACTAACCAATACGAGTATCGAAACAAATAACTTCGTCTTCATTGTCAAACTGCCTTTCTTTACGTCTACCTCTCCAAAATCTTTTGTCATTTCGCCACTACTGCTGCCATCCGCCGCCGAGAGCCTGGTAAAGCTGCACGAGTGCTAGGCGTTCGCTGAGCTGCGCCTCCGTCTGCCAGAATCATCTGCAACTGAATTCGCGAAGCGTGTGTCAACCAGTCCACGTTGTGCTGAGCGCCGCCATCCGCCATGCGCAGATATTCCTGTTCACTGATTGGAAAATAAACTTTGATCGGATTGACCTGTGAAACCGAGGTGAGCACCGCGGATGGGCCCACAAGATTGCCCACCTGCACCGTAGTGATTCCGGCGATTCCGTCGACCAGCGAAACGACTCTCGTGTAGCCCAAATTCAACTGAGCCTGTTCGACTGCCGCCTGATCGGCCTCGACTGCTGCCTTCGCCCCGCGGAGCGACTGCGTGTCGGTATCAAGCTGACCCTGGGGGATGGCGTGAGCTTCCGCCTCCGGAATGTCGCGCTTTACGTTCAGGTCAGCGTTGGCCACCTGCGCCTCCTCCTGTGCCAGTTGCCCTTTAGCTTGATCGAGCGCTGCTTGGAATGGGCGGGGGTCGATCTCAAAAAGAACTCGACCCTTCTTGACGTATGCCCCTTCCCGATAATCCTGACGAATCAGGTAACCGCTCACCTGAGGCTGAATCTGCGCGTTGACATATCCTTCAGTCGTTCCTACCCACTCGCCTATAACGGGCACGGTCCGTTGAACGACAGGTGCGACTTCGACCACCGGCGGCGGAGGCGGGGCCGAAGCTCGCACCCTTACTGTTGTTGCAGCCCAGTACATTCAGCAGCAACACCGCACTCATTAATCCTGCACATGTCCGCTTTATCATTATTTTTCCCTGAATCGCTTCGCTGACGCGCCTGAGCCGTGACGCTGCTCGGCTAGTTGTGTATGTGGCCCGAAGGTCGTCCGCTCGTCAGGCGCGTCAGTCAGGCGATTCCATTTCCTTCGTTCCAATCCGTCATCTCCACTAGGAAGGTGACCCATCTGCCATATTTCGCAAACGCAACTTGCATGCCAAAGCCGGGACGTTGCTAGACCTCGCCGAATGAACGACTTTTTCTGGCCGTCCGCCACGCACCATGTCGAAGAGGTCGAAAGTGTCGAGACAGCCGAATTACTCGACAGCCGAATTCGCTAAGAGAGTGGCGGGCATACGCCTAATCGCTTGAGAAAACGAAGAGAGGAACGAATCTCGGCGGTGAGATTTCTTGGCAAATGGATTGCGACATTCGAGTCGAGCGAACGAGCTGGCCGAGAGAAAGGGGCTGGGTTCGCCTGCGCTACGCCACGAAGTGGTCTGGTCAAAGGAATAGCGTGTGGAATTTAAAGAGTACGACTTTACACGGAATCCCGTCGTGAAGAATCACGTCTTCTTCCTGGAAATGTGCTGCTTGACAGGGCAAGCATGGGAGCGAATGTGTTGAATTGCAGAATTGTGAACATACTCACATTTATTATGGTGATCATCCCGCGGCCTGAGCTGAGCCACGCTAATTTCGTGCACGTCTCCAGGTTGGCTGATGCGCGCATTCACGATTTCATGGACGATGTAGATCCCGACGATACTGAGGATTGCTTTTCACTGGGCGAGCTCGATATTGACTTCCGTACCGATAACAATGGCCCACCCAATATAGGTGTGGTATTGACCGATCCTCGTGGACGCAGGATTGGCTTTGACCCGCTTACCAAACGCGCCTGGGATGCATTACCGGTGGCGCAAGGTTACGTCAATTGCGACGATCTGGGCGGTGCGGATACCTGCCGAGGAATACTCCAGGTATGCGGGCCTGTGACCGGAACCTACAGGCTTGAAGTAATTGCCCAGCAAACAACAGCCTACAACGTGAGTGTCCTTGCCCGGAGTAGAGAAGTTCTTGACGGCAATAGGCTTCAGTCCCAGTTTTCGAAAACTGATTTGAACAATCTGGCAATTCGAAAGCGATCCCGAGAAATTGTCTTGCTCCACTATTCGCGTGATCCGCAAGAGAACGTAACCGCCCAGTTGCAGCAAGGCCATGAGTCGCTTACTCGTTTGTCATCATCTGATTAAGGAAATCATCCTGACTCGTCGGATCGTTCTCATGCCAGAACGGACTCGTGCTCCTGCTTTTATCGATGGCCTCTACGGAAAACTCGTCGAAGGCGGAATCAATTACTTCTTTCCTTCGGCGAACTTGCAAGCGATCGAAACGGGTCTGGAGCCTGCCGCTTGCGGCATGACCAATAGTTCTGATCAGACCTCATTAGACTTGTGTTGGCTCGGATCTCGCTACTCCCTGACTCGCAACGAACCCTTCTCCACTGAAGAACTAAAGTTGTTGAAAGGGATCGGAGCCGTCCTGGACTCTCGCTACAGGACGATCGCGGACACCGATCGCGTAGAAAAACGGTTCGAGCTTTTTCGTGGACTCCCGGAGGATCGATATGTTTCAGCTTGCATTGATGGCGATCCATACGCGCAGGAAATTTGGCAAGGGCCAGACCGGGTAGAAGATACGATTGAAGTTCTTCGGACCAGCTCTCTTAGCACATACGAAAACCGGCGTATCTCGACGGGCGCGCTGCTATTCGGCAAATACCCCGATCCGTGCCATGAGCCGCCGGTCACGCCTGTCGGCGCATTGCGCTATTCTCCCGCGGTCACCTCAATTCGCAGTTTCTATCGTCTCTGTGATGGGCTGCAGACACTCGCGCTGGTAGACCAGAATGGATTCCTCGCAGAAATCGTCGATGTCGAGGAATGGGCTCGCCCTTTCGCCGACACTAATCTTCCCGTCCCACCACCGGCGAGGTATAAGACGCACGCGAGGGCGACCCTGTGCGGCGGACATGTTTGCATGATTCTTACTCCCAACGGAGAGATGAAGATCTTCGCTGACGGCGTTCAGGTTTTCCACTTCCTGGATGGCCGATGGAGACTTACAGACGCCCAGCGTAAATACGACCTTTGGAAGGAGGCCATCCGCGACACAGAACTGGCAGAACGTTTGTTTACTACCGCCTTGAATCTCGCAGAGGATCGTCGCGGTGGCTTGTTGGTTGTGCTGGACGACCCAGAGATGGCCGCAAGCCTTGTCTCGCGGACTGATTTACTTACGTCACTTCCCAATCATGGCCAACACGCGGTCGCAGGCGCAAAAGACCAATTTCATTACCTGTTGCACCAGAAGCGCATCATGGATGTCCCGAGTGCCGTGCTGGAGACTGTGGCCAGGATCGACGGAGGAATCGTTCTGGATTCTCAATCCAACCTGCTCGCCTTCGGGGCCATCCTACGACACCCGGACTTGACCGATGTGTTTCCCGAGACCATCGAGGGCGGTCGTACTACCGCGGCCATCTCTGCTTCACGATTTGGAAATGTACTCAAAATCAGTGAAGACGGACTAATTTCATTCTTTCAAAATGGCAGGTGCATCTGGGATATATAACGAAAAACGCTTATTATCTTTAGTCGAACCAGAGGAACGCTAGGCAGGCTATCAGGGCGATATCCAAGCAGACGCAGATCACAACTCCGTAATCGTTATTCCCCTCGTTCGGACATTGCGACTCAGGCTCAAGATAGCGAATCGCGGCATATATCTCGACGTCGGTTAGGTCTTCGATATTCCAATCGGGCTCCTCATTTATCAACATAATGCACTCTCGTCGGTTTGTTAAGCACGCATACGAGGGCTCCGGCTCGAAGTATTGCATGCGCGAACCTTGAGAATGTCCTCGTCATTATGGTTTCCTCTGTTCGGCTGAGCTTGCGTTAGATTTCTTCCGCATCATGACAACCGCGCCGCCTTCTTCGAAAGAGACTTCGTCCATTAACGTCTTCATCAGGTAGATTCCGCGACCGTGCGTGAACATCCGGTTTTCTGGACTTGTGGGATCCGGTATTGTCTCGCTGTTGAAGCCGTGTCCCTCGTCCCGAACTGTGATCGAGACTTCTCCGTCAACGTAGCAGCGGCACGTGACGTACACGCGCTTGCAAGAGTTCTCACCATTGCCGTGCATCACGGCATTTACTAGGGCCTCGTGCAGGGCCATCTCGATGTCGGTCTCACTTCCATCTGCGTTTCGAAACTTCAGAATGAAGCGCATGAGTTGATCCACGAATAGCGAGATGGCGGAAACTTGACTGGCAAGTGACTGTCGCAACTCGACGAAGGGAACAGAATGAGCATTTCGCGGCAGAGGCGACAGAGATCGAGTTTGAACCATAGCTGCAATCTCCATTTGGAATTTCCGTGCCATCACTCATGGAGAAGGCAAGGCTCATGCCAAATATCACTCTGAATTAAGTGATTGAGTTCTAGAGCGTGGAATGCAAAATCATCCGTCCCATGGCTGACGAATGTGTTGAAAGTGTTGAAGTGGACGAGAGACTGACTTTGAGCACACATGGGGCGGAGGGCCTGAACGCGATTTCGTACCCAGAGCGCGTTATCGTAGTTGCTTTTGCATCGCCTCAAGTTCAGCCCGGCAGATATTGCTGAACTCGCGCAAAGGATCCGCGCGCACGGCCACTCTGGACTGCATTTGGTCGGGAGTAAGGTTTGGCTCCGAATACGTACTAATAATGTGCTGAATGACCCGTTCAGCGCTCGTGAGCACTTCCCTTGACGAGCTCAAACGTATTCGGCTTACAAGTGCGTAGGTAGGGATGAGCTTATTCGGGTCTTGAAAGCTATGTTGGATGGCATCAGCAACGGCTCGCGCGCTTTCGCTGATGAAGTCTGAATACAGCTGCTCGCGGTGAAAAATTCTTTTGGCGAGGAGATCACGTCGATCTTGGTGACGTTGGGTAATCCAGGTGCTCAAACTGGAAGCCAATGCGCCGGTAAGCGAGCCAAAGATGGCCGCTAGCGCCGAAATGCTTGCCGGGTTCAATGTCATTTTCAAGTGTTGCCCGAAAACTGCCCCTCCTACCGGTAGTAAAGACACATAAACCCTAAGAGCCCCAACAGCAGGATCACCACGCAGAGGCAAATCACAAAAGCGGTATCGTCATTGTGCTGCTTCCGGTATTGTGGATCCGGCTCAAGGTAGAGAATTGCGTCGTATATATCTGGGTCGGTCATTTCTTCGATATTCCACTTCGATTCGTGTTTCTTTGCCATCACGTCCTCGTTAATGCATTGCAACTTGACCGCCTGCACCCGGTTGGTTCTTAGCGAGCAAGAAAGACAAGAAAAACATCAATACGGAAACAATTGCCAGAAGCCAGTACACCTCAACGTAGGAAATGGCTTGGGCCTGTCCCATTAGCATGGCGTACATTCTGGCGAGCGCCTGCTGCTGCGCATAATGCGCGCCCAGCCCGACATGTGTCAGACGGGTCGCTAACGCCGTGACAGCCGCATTAAAGCGAGGAGTCCGCGTGTATTCGGCCAGTACGGACTGATGGTACTGACTTCGGCGTGCAATCAACGTAGTTACGGCCGACGTGCCTACGCTTTGCCCGATGTTACGCATGAAGTTCATCAGGCCGGCCGCAGCATTGCTTTTCTGCTTTGGAAGGCCAACGTAGCCGGCAGCCGTGAGGGGGACGAACAAAAATCCGACCGGCAGGTAACCCACAATGCGAATCCACATAGCGGCCCGAAAACTTATAAGCAAATCAAGCTGCTTGCACGAGATATACATCCCTAGAGCCAGTGTGATCCACCCGAACGCCAGTAGGTAACGGGCCTGGAATCGCGCCAGCAGTCGGCCAACCAGCGGTAAAACGAACAAGAGGAGAATGGCTGCTCCAGACAGCACCATGCCCGCTGCTTCGGCCGTGTAGCCCATCAATGTTTGCAGAAATTGTGGGAGAAGCACGGTCGAGCTGAAGAGGACCACGCCAAGCACGAAGAACATCAAGTTGCTACTAGCGACATTGAAAATCTTGAACAAACGGACGTCCACGATGGGTTCCTTCTGGAACCATTCCCAGATCACCAGGGAAACCAGACCCACCGCGGCAATGACGATCAACGTGGTGATGAAATGCGATCCGAACCAATCATCTTCTTGTCCTTTATCGAGCGCGACCTGGAGAGCCCCGACACCTATGGCGAGCAGAGCAAAGCCAATGTAGTCGAACCTTCCCGCTCCCTTTTTCTCGCGGAATAAATCAGGAGGATCTTGGAGCAACTGATAAACCAGCAGCACAGCCAGAATTCCCACGGGAACATTGATGTAGAAAATCCAGCGCCAGGAATAGTTGTCAGTGATCCAGCCTCCGAATGTGGGACCAACGGCAGGCGCGCAGACAATAGTGATTCCATATAGCGCAAAGGCCAGGCCACGCTTCGCTGGAGGGAATGTGTCAGCGAGAATCGCCTGTGCCATGGGTTGGAGTCCGCCACCGAATGCGCCCTGCATTACGCGAAATAAAAGAAGCAAGCCGAGGCTCGGAGCGATACCGCATAAAAAGGAACTGGCAGTAAAGAACACAATGCACGTCAGGAAAAAGCGCTTGCGTCCCAGCCAGCTAACGAGAAAGCCGCTGATCGGAAGCACGATAGCATTGGATACGAGATAGGTCGTCAGCACCCACGTGCTTTCATCATTGCTTGCGCCGAGGTTGCCCGCGATGTGGGGGAGGGCCACATTTGCAATGCTGGTATCGAGCACTTCCATGAATGCAGCGAGCGAAACCGCCACGCCAATGATCCACGGGTTGACCTTCGGTTTCGACCCTGGCTGGTCGGCGGTGATGCCTTGCTCGTTGCTCATCTGACCCTCACGCTGGGCCCGACTGACAAGCCTGGTTTCAGTAGTCCTTCAGCGTTGAAGTCTTGTGTCGGAGAGCGGTCGAAATCGATTCGCACCGGCACCCGTTGCACGACCTTTACGTAGTTTCCGGTCGCGTTTTCCGGGGGCAGCAAGCTGAACACGGAACCGGTCCCGCCGCCGAGGTTGGTTACGTGTGCTTTCCAGCTCCGGCCGTACGCATCGACCTTTATCTCGACTGGCTGACCCGCTCTCATGTGCTCAAGTTGCGTTTCTTTGAAGTTGGCTGTCACCCAGACATCGTCGAGGGGAACGACGTCCACGAGTTCTTGTCCGATGCTCACGTTCTGGCCGACTTCCGCAGTCTTTCTCCCAACAATTCCATTCACGGGAGAGCGGATCATGGTATAGCTGAGATCGAGTTCAGTCTGATCCAACTGGGCCTTGCGTTGATCTACCTGTGCGTTGGCAGCGTCGGCTTTGGCACGCACCACGGAAACCTGCTGCGGAGCAGTCTGGGCACTGCGAAGGTCGGCTTTCGCCTGCAAGAGCTTTCCTTCTGCCTGATGAAGGGCCTGCTCGTAGGACTGAACGGCCGCGGTGGCGGAAACAACAGCAGCGCGATTCGCCTTCGCCGCAGCTAAAGCTTGGTCGTATTGTTGCCGCGAAATATCTTCCTTCGCGACGAGCTGCGCGTAACGAGCGAGGTCTGCGTCGCTTTTTTCGGCATTGGCTTCATCCTGTAAGAGCAAAGCTTTTGCTGACTCCAGATTCTGCTCAGCTGCTTTTACCCCAGCTCCCGCGTTGTCAATCGCCGTCTGTGAGGAATCAAGAGTGCTCCAGGCCGTTGCAGAGGTAACCGGCACGCTCCACATCGAACTGGCAGCAGTTGCTTCCGCGTCGGCCAGATTTGCCCTCGCTTGATTAACCGCGATCTTGTAGTCCTTCGGATCTATGACTACGAGTACATCGCCGGCATGCACTAGCTGGCCCTCAATCACGCGCACTTCTTGCACCTGACCATTAATGCGGGCGCTAAGGGGCATTACGTGGCCATGTATTTGCGCATCGTCTGTGTCTTCGTAGAGGAAGGCACTGCGAACGAAGTAATCTCCGATCACAGCAACAATGACGATTGCGATGGAGATCAGGAGCGTTTTCCTGCGGCGAGTGGTTGAAGGGTTCTGAAGACTCTCACTTGCTACGTCCGGTTTCATGACTTCAGGCTCGTGCTCCAAAAGCGCCGTAACGTCTTCTTCGCGCGCTTCCGTAGTTTGGTTTCCGATCTTGTTCGACATTACTTCCCTCCGAGGTACTGTTCATAGCTGGTGCGCGCAACTCCGAGAGCGCGAGCCAGTGAGAGCTTGGCGAGGCTGTGGTTGTAAAGACTGGTGATGTATTGATCGTTGGCGCTGGAGAGAGCCTGCTCGGCTTGCACCACCTCGACGGTGTCTGTCACGCCGGAAGTGAAGCGGTCTTTCGACCGGGCGAGGCTCTCATTGGCAAGTGCGACACTTTGCTTGGCCACTTCCACTTGCTCTTTCGCGGCATTCAGGTTGAGAAATGCAGTGCGTACGTCGTAGTCAATCTGGCCGCGAACGTTCTCGGCTTCGGCTTTGCGCTGTCGGAGTTGAGCTTCGGCTTGGGTTATGTCGCCTTTGATCCGGCCACCGGTGAAAATGGGAATGTTCACGCCGGCTTGAAAAGTAAAATCACCATGCGAGTGCCCGAAGGTCGTCCCGATGTCGCCGTAATCAGCGTTGGCAGCGATTACTGGAAAGCGTTCGCCTTTGGCGGCCGAAAGGCTCTGCGCGGCTGCTTTCTCGGAATCGAGTGTGGCGCGGAGGTCATTGCGCGACCTGTACGCTAGCTTCAGCGCGTCATCCACAGTAGGCGGATTGATCTCGGAATATGGAAGTTGGTCAGTAAGATTGAACTCTTGGCCTAGGGGCAAACCGATCGCGCGGCTCAGATCGAGTTTTGCGACGTCGAAATTATTGCGCGAAACGCTGAGATTGTATTCTTCGGTGTGCAGTTGAACTTCAGTCCGCGTAAGATCGATTCGTGGAGCAGTGCCGGCCTGCCCCTCATCGAGCGCCTGGTCGTACAGAGTGCGGGCATTACGCACCTGCGCCTGCTGCGCCTCAATACGCGAGCTAGCCGCAATGACGTGCAGATATGCATTTCCAACCGCTAGCGTCACGACGTCAAGAACATCGTTGTAAGTGAGTTGTGCGGCCTGCTCGGGGGTGCGAGCAGCGCGAAAACGCTCGATAGATTCGAAACTGAAGAGCGTCTGACTTAGGTTTGCATCCACCGAGCTGTACGAGTACGGCCCAATCACCGCCGGAACGCCCGGCAATTTCAAGCCGAACATAGCCAGGTTGATTTGCTCGACATGCTCTGAAACTCCGGCATTGACTTGAGGCAGGAGCTTACTTAAGGCCATAAGTCGCTCGCCGCGGGCTATGCGTGCGTTTTCCCCGCTTTCAATTGTCGCCAGGTAATCGCCAGCACCGTTGCGTACAGGCGTGATTTAGTGAGATTCGGTTGGGCAGAATGAATCACCTACTTCTCTCCTGTGTGAAAACTTCGTTGTGAACAAAGGCTATGTGGAGCGAGTCAATGAGCTTCTCCAAAGCGCGAGTGCGGGCCTCCCGAATTTCCAAAACCGAACAATCAAGAAAGAGCGCACAGTCGTGCTCGGAGTAGTGATCCAGGACGGACATTACGAAGACAAACCGCTCGAAATCTTCAAGCGCTAAAATGGCCTCGAGTTCGAAATGTCCGCCTGGAGGAGTCAACAGCCGGGCCCCGTAGGGGAAAACAATTGCAGACGAGTAGGAATGGGCGACCCGGGGTTGCGGATTCACCTCATGAATTGCATTCTCGATTACGATCCGCTTCGCCCACGCATGGGCCCATTGATTGAACGCGCGGTTTCCTCTGATAAGATTTTTAAGACCGACTACAAAGCATCTTTCTGCCCTTTCATGATCACGCGTTAGTAGAAACGAAAGCTGATATAACGAATTCAGATCTTCACTGGAGATCCTGCAAACGTCCTCGCCTCTCGCGTTTAGGTTTGCTTGCTGTTCACGAAATTGAATGTGCGCAGGTTCACTCATTTCTTCATCTCCCGAAAATTGCCGACTGCGCGGCGGGTCAGTTGTTTCAGCACGCGTTTCGTGAATACGCCGTGGCCGCGAAATCTGATTCCCGCGTTTATCAATTCAACGATTACGTTTTCGCCTTCCTGGCTGATCGTCGTTACGTGTTTTATTTCGACCACGAGACCGCGGCCACAAAGGTCTGCTCTCGCGTCTTCGCACGCACTCTTTAGCTCTGCTACCCAGGGTGCTATGAGCTTTCCCTCCACAATCAACCGACGCTGGGTACGACCATCAACGAGCGAGATCTTCAGCATTGTTTTTTCCCACGCTTGCGATAAGGCAAGCCACACGCCAAACTTGTGAGGGCGTAAATCGTTGAATTCTCGGGAGACGGCCGCCAGAACTTGATATGCCGAGGTCGAAGAGGTTGAAAGCGTCGAAAGTGTCGAGCTACGGGTGAGGGTTAGGAAAAAGAGGGGGAGTGTAGATCAAGCATACTGCTTGGCATAGAGGCCGAACTTTTTCATGCGAGAAAGGAGAGTCGTGCGGTTCATTCCCAGGCGTGCGGCAGCACCGTCGGTACCACCCACACGTCCCTTACATGCAGTCAGCGCTCGAATGATCTCATCGCGCTGCTTTCTCTCGTATTCGTCAGCGATGCTGGTTTTGTCGTTTGGCGAATTTGTTCTTTCTCCGGCGACTTGATCAACTTCATGCTGATTGGCGTTCGGGAACTCGATAGTATTGGTCCTTTCCAGTTCTCGGAGCGGCGCCTCAAGCGATTTGCCGCGAGTGATTATCACCGCCCGCTCAATAAAGTTTTCCAGCTCACGGATGTTGCCAGGCCAGTCCCAAGCCGTAAGTCCCCTCATAGCCGTTGGAGAGATGGTTTTAAATTGGAGCATTAATCGCTTTGGCAATCATGGGCACACCCTTTGGGTTCATGGCATTTCTTGGAGTAGCCAGCCTGATTGGAGTCATCGTAAGCCATGTCATCGTCCTTTTCGACTTCATTGAGGAGATGCACGAAAAGGGCGAGCCGCTGGAACGCGCTCTTCCGGATGCCGGCATTGAGCGCATTCGACCCGTGATGATCACCGTGGCCGCAACCATCCTGGCTCTGTTTCCTCTCGCCCTCGAAGGGGGCCCGCTCTGGAAACCCCTGTGCTATGCCCAGATCGGCGGACTCGCTGTGGCAACCTTCATTACCTTGCTCCTGGTCCCAGTCTTCTACTCGATTTTCGTACTCGATCTGAAATGGATCAAATGGGAAACGACAGAGGACCGACAGCGGCTCTCCTGAGGTAGATTCGACAACAACGTGACGACAAGAGGGCACGGGCTTTCTACAGGAGAATGACGTGGATCTAAAACTTACTGGCAAGATCGCGCTGGTGACGGGCTCGACGGCAGGAATCGGGTTTGCGATCGCCAAGTCGCTTGCGAGCGAAGGTGCGCATGTCTACGTGAACGGTCGTACACAAGAGCGCGTCGATGCGGCGACGGCGGCAATCCGATCGCATGCTGCAGCGGCCAAGGTTGGTGGCATCGTGGCGGACTTTTCTGGTTCAGCCGGCGCAGCGGCCGTGATTGCGAAACTCCCAGCGGTGGATGTACTGGTGAACAATGTGGGCATTTTCGAGCCCAAGCCGTTTGCAGAGATTCCCGATGCGGACTGGTACCGCCTCTTCGAGATAAACGTGATGAGCGGAGTGCGGCTCTCGCGACACTATCTCGCAGGGATGCTGGAACGGAACTGGGGCAGTATCCTTTTCATATCGAGCGAATCGGGGGTTCAGATTCCGGCGGAAATGGTGCACTACGGAATGACCAAGACTGCGCAGATTGCCGTTGCGCGCGGGATCGCTGAGTTGGTGGCCGGAACGGGCGTGACGGTGAACAGCATTCTTGCTGGGCCGACAGAGTCGGAAGGCGTGGGAGCCTTTGTCGAGGCGATGGCGAAGCAGGAAAACACATCGAAGGCAGAAGTAGAGAAGCAGTTCTTTGAGCATGTGCGGCCATCGTCCCTGCTTAAGCGCTTTGGCACCGTGGATGAAGTCGCAGCAATGGCGATCTACCTAGCTGGTGAGGTCTCTTCAGCGACGAACGGGGCAGCACTGCGAGTAGATGGCGGTGTCGTGAGGGCCATTCTCTAATGAGAGGTGGAAGTGGAAGCCTCTCAGAGGTTTGCCCAAGTTGATGTTCGCTATGCCTTCTGCTCAAAAACTCGACACTCACCACAAAGCGCTTACCCTGAATCTCGATCCATCCACCTTCGGCTCTTTCGCCGAAATCGGCGCCGGACAGGAAGTCGCGCGTTGGTTCCTACTAGTGGGAGGGGCATCCGGTACTGTGGCCAAGACCATCTCCGCTTACGACAAGGAAGTCAGCGATGCGATGCGCAGGCGGCTCCGCAGGAGCCTCACAGCGGTCGCCAAATGGTGCCAAAGAGCACCGACATGCACCAATGGACCAGCAGCAGAAGACCCTCAACGCCAAGCTCCGAGGCCACTACCAGTACTACGGCCGACCGACGAACTCTCAGAGCCTTCTGAAGTTCTATCGGGGTGTCGTAAGGATCTGGAGGAAGTGGCTCAATCGCCGCACGCGAGGGAACCGGATGACGTGGGAGAGATACAAACACCTCCTTCGTCGGTATCCTTTGCTGTCACCTCAGATTCGACATCCCTGGACGTACCCGGAGAGTCCTGCTTGAGGAACCCGCTGCGGGAAATCTGCACGGTGGGGTCTGTGAGGGAGGAGATCCCGGTGGTGCCATGGTGGACCTACACGGGCACGAAGCTGGAAACGGCGGACACAGCCAAGGAAAACCTACAGCCTATCGGGACTCCTCTACTCGGAGAGAGGCGATCTTACGCCAACAATCTACCGACGTTGCCGCTTCTTCAATAACGAGGGCAAAGTTATGGGAATTAACTTCGCCATGGCGCGAGTTCGGCGGATCGAATTTCGCCATTCCAGTTGGTTACGGGAAGTCGCTTCTGAAACCTTAAAGCCGGTGCCGCTCATCAACTCGGGTAAGCCAACGCTGACTTCGCCCGACGTAGGTTGAATGATATTGGATAATGATCCGATGCCTGGATGAGACTGTGTACCTGCCCGCTGTCTGTTTGAATTGGACCCCGCACGAATGCCCAGTCGATTGAGCGACCCGCTTCGAAGAGACGCCGCGATGGCGTGGTAGGCGTGGGTGCCGCCTTTACGGCATTGCGGAACTCTGCGCGTGCCAGCGACTCCGCCGCGGCATTCTTCGAGACATTCAAATTCAGGTCTCCAGCCATCACCGCAAAGCAGTGCGGATCATAGCGTGCCGCATCAGATAAAACCTCGTCCAGTTGCGACAGACGCAACTCATCATTCGCGCGGCTTTCCAAATGAAGGTTATAGGTTATGAGCGTGCTTCCTGCGACATTAATCTCGGTGACCAGCGCGATTCGTCCTCCGAGTCTTTCTTGAAAAGGCTTAATGCGAGGCAAAAACCAACGGGGCTGCCAAAAATTCGACTGTTTTCGAAAACGGATCATACGCGGATTCGAAATAGGCCATCGTGAGAGAGTAGCCTGTCCGTGGTACGCGGGCGAAGCCCTGGACCCCTGGGTTAACTCCTCAAACTCTCGCCCGAACGCATAGTTCATCTGCAACTTCCGGGCGATCTCTTCAGCGATGTTGAGGCGGTGAGTCCGGCGGGCATTAATGTCCACTTCCTGGAGGATCAGAACATCCGCGTTCATATCTTTCAGGAAATCTATGATCGCTGGCAGACGCAAGCCCCGGTCGATGTTCCAATCGACGATGCGCAAGGAACTGGGCGGCCACATTACCCATCGGAAAGGCGCGAAATTGCCGGTAATGATCTCTGGTATCGCCACATTCAGACTGTAGATGCCATAGCGAGATGCGGAAATATGTTCTGCTGGGCAAATGTCAGGTCGAACGGATCATCGATTTCCGCCCACGGCAAACCGGCGGTTGTGGTGAATCCTATCTGCACACCCTCGTCGGCCAGTTCCTGTACAGCAGCATTGAAGAACTCGTTAACACGGCCCGCCACAATCAGGTTGTGAATCTTGCGAAAGAATTGCTCCTGGATGGCGTGGTCAAACACCGTGATGCCGATGTAGGTCGCGCTAAATTCTTTTTTCGATATTTTCTTGCTCATTCGGATCACGCGTCCATTCGAGATGATCACCTTCATGGTCTCATCCCGCCAGGAATGGTCTACGATCATAGATATGGGCGCATCCGCCCGCAACGCCGAATCAAGAATGTCGGGTTTCAAGACTACATCGGCGTTAAGGCAGACAAAACTGTCGCCACGCAACCAGTCGCGCGCCAGCCATAAAGAATAGATGTTGTTGGTTTCCGCGAATGCCGGGTTTTGAATGAAGTGGATGTTCAGCCTGCAGCGATCGAATCGCGATCTCGCGTGGCGGATGATCTGCTGTTTCTCGTACCCCACTACGATGGCGATTTGGTCAATTCCTGCCATAGACAAGGCTTCTATTTGGTGGTCAAGAATGGTCTTGTCGTCGACCTGAATCAGACATTTTGGACGCTGGCCGTGGACGGCCCGGATCCGTGTGCCCTGCCCCGCAGCTAAGATCACCGCTTTCATGATACCTCCTACACCGCCTTGATTCCTGCCATGCCCGTTGCCGGCTGCTTGAAGAATCGATGGTTGAAATAGAGCGCCAGAGTCCAGATGAGATGGCTGCCCAGTGTTGACAGATAAAAGAGCACCGGCAGCTCTCCAAGCAGGGTGAACAGGACTACGTAGATGATGAGCACGCCTCTTTTCTGGAAGGCCTGGAGATGTCGCACCATTTTTGAAATCCAGTTCGACGAATCATTCTCAAGTAATCGGTAGAAGCGACCCAGGTATTCGTTCGGCCGATCAGGAGTTGTGGCGCGCTTGCGCTGGAGAGAAGTAATAATGACGGACAACAGAGTGCCTGTCAGTAGTACCGCGCCGATCCAGAGTTCGAAGCTGCCGTACTGCCGATAGAGCCCAACTGTGATTCCTCCGAACAGGAGCAGATAGCTCAAACCGTCAGCAAAACCTTCCAGCCAGGTCCCAAATGGTGAGTCGGCAAACTTGATACGGGCCAACATCCCGTCCATCTCGTCGAACAGGCCGGCGATGTAGAAGAGCAACGCCCCAGCGACATACGCCCAGTAAAATCCGCCCGCGAACGCGATCGCGGACAAGATCGATACGGCTACACCTCCGAAGGTCACGGCATTGGGCGTGATGCCCGTGTGCGAAAGCCACTTTACAAAGGGACGGCACAGGCGCCGGTTGAACGAGGTATGAATTCCATCTAGAACTTTTCCCGAGTGCACGACCAGGAACTGTTCCGCGGCCGCTGCAGTTTCTGGTGAGATGACCGCGATGCCCTCTACATTCCGGTGGGGGAGGGCCGTAGAGATCTCACCGCGAGTCACCTCGTTTGTTGTAACGAAAGCTGGCCTGCTCCAGTCGACTGAATCCATGCCCACTAAAGGCAGGCGAACCAGCGACTGTTTGTTGGTGACCCAGTTCCAAGGCAACCACATGAATTGGGTGTCGAAGCCATCCAGCACACTTACCCAACTCGACCGAGCGCGCGGATCGAAGTTCTTGACTCGGAGCAGTCTGACGGTGCCTGGTCCCCTGAGCAAAGGGGGCTGCATGTAAATGTCCGCAAGTTCAGTTGGTGCGTTTTCCGGCCAGACAAGCAGGACATCATCGGCGCCAGCGCGCACCGCCGTTGCCAGAGTTCTCAAGAGCAAAGGAACGCCGCAGACGGGCCGCATGAGCACTTTCGCATCCGTGTAGCAGTCCGCTACAGTTGCGAATTCTGGAACCACTACAACGAATTGCATAAGGCCAATTCCTTCCCACCCGATTCGAGCGTCCGGTCGATTGATTTGTTCTGCTCCTTGGGGCGTTGTGATCTCCAGGCCAGCCAGGCAAGACCTGCTGCGGCCCACAGAAGATCCCGCGTGCGCCGAGTCAGCGCCAGTGTCAGACCGAAGGCTGGTTGTAGTCCGATTGCCATGAAAGCTGACATAGCTCCGCCTTCGTCGGCGCCCAGTCGCGCGGGAACCCATCCCGTCGCCATCTTGACCGCACGCGTAAAGCCCTCAATGGCAAGCACCGCTATAACGTGAATTGGCAGCCGTAACGCCCACAGGACCACCACCACTTCCGAAGCCATGAGGAACTGGCATGCCACGTCGATCCAGAACATGCGAGACACAACGGCGGGGTGCTGGACGCGATAGTCGCGCAGCGAGCCTTCAATCTTCTCGGCGCGTTTGAGCCACGCTGGGGACCTTCTCAAGCCTTGCGCGACGCTCGACAGGATTGGTTTGCGGCGGGTAATCAGCAGTAATGCCAACGCAAATATTGCGAAGAGTGCGGCCGCCGAAGTCAGATATCCACCATGCGCCACCAGCAAGGCAATGCTGATACAGCCAGCCATTCCCAGCAGCGCAGACGTGAGCCAGTACACTCCGCTATCGAGAAACGTGGCTGTGATCGTAGGCGCGACAGCGGTTCCCAGGAGTTGGATTTTCATCGGCTCCGACAACACCGGGCCCAGCACCGTGAGATAGCCCATGGACTGTGATGCCAAGCGGATTCCGACCAGATCAGTGAGGGCAACCGTGATTCCTTCGGCTTTGAGCGCCGTCGACCAGGCAACTGTCTGTAGCAAGAGACGACACAGGCTGAGTGCAATCAGAATTGGCAACGCAAATCGCAACGCCTTGAGTTGCTGCAAAATCGCGGAGAACCCCATGTGCTGGATAACCCACGCGAACAGCGCCGCACCGACCAACGCTGCGAGTAAGGCGGCTTTCCTCATTGGGACAGCCTCGCTTCGTGATTGCGATCATCGGCTGCATGGTCGGGTGGATTCAGCGAGTATTCAGAATTCTCGATCGTCAATTCCGCCGGGCCAAAGATACGAATCTCACTCACGGAATGAGTCGAGGCTGCGAACCAGAAGGGGCCAACTTTTTCATAGGTGTGGACGAAGTGGACGTTGCGAGTCCAGAAGGACGGATTTCGCGTCGGACGCCCCTCAATCCGCACGATGGAGTAATCGG
>QHPY01000037.1 GCA_003219215.1 Verrucomicrobiota bacterium | reverse complement strand
GCTGGTCAACGAAGCGTTCGTCATCGTTGGCGATCTCGGTTTTGAAACGGCCGGACCGGTCACGAAAATCACCGAAGTGATCGGCAAAGATCGATTGCGCGTCGGTTCCGAGCACGGAACGCAATCGATCGTTTTGCAACGCTCGGCCGATCTTGCAACATCGACATTGAAATCGGGCGATGAGGTGCGGGTCGATTCGAATTACCGGATGGCGCTCGAGATGCTTTCGAGCACGAAATCGCACGAGCATTATCTCGACGTTGTGCCCGAGCTACCTTGGGAAAAAGTCGGCGGCCAGGAGGACGCGCTCCAGGCGATCAAGGACGCGATCGAGCTTCCGTTGCTGCATGTCGATCTTTTCAAAAAATTCCAGCACGCCACACCGAAAGGATTCCTGCTTTACGGCCCGCCTGGTTGCGGCAAAACGCTCATAGGCAAAGCGACTGCCTATAACTTGACCAAACGGCTAGGCGAAAAAACCGGCGCCCAGATGAAGGAATACTTCATGCACGTCAAAGGACCGGAGATTTTGAATATGTGGGTTGGCGAATCCGAACGAATGGTCCGCGAAATTTTCGCGACCGCGCGCGAGAAACGGCGCGATGGCTTCATGCCGTTCCTATTCATCGACGAAGCGGAATCGATTCTGGGCACACGCCGCGCGTCGCGTTACTCGAACATTCTCTCAACCCTGGTGCCGATGTTCTGCTCGGAGATGGATGGAATCGATTCGTTGAACGACGTCGTGATTATCCTGGCGTCCAACCGTGCCGACCTAATTGATCCGGCGATTTTGCGGCCGGGTCGGATCGATCGAAAAATCAAAGTCAATCGGCCGAATCGCCAAGGCGCACGAGACATTTACCGCATCTACCTCACGCCCGACCTGCCCTACGACGGCGCGCTCTCCAAGGAAGCGGAGCACATCGGAGCGGCAGTGGATAAACTGATCGAGCGCTTCGTCGATTGGCAGTTTGCCCGCCGCGAAGAAAATAAATTTCTCGAAGTCACGCTCCGCAGTGGGCGCAAAGAAATTCTTTACCGGAGCGATCTCACCAGCGGCGCAATTATCGCCTCGATTGTTGAGCGCGCGAAAGCGATCGCAATCAAGCGTGCGATCGCCACCCAACAGGAGGAAGGAATTCGGGAAATGGACCTGCACCTCGCCTTCGACGCCGAATACACCGAGAACGATATCTTTCCGACGACCGACATCACTGAAGATTGGCTTAAACTGATCGATTACGATCCGGAAAATGTGGTGAAGATCGCGCCGGTCAGGCCGGTTGCGGATTCGGCGGATCGCCCTGGTTCCGGTGTCATTTAATCTTTGGCGCGACATATGAACCGCGTCTTTGGTCTCGAGACGGAATACGGCATCACTGTCAACGGTGCGGAGACTGTCGATGTTGTCGCCGAATCGATCGAGCTCGTGCGGCGCTACACCGATCACGGTGCGCACATGAAATGGGATTACGAGCTGGAGGACCCACATCTCGATGCGCGCGGCTTTCGCGCCAAGGCCCTGATGCAGGACACAGACGAATCGGCTTATTACGAGATCGACAAGAATCGCCCGCTCAGTTTCGAAGAAATTAAGAGCGACCTCGTGCTTTCGAACGGCGCTCGTTTTTATAACGATCACGCGCACCCGGAATATTCGACGCCGGAATGCACGACCATTCGTCAAATCGTGACTCAGGACAAAGCGGGCGAACGAATTCTGGCGGAGTGTGCGCGACGCAGAAATCTAAAATTGCCGAGCGGCCAGCAAGTTCGCCTCTACAAAAACAATACCGACTTTTTCGGACACAGCTACGGCTGCCACGATAATTATCTCATGCAGCGCGACGTGCCGTGGGACCGGATCGTCAGCTCGATTCTGCCGTTCTTGATCACGCGTCAGATTTTCGCCGGTGCCGGCAAAATGGGCGTGGAAGGCGAAAGCTCTTCCAGCCAGCCGGGACTTTACCAGATTTCGTCGCGCGCGGATTTTTTTAGCGTGGTCGTCAGCATCGACACGATGAATCGCCGCCCGCTCATCAACACCCGCGATGAGCCGCACGTCGACGCCAGCCGTTATCGACGGTTTCACGTCATCCTGGGCGATTCGAACATGAGCGAATGGGCGACTGCGCTCAAAATCGGCACCACCGCGCTCGTGCTCGATCTGATCGAACGCGGGCAGGCGCCGCAGCTTGAGATCGCGCAGCCGGTTGATGCGAACAAATCGATCAGTCGCGACCAAACTTACGATTGGATAATCGAGTTGAAGGATGGCCGCAAAATTTCCGCGATCGAAGTGCAGCGAATTTATTTACGGGCCGCGTCCAAGATTGAGGGCGAGTCCGCTGACGAAGATCGACAATGGATTTTGCAGGAATGGGAAAATGTTCTCAACGATCTTGAGCGCGATGTCATGACCACGCGCGATCGGGTCGATTGGGTGGCCAAGAAATTTTTGCTCAATGCGTTGCAGGAAGAAGAAAAACTTTCCTGGAGCGACCCGTGGCTGCAATCGATCGATCTCGAATACCACAATGTCGATCTTGAATCCGGTTTGTATTACGAGCTTGCGCGTCAGGGCTCAGTCCGGCGACTGGTCAAAGAAGAAGAGATCAAGACCGCGATCTTTACGCCGCCGGAAACAACCCGCGCGTTTTTCCGCGGACGTTCAGTCGCACGTTTCAATGATCAGATCGCGTCCATTCAATGGGACGAACTGGTATTTGCCAACGGCGCGCTCTCGCGGCGCGTGGCTTTGCCTGAAGCATTTGGCGATGCGCGGCTCGATGCCCTCAATCACGCCGCCCGCAACGGCAAAGACTTTTCCGAATTCATCCGCGCCCTCAGCGCGATTGATTAGTTTACGACCAGGCGATCAGGCGCAGCTCGTGCGCTTGCATCAGATTCGGATGGATCGGAACGACGCGAACACTAAATCCGTAGGCGCCGCTTTCTGATGCTGGTACCAATCCCTGGTAGAGATAACTGCCGTCGCCGTTGCGCCCGCTTGCGTTTAAAACACTAACGGACGGGTTTTTGATTCCGCCGTTCTCGGCTTCGCCGTGATATGCTTCCACCCGGACATGGTTTGGATCGACATCTCCAAGGTGAACATGCGCGCTCACTTGAAGCGATTCGCCAACGACAATGTTTTGTCGATCCTTGTTGCCGACTTGGACATCATGAATACGAACTTGCGGCCAATCTCTCCGCATCCGCGCTTTCCATTGACTCAACTGCGTCGCCGGTTCGCAGCCGTTCTGGGCGAAGTTTTCGTGTGATCGCGCCGCCGGAATGTAAAGCCGCTCGGTGTATTCCTTGACCATCCGATGCGTGTTGAACACCGGCGTCACGCTGCGGATCGACTCACGCATCAATTGCAGCCACGCGAGCGGAAGTTTGCCGTCGGGCTTCGCGTAATAGAGCGGGATGATCTGGTTCTCGAGCAGCTGATAAAGACTGTTCGCATCAACGGCGCTTTGGAATTCAACCGTTCCATCACTAATCTCAGCCGCGATCGCCCAGCCGTTATTTCCGTTGAATCCTTCACCCCACCAGCCGTCGAGCACGCTCAAATTAATTCCGCCGTTCGGCGCGCATTTCATTCCACTGGTGCCGCTCGCCTCCATTGGCCGGAGCGGATTGTTTAACCAAAGATCGACACCCTGCACGAGACGGCGCGCGATGTAGCTGTCGTAATCCTCGAGGAACACGACTCGATTTTCGAATCCGGCTTCGCGGCTGAACTTGTAAACTTCCTGGATGAGAGCGCGACCGCCTTCATCGCGCGGATGCGCTTTGCCGGCAAAAATGAATTGCACCGGACGCGTGGTGTCGTTGAGCAGCCGTTTCAATCGCTCTTTATCGCTGAACAAAAGCGCGCCGCGTTTGTAGGTCGCGAACCGTCGCGCGAAACCGATCGTTAAAACTTCGGGATCGAGGATCCGGCTTACATCGCGAATCGCTTCGGGCGAGTCGCCGATACGCTCCCGGCGACTACGCACGCGTTCTCGCACAAATTCCACCAGACGATGTTTCAATTGCTGGTGCGTTTCCCACAACTGCGAGTCCGGAATGTCGATGACGCCGCGCCAGAACTCGGGCTCGGAGATGTGTTCCTCCCATTCGCCTAGAAATTTTCGATAAAGCGCGGAAAACTCCGGCGCCATCCAGGTTTTGGTGTGAATGCCGTTGGTCACGCTCGTGATCGGGACCTCGTGCACCGGCACGCCGTTCCAAACATCTTTCCAGAGCGCGCGGCTGACTGCGCCGTGCAGTTTGCTTACGCCATTCGAATGCCGGCTCATCCGCAGGGCGAGAATTGTCAGACTGAACGGATCAGAGCGGTCGACCCGCGTTTGACCAAACGAGAAAAGCTCGTCGAAAGGAATGCCAAGCTCCTTCGCGAAATCGCCGAAATATTTGCGCATCATATCGCGCGGGAATGAATCGTTGCCGGCAGGCACCGGTGTGTGGGTGGTGAAAATGTTCGCCGAGGCCACGATTTGAAGCGCTGAATAGAACTCGAGTTTTTTCTCAACGACTTTCCGGCGAACGCGCTCGAGCGCGAGGAACGCGGAGTGACCTTCGTTCATGTGGAAAACCTCCGGATCGATCCCGAGCGCGTTCAGTGCTTTGACGCCGCCGATGCCGAGCATGATTTCCTGACGCATCCGCATTTCCTGATCGCCGCCGTAAAGCTCCGCGGTGATCAGGCGATCTTCGGCGTTGTTTTCCGGAGTATCGGTGTCGAGAAGAAACAAATTGATTCGGCCGACCGGCAGTTGCCAAACCTTGGCAAAGACTTCCCGGTCCAAAATGCGGACTGAAATGAGAAGATTTGCGCCATCGCGTTGTACTTCGCGAATTGGGAGATGATGAAAATTTTGATTCAGACTGATCGCTTGTTGCGCGCCGTCCCGGTCGATCTCCTGCCGAAAATAGCCGTGCCGATAGAGCAGCCCGACCGCGACGAAGTTTAAATCAAGATCGCTGGCGGATTTGCAATGGTCGCCTGCCAGAATACCGAGGCCGCCGGAATAATTTGGGATCGATTCGTGAAAGCCGAACTCGGCCGAGAAATACGCGACCGGTCGTTTAATGGCCGCCCCCGCCCCCGTTTTTCCATAAGTGTCCTGGCGCGCAAGATAATTCCGGAAAGCGTCGTGCACCTGCTTTAGCTCCCGAAGGAAGGCTTTGTCCTGTGCGAGCTCTTCCAAACGCGCCTGGCGCGAGAGTTGCAGCATGCGCACCGGATTGTGATTGGTGCGATTCCAAAGATCGGGATCGAGATGACGGAAGAGCCGGCGGGCCAACGGCTCCCACGTCCACCAGAGGTTAAAGGTCATTTCCCGAAGCGGCTCGAGAGCCGCGGGAAGGGTGGGGATTACGTTATAAATCTGAAACGTCGGCATTAGCGGCAACGAAATGGGAAGTTGGCGAAAAATTCTTGAGCGGCAAGTTTCTCAATATGTTAGCTGCATAACGCGCGCCAAATTTTTGTCTTAAGCGGATTGTGACAACGAGGTTCTTTTTGGGGCGACGGCCAGGCCGATTACGAAACCGGTTACCAAGCCGCATAAATGCGCCGAGGTGCTGACTTGCGGCGTGGAAATGTCGAACACGATTTGAATGGCGATGATGAGGAGAATATTGAGAAGACGCTGCTTCGCCTGCCAAACGTGGCGATGGCGAATAAGAAATCCAGCCCAGGCGCCGACAATTCCCATAACGCAACCGGACGCACCAACAAGCTCGGCTGGCCGCACGATCTTTAACAACGTGAGCAGGACCACGCCGCCGGTGGATCCAATTCCAGCAATCACGTAGCACATTGCAAATCGTAACGCGCCGATGGTTCGTTCTAACGGTGGACCCAGCACATAGAGCGCGAAGAGATTAAAGACGAGATGAAGCAAGTTGTAGTGGAGGAACAGAGCGGTGAAGAGCCGCCAAAATTCCCCTTTGTTGATCACTGCGACGAAATCGAGCGCGCCGAGGCGATGCAACGTGGCTGGATTGGTCAATGCGCCTCTCCAGAGTTCAACGCAAAAGGCCGCGACGTTGAGCAGGATAAAAATAACTACGACCCGAGCATTTCGTAATCGACTAGGTCGATCTTGCGGAACCTTCTCGATCTCGATTTGATCGACAGCGCGTCCTCGTAATTCCAAACTCTGAAAAAGTTGAAGCTGATCGCGCAACTGCGCGGTCGGATGCAGGAAATGCAGCAGCGCAGTCAATCGTCTGGCCGATTCGTAGCGACCCTGGGCGGCGAGTTGTGATGCTTTTCGCAAACCGACCGCCGGCAAAAACAGAAGCGCGAACCAGGCGCCACCGCCCACATAACCGGCGTTTTCACGAAAGAACAGCCAGGCGGCGCCGGTGATACCAAGCACGATAATCGCGGCGATACGCCAGCCGCGAAAAATTCCGCCTGGCCGCCACGCCCGCGCCAGGACAAGCAACGGCGAAATGACCGCGATGAAAAGGAAAATATGATTGAGATCCACGACCGCGCGTTGAGGTTCGACTTTTGATGTTTGAAGTCAAACGCCGCTGGTTATTGTCGATCTTACCTTATGAGAATTACAGTGACCGATTATCTGGACGTTGTTTCCTCGTGGTGTTTCTGGTCTGAACCAACTTGGGCGGAATTGAAAAAGCGCTATCAAGATCGGGTTGAGTTCCAATGGAAGATCGCGTTGATGGATCCGAGCGGTTTGCCCACTTCACGTGAGCAAGAGCAATGGTTTTACCGCCGGAGCGGAATGATGATGCGCTCGTCCTTTATGCTGAACACGGACTGGTACGACGCGACGTTAAAGGAATGGCTTGTCCCAAATGCGATAGCCGAGGCGGCGAAAGATTTTGGCGTTACCGATGATCGCGTTCGTCTCGCAATTGCAAACGCCGCGTTGCGGGACGGAAAGAAAGTGGGCGATTGGAATGTTGCTGTGGAAATCGGCGCGGCTGCGGCCAATCTCGACAAAACGAAATTGCTCAATGGTGCGCAATCCTCAGCAGTCGAAAAACGCATTCGCGCAGCCACCGCGGAATTCCACTCATTCCAAGTCACGCAGCGGCCCGCTTTTCTGATCGACACTGAAATCGGAGATCGCGCAATATTTTCAGGAGTCGTGGAACTTGAGCCGCTCGCGGCGACAGTCCACAGCATGCTCGACGATGCGACGGCCTATGCCGCGCACAAGGCGCATTTTGGCGATCCGCCGCCGAAATGAGTTTGTAGGCGCGCGTCCTGCTTCGTTATAATCGCAGTCGACGACGAGATTCATCTTGCCAGCATCGAAATGTTGCCTACAACTTCCCTTCGGCTCGCGATTAATGATGCGAGCACTTCGCGGCGGTCATCGCAGCCGCGGCGAAGCAGAGTGCATCGGCGTTATGCGAAAGTGGACGCTGATTATGCGATGAAAGAAACACCGGCGAAATGGCGCACTCCCGTCTCGCAGGCCAGGAGATCGAACTAATCTGCAACCGCAATTTCGTGTAAACGGCCGCATTCGCGCTCGCGAAGTTCGGGTCATTTTGGGATCGAGCGGCCAACAGCTGGGCGTCCTCAAATTGTCGGATGCCTTGCGTGAAGCGCAGAGCCGCGGTCTCGACTTGGTCGAAGTCGCTCCGACCGCTAATCCGCCAGTTTGCAAAATCGTTTCGCTCGGGAAATTCCGTTACGATCTCTCCAAGCACGACAAAGATAAAAAAGCCGGCGGTGCCAGGCTGAAGGAGATCAAGTTTCGCGTCAACATCGACGAGCACGATTATCTGACCAAGGTCCGCCATGGCGAAGAATTTCTCGAGCGCGGCAATAAAGTCAGGGTTCAGCTTCAGTTCCGAGGTCGCGAAATGGCGCACCAAGAATTCGGGATGCAGTTGGTGGAAAAAGTGCGCGACGATCTTTCCGGAATGTCGCAGGTGGAAATGGAGCCAAAGATCACCGGTCGCAATATCACAATGACTTTGACGCCGCTGCCGTCGAACCGACGCAAGCGACGTTTCTTGCCGCCGCCGAAGGTTGAAGCAGCCGCCGATTCTCAAAACGGCAGCAAATCCTGAACGGCGTCGGCGCCTAACCCGTTTTACGGGTTTTTCTTCGGCGGCGCCGTAACCGGAGGAGCATTAGGTGGCGGCGTCGGCGCCGTCGCTGATTGGATCTTTTGCAATCGCTGCTTGCGATCCACCGCTTCTTTGTTCTTCGAATCGATTTTCAGGGCGCGATCGGTGTCGGCCATTGCATTTTGAATGTCGCCGCGCAGTTCGTAAATGTAGCTCCGATAAAGATGATAGCGGATCTCACCCGGATTCGTCTTGATCGCCTCCCCGTAATCGGCCAGCGCTTTGTCGTAGTCGTTGATTCTCATTTCGACCGCCGCGCGTTGTTCGTAAGCGCGCGCGTCTCGCGGGTTGACCTTTATCGCCTCGCTTAAATCGTTCAAAGCATCCTGGAATCTTTGATCATTGGCGTAAGAAAAAGCGCGCTGTTGATAAGCAATGGCAAGGTTCTGCGTATATTTCCGATCCATCTCTGCGGCTTTGCGAAAACGCTCGACGGCTTTATCCCAATCCTGGCCCCTGGCAGCTTGCGAACCTTCCCGCGCAATTTTCGCCGCTTCCGGGCTTCCCTCTTGCTGGGCGGATTGTGCAGTCGAAAGTCCGAGCGTAGTAACGAGGCACAGGGCGAGCAGTGTTTTCATGGTTAGCGATGTTGACGATTAGTTTGATCAAACAATTCAAAGTTGGCGATCACAATTCTTGAGGGAAATGAGCCTGACTACGTCTGTTCCGGGTTCGGCGATTGTTCAATGTCGATCTTCGGTTCGGGTTCGCCCGAGGCTTGCGTTGGTCCGGGCTCATCCACCCGCGTGATTCGCAGGGCGCGGCCGCTCTTTTCGTCGATCTCGACGAGCGCCCCGTGCAAGCGAACTTCGCCCGCTGCGACCGGAAATGACGCCGGCATGTTGGAAACAAACCGGTTCATGATTGGTTCGACTGCGCGGCCGAGAATCGAGTTGACCGGCCCGCACATTCCGGCATCGCACAAGAACGCAGTCCCGCCCGGGAGAATTTGTTCGTCCGCGGTTTGCACATGAGTATGCGTTCCGATCACAGCCGAGACTTTCCCGTCAAGGAAACGGCCCATTGCGATTTTCTCGCTGGTCGTTTCACCGTGAACATCGACAATGATGCTTGGAGTTTCTGTGCGCATTTTGGCGACGGTTTCTTCCATCACTCGAAATGGATTCTCCAAAATCGACTGCATGAACGTGCGGCATTGCACGTTGGTCACACCGACCTTTCCCTTCGCCGTCTCAAGGACGATCGATCCGCTTCCGGGCGCCCCCGGCGGATAATTTACCGGTCGCAGCAAACGCGGCTCCGTGTCGATGAAGGACAAAATATCTTTCTGGTCCCAGACGTGGTCGCCGGTGGTCACGACTGAAACACCAGCTCGCAAAAGATCGATCGTGATTTTGCCGGTGATGCCACGGCCGCCGGCGGCGTTTTCACCGTTCACGACAATAAAGTCCACATCATGCTGTTCCTTTAATTCCGGGAGTCGGGCAATGACCGCATTGCGGCCGGGTTCGCCCACGACGTCGCCGAGAAAGAGAACAGTCAACATTTTGCGATCTTCGTATTAATGGCGGCAAAATCCAGCAGTCGATGCTTGATTGTATTGTGAACCGGTTCGTTGCCGCGCTGATCTGCTTGTCAGTCATCCCCAGCCTCGCCTCGGCCGCCGATAATCTTGGCGTCCTCGGCAGCAAACCCAAATGGAGCGTACTCGCAAATTATCAGGACACGATTACCCACGACGAATTCGCGCATCTCATAAACGACGTCTATTGCACGCACGGTTTCGCTCAGGACTTGATCAAGATTGACAACGATGCCGCGCAGATTCTGACCAATCGCGAATCGCGCACCACTTTCACTCTGCGCTTCGCTTCGGATCCAATTTCGAAAGCGCGCATTCCACGGCTCTGGCGACCGGCGAAATCTTTGCCGTCCGCTAAACCGGACAAACCGCTGGGCGGGTTGCGGATCGCGCTCGACCCGGGTCATCTTGGCGGTAAATGGGCGAAGATGGAAGAGCGCTGGTTTCAAGTTGGCGACACCAAACCGGTGACAGAAGGCGATTTGACGTTGCGCGTATCGCGAATGCTCGCTTCACGATTAAGAAAACTGGGCGCAACAGTTTTATTCGTTCGCAACAGCACTCAGCCGATCACTTCAAAACGTCCGGGCGATTTCAAAGAGCTCGCCCGAAAAATTCTGATCAAGAACGGCCTGCCTCAGCCGCGGCCGGATGTTCTCGATCCAAGCGATCCCGAAAAACAGCAAACGATCCGCTGGCAGAGCGAGATGTTGTTCTACCGCTACAGCGAGATCCGGCGTCGCGCGGTGCTTGTGAATACCAAGCTGCATCCCGATCTCACAGTTTGTCTACACTTCAATGCCGAAGGCTGGGGCGATCCCGCAAATCCCACTTTGATCGACAACAATCATCTCCATCTGCTCGTCGGCGGTTCGTATCTGCAGGACGAGCTCGAGCTCGATGACCAGCGATTTGAGATGATTCGGCGCTTGCTCAGTCGCGCTTACGATGAAGAACTTGCGATTAGCGACACGGTTGCCACTTCAATGGCCAAGGCGACTGGACTTCCGGCGTATCAATATCCAACTACGCTCACCACCACCAAAGTTGGATCGAGCGGTTACGTTTACGCGCGTAACCTGCTCGCCCCACGGTTGTATCGCTGCCCGGTCGTGTATTGTGAACCTTACGTTATGAACAGCAAAGATGGGTTCGCACGGATTCAGGCCGGCGACTACGACGGAACGAAGCAGATCAACGGGGTCGATCAAAAAAGTATTTTTCGCGAATATGCCGACAGCGTGGCCGAAGGCTTGGCGGAGTACTATCGAAATGCCCGACGTAAGGGCGATTGACCTCAATCGATGCGAGCCGGATTTGCGTTTGCGGCCGGTTCTGTGAACCGCCCCTACCTACAGCTTGTCAACCGCCGCGCCAATATCTTCCATCGTCACATCGCGCGATAAATTTGCCGATCCTATTTTCGGCGTGACCACAAACCGGATTTGGCCGTGCTCAAATTTCTTGTCGAACTTGAGCGCGTCGAAAATCTTCTGACGCGGAAAATTTGTCGGGAGCCTTGTCGGCAACTGGAACTTCTGCAAAAGATTAACAATTTCGTTCCGGTCTTCCTTTGCCAGTCCCGCCTTTTTCATTGAGACACTGCACGCGGCAACCATTCCCAGGCTTACCGCTTCGCCGTGCAAAATCTTGCAGTAATCAGCCGCACGCTCGATCGCGTGCCCAATGGTATGCCCGAAATTCAGCAAAGCGCGCTCACCGTTTCGGTCGCGCTCGTCGTTTGCTATCATCCGCGCTTTGATTTCAACATTTCGAAGAACGAGCGGCGCAAAATCGACCTTGTTAAGATCGATCCCGCGGTGGCGGGACAGCTGACGGAACATTTCTGCGTCGGCGATGATGGCGTGCTTGACGATTTCGGCGAAACCCTGACTCAATTCGCGGGACGGCAGTCTTTTCAGAACTTCGACGTCGTCGATGACGAGCGTTGGTTGATGAAAGGCGCCGAGTAAATTTTTTCCCGCACTCGTGTTGACGCCCGTTTTGCCGCCAATCGAACTATCGACCATTGCCAGAAGCGTGGTTGGAATTTGGACGTGCGGAATTTTTCTCTGAAAAATCGCCGCCACAAACCCGGAGAGATCGCCAATCACGCCGCCGCCAAGTCCAATGACAAACGATTGTCGATCCAGGCCCTGTCGCAGCATTTGTCCGCAGAGGGTGCCGGCTTGTTCGAGCGTCTTTGATTTTTCACCCGCCGGAATCGTGATTAGCGTTGGTTCAAAGCCCGCGGGCGTTAAACTCTTTTGAATCTTGTCAGCAAAAAGCGGCGCGACATTCGTGTCGGATATGATCGCGCACGGTGACGGCGATAGTTTTTGTTGTATCGCATCGGCAACGGTGTCCAACACCCCCGGGCCAATCAGCACACGATAGGAATGCTGACCGGCGCTAACTTCCGTCGAAATCACGGCGAGACGTTATTGGCTTTTGGTGCTTCGAAAAAGGAAAACCATTCACTCGCGAAGGCATTCGGAGTTGACAAAGCAGGCTTTCATCCTGTGTAAGTAGATTATGCCCGACGAACCGCCACCTCCGCCACCTGCCTCCGACTCGCCAAAATCGACCGGGCTGCCTTCTAATATCGCCGCGGCGCTGGCCTGTATTCCTTTAATCGGAGGCATCGTGTTTTTTATTTTAGAGAAACAAGATCCATTCGTGCGCTTCTATTCGATGCAATCGATCGTTTTCGGTCTCGCTTGGTTTTTGTTCAACATCATTTCAGCGATCGTGCACGCGATTTTTGGCGCCATTCCGGGAATTGGCGGGATCCTCGTATTCTTTTGGGCCATCATCGCTGCGATCGTTCAGATTGGCTTTGTAGTTCTCTGGATCATTGCCACGGTGAAAGCGTTCACCGGCGCGCGCTGGGATATTCCGTACGTCGGCCCAATCGCGCGCAAACAAGTCGGCGAAAGTTAAACTTCGCCGAGCAGCTTCACCACGACCTCGGTCAAAATCAGTTCGTGATCGAGCTGCGTCGTGACGAGTTGAAGATTTGCGGCAAGACAGGCCTGCATTCCGGCGACTAACTGTTCGGTCGAAAAGCGGTGCGCATTTTGCGCGGCGATTGCGAGAGTGTAGGCGTTGATTGAACCGTCTTTTTTGCGCGGCAAATGCGCGACCGCACCGGCGGGCAGGCGATTGATCGCGGAAATAAATGGAAAAGGCGCGTGTGGCCGCGGCAAGCGATGCCGTTCCATTAAGTCGTTTGCGAGCAATAGGTTCCGGACGGTCGGAAGGATTGCGGCGAGCAAGATCCCGATCGCGCTCTCGCCTTGATCGAGTAATTGCCGGACCAATTCGAGCGCGCGCTTGAGATCGTGCTCGGCCAAGGCGTTGCTCAAATCGAAAATGACTCCAGCGTGCGTGAGGGGCACCAGCTCGCGAACAAGATCGACATTCACCTGGCGCTCTTTGCCAAGGTAGATGTCGATCTTTTCCAATTCGCTGTCGATCTCGCGCGTGTCGCCGCCGGTGAGAAGGACGAAGACCTCGAGCGCGTCGTCATCGAACTGCAGCTTTCGCTTTTTCGCGCGCGCCTGGACCATCTCGGTTGCTTCCTCTTCCCAGCCGCCACGACTCGAATCGAGTTTCTCGAAAACCTGAAGCTCGGCGCGTTTAGCGAGCGATTTGTAAAACGAGCGCCGCCGATCGACCTCGATCGCGCTTAACAAAAATGTAATTTCGGGCCCAAGACCGGCGTTAATCGTTTCAGCCAACTCTTCCAGCGCCGCCTGTACCGCCGCGGCGCGCGCTTTCTGATCGTCGCCGAGGAAATTCGCGTTTTTTAGCCAGACCACCTTCTCGCCGCCGAAAAATGGAAGAGTTCGCAGCGCCTCAATTGTCGATCTTATCCGCGCTGCGGCCTGGTCGGCGTTGTCGGCCGCGCCGTCGATTGTTTCCAAGCCGAAATCGCCCGCCTCGGCGGGTTTCAATTTCTCGGCCAGTTCCGCCGCGGTGTGTTTTACTTCGACGTCATCCGATCCGACGACGGCATAGACTTTTGCGGCAGCAGTTTTTGCTTTCGTTTTTGGCATCGGCTCCGATGCCAATCCTATTCATTGCTGGCTTGTTGCAAAGAAGTTCCGAAATCTTTGGAGGCGTAGTCGCGGAATTTTTCCTCGAGCGATGCGGTATTTGCAAATTTGCCCGGGTAAGAACGGGGCAGCGCACTTTCGAATGGTTGATGCCGCGCAAGTGCGTCGAGCAGCGCGAGAAAAGCTGGCTTATCAGTCGCGGCCAAAAATCGCACCAGACGCTCTGATTCATCATAAAAAATGTGGACGCGATCTGAGAACGGACGAGTTGCGGCGGTCAGAACGCTGAGGGGGATCAAGTCTTGTGGCGCGATCGCGTCCGAATGTGGCTTGGAAATGTAACCGCGCGCACGCTCGTAACTGGCGTGGGCATCTTTTGAAATAAACTGAGCAAATCCTTCATTCAACCAACAGGGAATTCCATCGGCGTAGAAGCGGTGAAGAACGAGATGAACGATCTCGTGTCCAAGAAGATTATTGCTGAATTTGTAGGCTGGATTTCGTTGGACGAAGAGGCTGCCAGCAGAGTGAATTCCGCCGCTCCAGGGTTCTAGGTTTCCGAAAACCTGAAATTGCTGCCACTCCTCCGGCCGCTCAAAAATGTAAATGTGCGATTTGACGTCGCCGGCGGGCTGGTCACGCTCCAGTTCTTTCGCGATGACGCGGTAATGAAACTCCGCTTCCACTGACACGGGCGTAGCGGCATAACTGTGAACGAAATGATAGATGAAATGCTCGGTCTCGGCGTGTTTCCATTGCTCCGGATGAATCGCGAGTGCTTTCTCGCCGAGCGGATTCGGATCGCGTTGGCTTAACTGCGAAAATTCGATTTCGGGGAGCGAGCTCGATTCGTTGATCTGGGCGACGGCCGAGGTTGCGAATAAAATCGACATCGCGAAGATCGACGAGCAGCGCATAGCTCCGCCGATGCAGCTAATTCTATGCGAGGCTTTGAATTGTTGTGGCCACGGCCCTGTCGGCCGTTAACCGTCGCGCAGCGACGTGGCTACACCTACACGCGCGAACGTCTCCGGCCTGAATTGCGCGTGTATTTCAGTCGCCGCGGCGACCGTTTTGGTTCGATCTTGGTGAGCCCGGTGCCGCTCTTTACTTCCATGATCTGATCGCGCAACAGGGCCGCGCGCTCGAATTCGAGATTCGCCGACGCTTGTTGCATTTCCTCTTCCAGCTCGCGCAACAATTCGGTGAGATCAAAATTGCCGCCGGCTTCGCGAATGACCGATGATTCAATTTCTCGACCGCGCAAGATCGTGTGCAAACTTTCCTGGACCGCGCGCCGGACCGTTTGCGGCGTAATCCCGTGTTTCTCGTTATATTCCATCTGTTTGCCACGCCTATATTCCGAGATCGATATCAGCGCTTCCATGCTTTGCGTGATTTGATCGGCAAACAGCACTACCTCGCCATTGACGTGCCGCGCGGCGCGGCCGGCAGTTTGAATCAATGAAGTTTCGCTGCGCAAAAATCCTTCCTTGTCGGCATCGAGAATGCAAACGAGGGAGACTTCGGGAAGATCGAGCCCTTCGCGGAGCAAATTGATGCCGACGAGAATGTCGAAATCGGCCGCGCGCAGGCCGCGTAAAATTTCCACGCGCTCGATCGTGTCGATGTCGCTGTGGAGATAGCGCACCTTTAATCCAACGTCGCGCAAGTAATCGGCCAGATCTTCGGCCGTACGCTTGGTCAACGTTGTGATCAGCACGCGTTCGCCTTTCTCGACGCGCTGGCGACAAAGCTCGATCGTGTCGTCGATCTGGTTCTTCAACGATTTGATTGTTATTTTTGGATCGAGCAAACCAGTCGGGCGAATGATCTGTTCGACAACCAGCGGTGCTCCAGTTTTTTTAACTTCGAATTTTTCGGCGGGCTCGTCGGTGCGCGAGATGTGCACTTCGCCGTTGAATCTTGAACGCTTTCTGCCAGGCAACGCAAATGGCACGAGTTCCTCTTCGCCGATGCGCTGGCGCCGATGGGGAACGTAGCCCCTGTTTCCGACCACGCTGTTTTGAATTTCGAACTCAGCCGGCGTCGCACCGACGTAGATTAATTGGTTTGTTAGTTTCATGAACTCATCGAAATTCAGCGGCCGATTGTCGAGCGCGCTCGGCAAACGGAAACCGTAATTGACCAGTACGGTCTTGCGCGAACGGTCGCCTTCGTACATGCCGCCGATTTGTGGAATGGTCGCGTGCGATTCGTCGATCACAACGAGAAAGTCTTTCGGGAAAAAATCGACAATCGTGTAAGGCTTCGAGCCCGGCGGCCGTCCGGACAGATGGCGCGAATAATTCTCAATGCCATTGCAAAAGCCCATCTCCTGCAGCATCTCGAGATCGTATTCGGTGCGGATGCGGAGCCGTTGGGCCTCGAGAAGCTTATTTTGCGATTCCAGAACTTTGATCCGGTCTTCCAGCTCGACCCGGATCGTCTGTAACGCTCGATTCAATTTGTCCGCCGGCGTCACGAATTGTTTGGCTGGAAAAAATGTAATCACACTGAGCGACTCGCGGGCGTGTCCGGTCAGAGGATCGAATCGGGTGATAGCATCGATTTCGTCGCCGAAAAATTCCAGCCGCAACGCTTCCTCGTCCGCGGTCGCGGGATAAACTTCGACCACGTCGCCGCGGACCCGAAATTTCCCACGCGAGAAATTGATGTCATTGCGCTCGTAAAGCATATCGACGAGGCGACTGAGTACCGCATCGCGCGACGTATGCTGGCCGCGTTTTACGGTGAGCAGCATTCGTTCATAATCTTCCGGCGACGTGACCCCGTAAATGCACGAGACGCTCGCGACCACGATCGTATCGCGGCGCTGCAGTAGCGCGCTGGTTGCGGCCAGCCGCAAGCGCTCGATCTCTTCGTTAATCGACGAATCCTTCTCAATGTAGGTGTCGGTGCGCGGGATGTAAGCTTCGGGCTGATAGTAATCGAAATAGCTGACGAAATATTCGACCGCGTTTTTCGGGAAGAATTGCTTGAACTCGGAGTAAAGCTGGGCCCCGAGTGTTTTGTTGTGCGAAATCACCAGCGTCGGCCGGTTCAGCTCTCGAATTACATTGGCGATCGTGAATGTTTTGCCCGAACCGGTCACGCCGAGCAGCGTCTGGTGTCGATTGCCTGCTTCAACCGATTTAATGAGTTTGGCGATGGCCTGCCCCTGGTCGCCGCGCGGTTTATAGTTGGATTCGAGCTGAAACGGCATCGAACAAAGTAGCATCACGCGGCTGGCGCTGAAAGTGAGTGCGGTCAATTTGACTGCGCAGGCCAAGGCCGTGATAAGATCGACAATCAAATGTCAACTGACTCGGCACCGGACGTTCAGTTGGAGATTGGGCACGTCTTGTTCATGGACGTGGTCGGTTACTCGAAGTTGTTAATCAACGATCAGCGCGAGTTGCAGGAGCAACTCAGTGAGATCGTCCGCGGCACAAATTGTTTTCGGAGCGCCGAAGCGGCCGGCCGCCTCATTCGGCTTCCGGTTGGTGACGGGATGGCACTGGTCTTTTTCCACAGTCCGGAAGCACCGGTGCAATGCGCGATTGAAATCAGCAACGCGTTGAAAAATTATCCGAACATTCAATTGCGAATGGGGATTCACAGCGGTCCCGTCAATCAAGTCCGCGACGTGAACGACCGCACCAATATCGCGGGCGCTGGAATTAACATTGCCCAGCGGGTGATGGATTGCGCCGATGCCGGACACATTCTGCTTTCCAAACGCGTGGCCGAGGACCTGGCGCACTCGCGCGAGTGGCAACCGTATTTGCACGATCTAGGCGAATGCGCAGTGAAACACGGCGTCAACGTCTCAGTGGTAAACCTGTACACCCATGAGGCAGGAAATCCCGAGGTGCCGCAAAAGCTGAGGCGCGCACAGGAAGAACGAACTGCCAGAGCGGCCGCGAGTCGTCCACCGCCCATGCTTAGGCGGCGAAATGTCGTCATCGTCGCGGCTATTTTGTTCGCCGCTTTGGTTGGGCTGTTCCTTTACGAAAGGCGGCCATTTCTCTCATCAGCCGGTGAACCGATACCTGAAAAAAGTATCGCAGTGCTGCCGTTCACCAATATTAGCGACAACAAACAAAACGCATTTTTCGCCGACGGTATTCAGGATGACATCCTGACGAGCCTGGCCAAGATCGGGGCCTTGCGTGTGATCAGCCGTTCGTCGGCGATGCAATTTCGCGATCCGGCGGCGCACAATCTGCGCGAAATCGGAAAGCTGCTCGGTGTGACCAACGTGCTCGAAGGGAGTGTGCGGCGAGAAGGGGATCGAGTGGTGGTGAATGTGCAATTGATCGACGCCTTGAAAGATCGACATCTCTGGGCCAATCGTTACGAACGGACGCTGGCAGATTCGTTAGGCCTGCAAGGCGAACTCGCCGCAGAGATCGCAGAGGCGTTGCGAGTGACGTTAAGCCCTAACGAAAAGGCGCGCATCGAAACCAAGCCGACCGAAAATACCGATGCTTACCTGGTTTATCTGCAGGCGAACCAGATTGAGCGCAATCCGGACACATTGCTCGGGGACTACAAAAAGGCGGAGCAACTTTACATGGCCGCTATCGGGCTCGATCCAAAGTTCGCTCTGGCCCATGGGCGACTCGCTTCCACGCGCGCGGCGATTTTTCATTATTACGAACCGCTGGATGCTTGGAAAACGAAAGCCCGCATCGAAGCCGATATTGCCCTTCAGCTGCAGCAAAATCTGGCCGAGGCGCATCTCGCTCTCGGTCAATGCATGTACTGGATCGACCAGGATTACAATCGCGCTCTGGTCGAATTCGACACCGCCTCGCGTCTGTCACCGAACAACAGCGAGGCGGGCGGACTGATCGCCGCGATTAAACGACGACAGGGGAAATGGCAGGAGTCGCTCGACAGCTATCAAAAGATTAGCAAGCTCGACCCGCAAAATCCGAACATTGCCCGCAATTTGGTCTTTACCCACACGGCTTTGCGGCGCTGGCCGGAAGCCGCGCGCGGGGCCGAGCGAATGCGAGCGATGGCGCCCGCGTCGCTCGTCGCCAAGATCCAGAGCGGTTATATCGATTTTTGGTGGAAAGGGGACACGAAGTTATTGAAATCGCTGGCGGACCAGGTCCCCGCCGGGACGGATCCGGATGGGGTGATTACGAGTGTTCGATGGGACGTGGCAATGCTGGAGCGCGACTTTACCGGTGCCAAAGAGGCTCTGGAGAAATCTCCGTTGACCGATATTTCCTATACCAACGCCGGGGCAACGCCTAAAAGTTTTTTTGTTGGTTGTGTTCTCCTGGCGACGGGGAACAACGCTGATGCCGAGAAGGCTTTTGAATTGGCGCGTCCGGCGTTTGAAGCGCAAGTGAAAGAAGCTCCGGATAGTGCCGATCGGCACGCTAATCTCGGTTGGTGTTACGCTTTCATGGGCCGGAAGGAAGATGCGATTCGGGAAGGCCGCCGCGCCGTTGAGCTGAAACCCGAATCTGCTGACGCCTTCGATGGCGCAATCATGAATTGCTATCTCGCGCTCATTTATGCGCGCTGCGGCGAAAAAGACCTCGCTATCCCGTTGATCGAGCGTTTGCTCAAAACGCCCGGCGCAGTCGACAGCGTGGTTTACAGTATCACGGTGAACGATTTGAAATATCGGTGGGAATGGGACCCGATTCGGAATGACCCGCGTTTCCAGAAATTCGTGAACGCGAAACCGTGAACCGATTTTTCGCGGAGCTGAAACGCCGAAAAGTTTACAGCGTGGCGGTTGCCTACATCGTCGCAGGTTGGGCCCTGGCCCAGGGCGTAGCTCAGGTTTTTCCCGTGTTTGACATTCCAAACTGGGCCGTGCGTTTAGTCATCGTCGCAATTGTTCTCGGCTTTCCGATCGCGCTTGTGCTGTCGTGGTTTTTCGATTTCACGCGCCACGGAATCGTTCGAACGCCGGATCTGAAAGATGAGATCGACGTCCTACCGGCTGTCAGTTCGACCGAACGGTCCATTGCAGTCCTCCCTTTTACCGATTTGAGCCCGGGCGAAGGGCGTGATTATTTCGGCGAAGGCATCGCGGAGGAAATCCAGACAGCGCTGGCAAAGATTGAGGGACTGCGGGTGGCCGCGCGCCGCTCCTCGTTTTGGTTTAAGGACAAGAAAGCGGACCTGAAGGAAATCGCGGACAAGCTCAACGTGGAGCACGTGCTTGAAGGCAGTGTGCGTCGCGACGGGAATCGCATCCGCATCAGCGCCGAGCTGACGGATTGTTGCAATGGCTTCACGCTTTGGTCGGAGACATTCGAACGCGCGCTCGAAAAAGATCCGCAATTCGGTCGCGCCTGGACCGGGATCGCGAAGGCGTGGCTTTGGCTGGCCGATGCCTACGTGGCTCCTCTCGAAGCCTATTCAAAAGTACGCGAGGCCGCGACTAACGCGCTTACGATCGACAATGACGACGCCGAGGCGCACGTTTATCTCGGCGAAACGAAGCGGATTCTCGATTGGGACATGGATGGAGCGGCCCGCGAATTTCGCCGCGCGGTCGAGCTCGATCCGAAGTCGACACCTTCAAATTATTTTTCGGCCGCGTTTTGGGCCGCGCGCGGGGAACGCGACGAAGCGCTGGTCTACTTGCAGCGGACATCCACAATCGATCCTGGTTCCCTTTGGGTGAACAATTCAGCCTGCGAACTCTATCGGTATTTCGGTTTGTATGACGAGGCGATGGCGGCCGGCGAACGCGCATTGGAACTCGACCCTGCGTTTGTCTATGGCGAACCGTTGCTCGGTGCGCTCTATCGCGAAATGGGGCAATTCGACAAAGCAATCGAACTTTACGCGAAAGCGCAGCGCTTAAACGGCAGACCCGGATTTGGTATTGCCATTACTTACGCGCGCATGGATCGACCGGATGAAGCGCGCGGGATGCTTGCCAAAGCTGTCGCGAGTCGCGGGAGTTATACGCCCGGCGACGCGATCGCTCATGTTCATGTGGCGCTGGGTGCGCACGATGACGCAATTCGCGAGCTCGAGCGGGCGTGCAGCGAACGATCTTCATCGCTTCATTTTGTTGGCATCGCGCCCGAATTCGAACCGCTTCGATCCGACAAACGGTTCTTGTCGATCCTCAGGAAAATTGGCCTCGAGCCGACAAAAGTTTTTGCGGCCGGGGCGGCGCGCTGATTACTGGAAAATCACATCCTGACCGTGGCCGTGCGAGCGGACGCCGTAGTTGTGCAAATCACGCGCGGCGAGATGCATTCCGAAAATAAGCACCGCGATCAGACCGAAATACATGATCGACATCGTCCAGCGCTGGATTGGTGTCACTTCATAATAACGTCGCTCTTCCTCGGTTCGTTTCCGGAAAAGCGAATAAATCCGCGGCAGGGAAGCGATCACCATTAGCCAGACAATGAAGTTCGGGTACTTCCAACCGAACCAAAGCAATACCGCGAAACCCGGCAACCAAAGCCAGCGCGACAAAGCGGTGACAATTCGCCCGCCATCGAGCATGCCCACCGGCGTCAGATTAAACAGATTCAAAAAATAACCGAACCAGGCGAGCGCGAAGAAAATCGGAATGTCGGAAAACTCGCCGATGGAATTGCAGACAAGGGCGCCGAGCGAACCCAACATCGGCCCGCCGATTCCGACGCAAGCTTCCATCCAGGCGTTGCGCGGCGCTTCCTTCAACGCGATGAACGCGCCCATGAACGGAATGAAAACTGGCGCGCCGACTTTGAGTCCGAATTTTTTGGCGACGATCAGATGCCCGCATTCGTGGACGAGCAGAAGCACCACGAAGCCGACCGCGAACTTCCAACCCCACATCATGGTGTAAACCCAAATCATTAACACCATCGTGCCGCCGGACTTGAGCAGGAGCGGCAGAAACTTGAGTGCGGGGAGGATGAAGAATTTCAGTTTGGCGAAAAATTTCGCGATCACGACTCCAACAACGGCGACCGGGCCGAGCGCTTTCTTTATCCGACTCCAACCCGTCTCGGTCCGCGGCGGAGCAAACTCCGTGCTTTGCGTCTCGTTGTTCATCGATTTCTAGACCGACGGATTTCGCAGTTCGTTAAACGCGTTGCCCAAATGTGCCAGCACATCACTTGCGAGGAGCGATTCCTCACTCGCGCCAAATTGAAAGATCGATATCTCGGCGGCGCGTCCGCAGATCCAGGCTCCGACGCGACCCGCGTCGTACATTGATAATTCACGCCCAGCCAGACCGGCACACACACCGGTCAAAACGTCGCCCATTCCGCCGCTAGCCATTCCCGGATTGCCGGTGGTGTTGTAACTGATCGGTTTCCCGCGCTCGCAAACAATGCTGCGGCTTCCTTTGAGCAAAAGTGTAATTGGAAATTGGTCGCAAAAGTTTCGCGCGATTCCCGAGCGCGCCATTTTGCCGACTTCCATCAACCGTTTCATTTCGCCAGGATGTGGAGTGAGTAGCCTCGGGCCGCGGCAAGTGCGCAGAGTATGGATCTTGTCCGCGAGAATATTTAATCCGTCCGCGTCGACCACCATCGGTTGCTGCGCGTTCTCGATTAGATTCAGAACTTCGGACGCGCGCTCTTTTCCCAGACCGGGCCCGAGCGCCCAAATATCGATCTTTTCCTCGAGCAGATCGCGATATCTGCGGACCGGTTTCACCATCGATTCGACGGGCGCGGCACTCGCGACGATCTCGTAAATTTCTTCAGGCACGAAAACTTCCACCAAACCTGCGCCGGCGCGGAGTGCACCCGCGGTGGTCATGAGGGCGGCGCCGACGAAACCTTTGGATCCGGCAACGACGCCGATACGGCCGAATTCGTTTTTGTAAGCGCTGAACTTTCGTCGCGGCAGAAGCGGGCTCAGAGAATCGGGACTGGCGGCGAGCTCGTTAGGCGCACCTGCTTCCGGCCAGAGTCCGGGAAGAGGAACGATTTCAATGCGGCCGACCAAATTCAGCGC
Source organism: Verrucomicrobiota bacterium (assembly GCA_003219215.1). Taxonomy (GTDB): domain Bacteria; phylum Verrucomicrobiota; class Verrucomicrobiia; order Chthoniobacterales; family UBA10450; genus AV40. The sequence goes on along the minus strand of QHPY01000037.1, from coordinate 5,687 downwards.
TGAATCGACAATCAGTCCGTGCTTCGCAAAACCAATCGTGACCGTGAAATCGGCAATAACGGAATCATCCGGATCGTTTTCACCCGAATCGGCATCAAGTCCGGTTGGCAGATCGATTGCGAAGACGAACGCGTTCTCTTCGCGACGCAAACGATTGATCTCACGCGCGGCAGTGCGGATCGGTTCGCGCAGAAACGATTTCGCGCCGGTACCGAGCAAGCCATCAAGAATAAAGGTGTGCGACGCGCGCCCGATCGTATCGGCCAACTTGGGAGTCGCAACGCGCAACGCTTTCAGTTTCTTTTGTGTCAGCTCGCTGCAATTGTCTTCCGCGAACGGCAAACGAATGTCGATCTTCCATCCGATTCGCTGCAACTGTTCTGCCGCGACGAGCGCGTCGCCGCCGTTGTGGCCTTTGCCCGCGAACACAATGCAGGTCGCCGGTTTCGGAAAAAACTGCCGAACGGCGCGTGCGACTCCCGCGCCGGCCTGATCCATCAGTGTTTCAACGCTAACGCCACGCGCGAACGCGGATTGCTCCGCAGCGTGCATTTGCGCCGAGCTCAACACGGGCGATTCCAACTAATTCTCCGTTTGCGCGGGGGCCGATTTCTTTTTTCTAGTCGAGCTCCTTTTCTCCGAATCGGAATCGGAAGAATGCTTGCGCTTCGACGATGTCGATTTTGACGAACTCTTCGAGCTTCGCTTGCCGCGCTTCGATCGGGCAAGGTCCGGGTCGCGGTAATGAGTTTGATCGATGAACGGCTGGAGCGGGACCGTCGTATTGTTGGCGGCGAGACGGTTAGCCGCTGAGGTGCTGGCAACGAGCGAGCGTTCGCGGATACCACGGCCGATTTCTTCCGCGAGTTTCTGCTGGTAGGCAGAACTCTGGGCGAAATTCGCTTCGGTCGCGTTGGTAAGGAAACCGCATTCAACCAGCACTGCCGGAATCGTCGTTTTTCGCAGAACATAGAAGCCGCGGCGCCGGACACCGCGATTTGGCGTAGGCGCGCCGCCGGCCACGTAATAATGAATGGCGGACGCGAGCGGCAAACTTTGCGAACTGTAAAAGTAAGTCTCAATCCCGTTCGCGCTGCCGCGACGCGCGGCATTAAAGTGAATGCAAACAAAAATCGCGTCTCGATAAGAGTTGGCGATCGCGACTCGCGTTCCCAACGGGACGAACACGTCGCTGTCTCTTGTCATCACAACGCGATATCCATAGGCTGTGAGCAGGGCTTTAAGCCGCTGGGCGACATCCAGAGTCATGGTTTTTTCCGGGACGCGCTGACCGGGAATTCCGCCGCGATCGAATCCGCCATGGCCGGCGTCGATCACCACCACTGTCGAAGGACGGCTACTTTCCGGAATGACGGCGGTGGGCGTTTGGGGACGGGGAGCCGGCGTTGCTCGCGGCGCAACGGCTTGCTTTTCTCGCGCGGAGAGAGAACTGGGAGCGGACAAACCATAGACAGCCATGGCAATGAACGACCCGGCGAGCGCTAAGGTGAAAACAAATCTCCGCATTCGCTAATTTTCCTTCGGTGCGCCGGGCGGTCGCGCGGAAAGTTTTGGAGCGGTCTCGCGTGTCGCTTGCGTAACTGGCGCCTCCATCATTCCGCCGGAGATTTTTACCAGGCCATCTTCAGAATGCACAAGCCGTGGTCTCGTTTTGGTTTCGGCAAAGCTGGCGCGTGAAAGAAGCTCGCCATTCAAACCGACCTGCGCGTAAGACCAGGCTCGCGGAGCGGCGCAGTAAAGAACATGGAGCTGGTTGGACCGGTCGAATTCCGTCTGCGGTTCATCGAACGCGATGAGCTGGCCTAACGAGTAGGTTGCGTAAACGATCCCGCTATCTTTGTCTTCGACTCGCACATAAAGCGAAGTGTGATCGGGAAAACGGTTGGTCATGAGCGAATAGGTCCGAACATTTCCGGAGGCGCCACCTCCTTCGGGAACGCCGACGGTCTTTTGCCAGATCGGTCGGGCGTCGGCGACTTCGAAAACTTTGGTTTGGGAATAAAAGAACTTGTTCAGATCGGCAAAATAAATATGAGCGCGCACCCGGTAGGTTCCGAAATCGTGGACGCCAAACAGCGGCGTCAGATTAATTTTTCGGGTAACGCGTTTGCCGACGCCGATACTGAGAGGTTCTGTCCCGGGGTTCGAGATTGGGGCGATTGAACGATCTTCACTTCCAGTAACTTCAAAACCGAACCACGACTGGCCACCAGCGTCGCGAAGATCGACATCTCGGCCGGCGAGATTCGTGATGACGAGATTGGCGACGACTGGCTCGTAAGCGATGTATTGCAGGCGCGGGAATTTCAGCTCGACTTGAATTTGTGCGACAGCGCTGCTCGCGACGAAGCAAAGACAGACCAGCGGCCGGCGCAACTTCATGAAAAGGTAAACTACCGCAAACGCGCGTGGTTGCATAGAAAAGTGGCTTAAGCAGATTGACGATGCAACTTGATCGCGTTTTCTTCTTTCTGAGTGGTGACCGCGTCGATCAGTATATCGTGCCAAGCTGCGGCGATCGTCTCAAGCGGAGGACGGACACTCCGTTCGTAAGCAAATTCGACAAAGTCCCAGTTCGCAATCTCGAGGAGCGCATCGCGGCCGCGCGCGGCGGTTGTTTCGGCATGCACGACGTCGCCGTGGCGAAGAAACACGAGTCCACTCTTGGATTCTTTAGCCAATTGGAGCGCGCCGCTGCGCCGGCTGAGACAACACATCTGCAAAACATCGATAACATGAAAAAGATCGGGCGCATTCGGCGGCGCGCCCTCGGCCCGCTCGATCGTGTCCAGCAAAGCGTCTCCCTCAATCGGCTCCGGAAAAACTTTGGTCGCGGAAATTTCCAGGCGTTGCTCGGTCGCGGCGTAATTTGGAAAAAACAAAACCTGGAGCGTTGGATAAATCTCGCTGAGTGAGGAACCGAGTGCGAGCCCATCGATCCCCTCGGCTTCAAGTTGCGTCAAAAGAAGATTGCATTGCTGGTGACGCCGCGCCCAGTCCATCGCCGCGCCGTCGCTGCGGACGAGCTGACACTGGTGGCGGGTGTAACTCTTCACCATTTGCACCAGCGCTTCTCCCATTTCAGGGTCGCGGTGCACGATGAGCAATTGCATTACTGCGGCGGAGCGTTCAAAGGCGCGGGGAAAAGAGTTAGGAGTTTGGTCGGTTCGGCGCGTTTATCTTGGAGCTGATCGTTATAATAAACGCGCACCACGTAACCAAGATATTTACGGCTCCCGGCTTCAGGTGGCGGGCTCGCCTTCATCGGCTTCCCTTTCTTGGCGGGATTGACTGCGGCGGCGGCGGCCGCGAGGTCCGACTCCGCGGATTTGGCTTTTGATTTTGGGCGAATGTAAGTCACGGCCAGAGTTTCGCTGTTACTATCGGCCCAGTCGTGATTTGGCGTTAACCATTCGTAGCTGACATCGGCGTCGGTCAGCTTAATCTCGTTATCGCCGACGGTGTCGTAAAAGAAAACCTGGATCTTCACTTTGGTGTGGTCGATCACGGCGTTCGGCCGTTTCTTCACGGCGATGCGCAGCATCAGGTTGGTTTCGGAATCCGGATCGGGTGTTTCCGAAGCAGTGACCTCAGTAATTCCAAGCGCCGACCCTGTGGGAATTCCTTCCGCAGTGCTGCGAACGCTCAACGCGTCTAGCGCGGAGGCAGGTCTTCCGGTATCGAGCGCTGAACCGGTAGCTGACTCCGGAGCCGCCGGGACGCCGGTTTTCAACTTCATGTCCGCCAATTCGTAGAGAGGTCCAGCGGACGGACCGATTTCCTGTACTCTACGCCAGGTTTCCGCCGACCGATCGAAGTTTTGGATCGATTCGTAGATCATTGCCATTTCCGCGAGAACTTCTGCATTTCTCGGGTCGCGCTGAGAAGCATCCTGCAGCCGGGTGAGCGCGCTTACGGTATCACCACTTTCCCGGGCCGCTTCGGCTTGTTTTCGCAAACGATCTGCCACGGAGACTGTCGATGTTGCGGGAGTGAGCGCAGCGATCGGAGACGCGACTGCTAACGCGACCGGCGGCGCAGAAGGCGCGGCGGATGGAAGTGGAGCCGGCATCGCTCGCGGAGCGGCGACTGCTGTCTGGGCCGGACGCCTTCGGCCTAAGTAATGAACGCTCGCCGCGAAAAATTCCGCGACCGCAAAGAGGATGACGACGACGAGCCCTACATTAAAGCTCTTGTCGGTCCGCAAGCTGGGAACAAAGGAGAAAGACGGCATGGTGATAATTTCTGTAGATAAGTCTGTGCGGCTGTCAACTCGCGCGGCTAGCGCGAAATATCGGTCTGGCTCAGAAGTTGAAACCCGGCGCCGGTCAAAACCGAAATGGCGCAGTCGTTATCGTCCACGTGCAGAGCGAGGGCGGCCTGGCCACGCGGGCGCATGAGGAGGGGATAAGTGAAATGCACGTTCACTTCGGCCATGAAAAGCGCAGCAAAAAGTTTGGCCAGATCGGTGGCGACCTCCCGCATCTCAACCACGACAACTTCGCACATTCCAAAAGCGATGTTGTTTTGCCGGAACAATTTTTCCACGTCTCCCGGATCGCTCACAACAACGCGGGCAATGGCCGAGTCAGTCGATTCGGAAACACTCATCGCGACCACGTGACAGCTGTGCGAGTTCAACAATTTCACGATGTCGAGCATGGCGCCGACTTTGTTCGGCAGAAAGACCGAGAATTGTTTGACCAGCGGCCCGTCGCGTTTCGAGGTCGTTTTGGGTAAATCGAGTGGCATGGGTCGGTGGATCGGTCGCTCCGCGGACGATGTTAAACAAATGCGGCTTCGCCGCCTAATTATCATCGGTCCGAGCCGGACGGCGCTCCGGAGAGCTCGATCCACCGCTGAGTATCTCATCGTCGATCTTTTGTTGGCAAACCAATATTGGGGACGTGATTCGTTAAAGCGTTACATCGTTACAAAGGGGAACTAAAACAGGCACTTGGCACAAGCCCTCTCCACCATAATCATTCCAACAGCATGGAGCCGGAAAACGAATTGATCGCGCAACGCCGCGAAAAGCTGGAAGCGCTTCGTGCTCGCGGGGTAGAACCTTTTGGTCGCGCCTTCGAAACGTCCGGCTCGATCTCGGAAGTCCGGCAAAAATTCAAAGAAGGCGATTCGTTGCGCGCCGCCGGCCGAATCACAGCGCATCGCGACATGGGCAAGAGTCACTTTGTCGATCTTCGAGACGCAACCGGCCGGATTCAGGCCTACTTCCATGAGAAAGAAATTGGCGTGGCGGCGATGGAGATTTTCAATTTGCTCGATCTCGGCGATTTCATCGGCGTTGAAGGCGCATGTTTTTTGACGAAGACAGGCGAGCCGACGCTGAAGGCACGCAAGTTCGAAGTGTTGGCCAAGGCGCTCCGGCCGCCACCGGAAAAATGGCACGGTTTGCAGGATGTCGAAGCGCGTCATCGACAGCGTTATGTCGATCTTGTCGCGAACGAGCAATCGCGGGAAACATTTCAAAAACGGATCGCGCTGGTGCGCGAAATTCGCCGGTTTTTGGAGGACCGCGGTTTTGCGGAAGTGGAGACGCCGATTTTGCAAACGGTGGCCGGCGGCGCGGCCGCTGCGCCATTTAGTACTCACCACAAAGCGCTCGGGCTTGATCTGTATCTGCGGATCGCGCCGGAGCTTTATTT
>QHPY01000143.1 GCA_003219215.1 Verrucomicrobiota bacterium | reverse complement strand
ATCACCGACACGACCTTGCACGATCAATTCGTGCAGGTGCACGACAACGTCGAAAGTTTTCGGCGGCTCCTCAATTTTGCGCGGCCAAGCAACACTCGGATCGTTTACGCGTCATCGGCGTCAACCTATGGTCCGGCTACCGCGGCCAGTGTCGAATCAAACGGCGCTGCGCCGGCGAACGTCTATGCGTTTTCCAAGACGATCATGGATAACGTCGCGATGCGTGAGGCGAAGGAGAACCCAGCCTGGATCATCATTGGGCTGCGTTACTTCAACGTTTACGGCCCGCGTGAAGCTCACAAAGGCGTGCCGGCGAGCATGGTTTATCATCTCGCCCAGCAGATGAAGGCGGGCCAGCGGCCGCGCATTTTCAAACAGGGCGACCAGAAGCGCGATTTCGTTTATGTGAAAGACATCGTGGAAGGAAGCATTCTCGCGCTCGAAGCGAAGGAAAGTGGAATTTACAACCTCGGTTCCGGTCAGGCACGCTCGTTCAACGAACTCGTCGATGTGCTCAACAAATGTCTCGGCACAAAATTCCAGCCCGATTACATCGAAAACCCGCACGCGCATTACCAAAACTTCACCGAAGCGGACTTGGACAAGGTCCGTGGCGCGCTCGGTTATCAACCGCAGTTCTCGCTCGAACGCGGCGTGGCGGACTACGTCGAGTGGTTGTATCCGGGAGAAAAGTAATTCTTCCGTGTCATTCCGAGCAGAGTCGAGGAATCTCTAACTATTTCTGTCGTCAGCAGCTCTTGAGCACGGAAACAGTAAGAGATGTCTCGACTTCGCTCGACATGACAAGAGGGCTCAGCCTTCCCAGAAAAATTTCGTCGGACGATTGATTTCCGCCGGCAGACTCTTGTGCACCGGACAATTAAGGGCCGTTTGCTCGAGGATCTCACGGTGTGGTGAATTTCCGGGCAACGGAATGTGAACTTCTGAAGGAAGCCCAACGATTCTGCGCGGCACGTCCTTAGACATTTCCTTTTTCACGTCGACCGTCATGCCTTTCAGACTCACGCCAAGTTCTTCGGCCTTTATTCCCATGGTCGTGCTGATACAGGTACCAAGCGCAGTCGCGACCAGATCTGTCGGTGAGAATGCTTCGCCTTTGCCTTTATTATCCGTCGGCGCGTCAGTCGCCACCTTCGCGTGCGAAGGTCCGTGGGTCGCGTCGCAATGGAGATCGCCGGTATATTTGATCGAGATGTTGACCATATCGAAATATCTGCCGCTAATCTGTCATGTCGAGCGAGGTCGAGACATCTCTAGATATTTCAGAATAGCTGCTCCTATGAAACAGAAATAGTAAGAGATTCCTCCACTTCGGTCGGAATGACAGAACGGTTTACTTTGAAATCACCGGCGCCTCCTGAATTTTGTCGGCGTGCTGGGTGAATTCATCGTGGAAGACGCGGGTAAGATCGAGATCGTGCAAAATGACCATGTCGGTGTCGTGTTTTTTATGGTCGTCGTTTTGCCAGCCCTCGTTCCACCAGCAGAAACCGACGATCGCCGGCCAGCGATTTGAAAAAAGATCTTCGAGAGATGTCCGCGTCCAGCGCACGACATCGACATTGCGATTGTGCAGATCGCATCCGAATTCGGCGATGATGACCGGTTTTCCCGGCGCGAGCTTCGTCAGACGCGGATACGCTTCGCGCATTTTGAATTCAAAACTTTCCGTGCCATCGCGGGTCAGCGGCGTCGTCGGTCCGTAAGCGCTTAGCCCCACCCAATCGCAATAATTCTCGCCCGGAAAATAATTTTCGAAGGCGTTCGATTTCCGTTCCGGCTCGTCGAGCCAGTTCACGTGCCAGATCCAGGTCAGATTGTTCGCGCTTTCCGCGCGCATAAGATCGACGATGTGCCGGTAAGCCGCGATGTAACGCTTCGGACCTTCGCCCGCGCCGCCATTCCATTTGCCGTTCCAACTAAACCAATTCCCGTTCGGTTCGGTTCCCCACTCCACTAAAATCGGGGAGCCAAACGCTATGGCGTGGCGCGCCCATGCGCGAAGATCGACATCGAATTCGCCGGCGATGATTTTCTGGAGTGAAAACCTTTTCTCGCCGTGACGTTGATCCACGTCGGACCGCAACATCAATCGGACGTACGGAATCTTGCCGAGATTGCGGATCCAAGTGCACATCTCGATTGGAAATTTTCGCGATTCAAACCAGTTATTAGAAAAATAAACCCATGCTGTTTTTGCGCCGATCGCCTGCTCGTACCGCGTCACATCTGCCGGCGTGACGTCGTGCTCGGTCGGATCGTGCGTGTCGGTGCCGACTCCGCCCCAATAAAACCCATGATAAAGTTTTCCTGCGGGTGGCGGCAAAATGCTGGGCGATTCTCCGTGCAAGCTTGCGACCCAAGCGAAAAGCACCGCGACAACTGTTTTCACCAGGCAATTGTAGGACAGGCGCTCCGCCTGCCAAATCGGCAACGAGTGCCACTGCCCGGTTGCAGCAGTTTCCTTTGCCGCTAGCGTGAAATATGAATACGAAGGTGATAGGGAAAGATCTGATAAAGGAAGCACCGCGCAGTCCACGCATCCGCGTTGGCGGTTACGCAATTCTTGGGCGCACGCTCGACAAATGCCGCGCCCTCGTTGCCGGCAATATTGGCGAATACCATTTCGATTGTCCGCTCGATAACATGCTCTTTGGTTTTAAGGGCGTGAAGGGCGATGATTTCAAAGCGCAAATCGAAAACGGCGCGAGCGATCAGGAAATGGTCGACTGGCTCAATCGCAGCGGCCAAAAGAAAACGCCGGATGAAATAAAGCGCTGGGGCGACGAAGTCACCGCCACTAATCCGTACAACGATCCGGAGCGCCGCGAATGGTTTGTTGAACAACTAAAACCGCTCGGACTCGACCCGGCCAAGACGACATTGTTCGAGTGGCTGGAGAAAGACGACAAAGCCTGCCACGCCCAGGAGGCGGCGTAGCGTCGCGCTCGAGGCCGGCGATTTTACGTCTTAATCAGCGGCGGTGGCTGGTCTTCAGTGATTCCGGTGTCGACACCGCCGCGCAGCTTGCTGTGAGTGACCCCGTAAAGGAAATAAATCGCGAGACCGATCACGAGCCAGGCAAAGAAACGGATCCAGGTCTCGAGCGGCAGACTCAGCATCAGGAGAAAGCAAAAGATCACGCCGAGAATTGGAAACACAGGGCTCATCGGAACGCGGAACGGACGGGGCCGGTTCGCGTCCGTTCGTCGCAAGATAACAACACCGAGGCAAACGAGAATGAACGCGAAGAGCGTCCCGATATTGGTCAGGTCGGCAAGCGAACCGATATCAACTACGGCAGCAATACCGCCGACGAAAATGCCGGTCCAGATCGTTGTAATGTGCGGCGTCCTAAACTTCGGATGAATTTTTGCGAAATATTGCGGAAGCAAACCATCGCGCGCCATCGCCATGAAAATGCGCGGCTGGCCAAGCTGGAACACGAGAAGGACTGAAGTGATCCCTGCGAGCGCACCCGCGCTAATGAGCGCCTGCGCCCAAGGATAACCAGCGAACGCGGTCGCGACCGCTGCCGGATCGCCAAAATAAGTTGTGTACGTGCGCACGCCGGTAATGACGGCCGCCATCAAAACGTAGAGCACCGTACAAATAATCAGGCTGGCAATGATCCCGATCGGCATGTCGCGCTGCGGATTTTTTGTTTCCTCGGCGGTCGTGGAAACGGCGTCGAAGCCGATGAAAGCGAAGAACACGATCGCGGCGCCGCTCATGACTCCGCCGATACCGGTCGGAACAAACGGATGCCAATTGGTCGGGTGAATCATGAACGCGCCGAACGAGATCACGAAAACGACCACCGCGAGTTTAGTGATGACGATAGTATTGTTTGTTCGCGCGCTCTCACGGATTCCGTAGATCAAAAGCGCCGTCACGGCAGCGACAATCAGCAGTGCCGGAAGATTGAGAGCGATCGGATAGCCGGCAATTGTGGGAATCGTGGCCGAGGAATAGTTCGACAACGATTCACCGCCTTGCGAGACAATCGTCTTCGCAGTTGCATAATCGTTCACTGCCCAGACCGGAAATCTTAATCCAAAGAGACTCCCGAATAGCCTGACGAAATAACCCGACCAGCCGACCGCTACGGCCATGTTCGGCGTAACAAAGCGCGGCGAAACCGCACGCGACGCCGGCGACCACAAAGGAAAGCATCACCGCCGGACCGGCGCCGGGCCGGCCAAAGACAAGCGGTGCGTGGCTCATCCATGATTGGATGAAATTCAGGATCGGCGTCTTCCAAATCGAGGCCGCCAGTTGCTCACCCGCCGCCGCCGTTCCCGCGAGCGCGAAAATTCCAGTCCCAATGATCGCGCCAATGCCGATGCATGTGAGAGCAAACGGACCGAGAGCGCGTTTCATCTGACGCTCGGGAGCGGCGGCTTCGGCAATCAAATGGTCCGGGCTTTTCTTTCGAAAAAGTTGAAGTGCCATCGTTTCCTTTAAAGAATCGTGTCACTGCACAGGACTGGCGGTCAACCACAAGTTTCCCGATACCTGTCGCGCCGAAGCCGGCGAAGGCGGATCGATCTTGGCCCGCAAATAGCTCGTTTATCGGCCATGCTGAATCTGAGTGCGGCAAATCTGATCGGCGGTCTTGTCTTTGGCTCGATCGGCTTCGTCGCTTTTATCTACGGAAAGCGAATGAATTTATGGAGGCCGATGCTTCTCGGCATTGCGTTGATGGTTTATCCCTACTTCATCAACGACGATCTGCTGATGATTGCAATCGGCACCATCGGGACTGCCGGCTTGTTCTTTCTCCGATAGACGCGCTCCACGCCATTTCGTAATCTCGGTCGTCATGGCGGACGAACCGGCAAAAATCATTCTCGGCGATACCGCGATTTCCGCAGTCGAGAGAACTGCGCGCCGCCGTTGGTTTGGGCGAGGCAAAGATCGACAACCTCTGCCATTTACCCATTGTCAAAATTGCGGTGCCGAGTTAACCGGGCCGCATTGCGCGCAATGTGGGCAGGCAGCGATCGATTATCGCCGCTCGTTTCGACATGTCATTGTCGATGTTCTCGATTCGTTCCTGAACTGGGATTCGAAATTTTTCGCCACCATCGGCTTGCTCATCGTCAAGCCATGGCGCCTGACCAACGAATTTCTCGCTGGCAAACGTGTTCGCTATCTCCATCCGCTTCGTCTTTATCTTTTGGCCAGCATCTTGTTCTTCTTTGCCGTCAATTACGGAGCAAAGGGACTTCGTTTGGAACCCGGGAAAATCTCGGAGAAAAATCGGACAGTGATTGCCGCGGCCGTCGCAGAGAAGCGTGATGAAATTGAAGCGGAACTCGACAAAGAGAATCTTTCAGCGGAAGAGCGCAAAAAAGCTCAGGACGCCCTGGATTACCTGACCAAACCGAGCCCTGCAGCTACGGCAGGAGCCGAAGAACAGCCTTCGCCCACAATCACGCCAACGGCTTCGCCTCCTGACTCGGGTAAACGATCCTATGGTCCGGTGAACGAGCGGCCCTTTCTCGTTTTCGATGCGGACACCAAATCGTCGACTCCGTTCGAGCGCTGGTTGGAAGCACGCGCGAAAGAAAAAATGGGCGAACACGGAACAAAAATGGGCCTCTTTATCGCCACGCTCTTCAGCAATCTGCCTTACATGATGCTTTGCTGTATTCCGCTTTTCGCTTTCGTCCTCAAGATACTCTATATCCGGCGACACATTTTTTACATCGACCACCTCATCTACTCGCTGCACATCCACACATTCTTTTACAGCGCCGTCATGCTGATCGTGCTCGCAACCATGGGACTCAACCGGATAGCTCCGCCCACATTAGGGGGCTGGATCATCGCACTTCTTTGGATCTTGTTTGTCGTGCAGATTTTCTTGTCTATCCGGCGCGTTTATCGACAGGGCTGGTTTATGAGTACGCTCAAGTTTTTTGTAGGCGGCTTCGTCTACATGATCGTGCTGTTCCTCGCCTTGGCGGCGACTTTCTTTATCACGCTCGCGCTGCCGGCTAGCTGAGCAAACGGCGCGCTTCGGCCAGTAGGTCGTCGATCTTCGCCGGATCGGTCCCGCCGCCTTGCGCGCTTTCAGGGCGACCGCCGCCTTTGCCACCAACGATCGGTGCGATCTGTTGAATGATTTTGTTCGCCTGAAATTTCGAAGTCAGTTGCTTCGGAACAACTGCAACGAGCGCGACATTGCCGCCCTTCGCGCCAGCGAGGACGATCGGGCCGTCGAACTTTTGCTTCAGCGCATCGGCCACAGCTTGTAGCAGTTTAGCGTCGGCATCCGGAACGCCGACCACGCAGATTTTCTGGCTGACTTTGGTTAACGCCAGTTCATTCGCAATTTGCGCGGCGCGGCTGCGCAAATCGGCCTCGGCTTGCTTCGCGTGTTTTTTTTCCCAGTCGCGAACATCGACATCGAACTTTTCCAGATGCGCCGCGCGCGCGTCGATTTGCTTGAGCATTTCGTCTGTCTGCACTGTGTCCGTAAAAACCGGGAGCGGCGAGGGGTCCGGTTTCTTTCGCGATAAGGTTTCGAATTTTTCCTGCTGACGCGCTGCTTCCTCGCGCGCCCACACGCGCGCCGCGTCGCCGGCAACGGCTTCGATTCGTCGCGTCCCCGCCGCAATCGCTTCCTCCCTCACGATCCGAAACGCACCGATCTCGCTTGTCGATCTTACGTGCGTCCCGCCGCAAAGCTCCATCGAATAACCATTCAGTTTTGTCGGCTCGCCGCCGACTTGCACGACGCGAACGAGATCACCGTATTTCTCTCCAAAGAATTGCTGGATGTCTTTGCGCTTCTTGACCTCAGCGTACGGAATTTCCGTCCACGACACCGGGGCGTTCTCGGAGATCTTTTCGTTCACCAATTTTTCCACATCGCGCTTTTGCTCCGGCGTGAGCGCTGCGCTCGAGAAGTCGAACGTGAGCTTATCCGGCCCAACGTAACTGCCCTTTTGTGCGGCATCCCGTGACACCACTTCGTGCAACGCCCAGTGCAACAAATGCGTCACCGTATGATGGCCCTGAATCAATTTGCGACGATCGACATCGACAATTTGACGAAGAGGTATCCCGCTCCCCGGGCCGAATATTTCCCGGTCGGCGATCCGCAAAACATGAACACCATCGGCGGAGCGAACCGTATTTAGAACTGATGTTTGCTTTCCGTCGGTGCTCTCTACGAAACCGGTGTCCCCCACTTGCCCACCCATCTCAGCATAAAATGGGGAGATTTCGACGTACAGCTTGTCTCCTTCTAACACAAAATGACCGCCTTCAGCGATAAGGTGATCGTAACCTACAAACTTCGTTGGGCCCCAAAGAGGCTGAACGCTCGTAACTTCGATAGTTTCTTTTTTCTGCGCGCCGCGCGACCGAGATCGCTGTTGCTCCATTAGTTTTTCGAATCCCTGCACATCGACAGACAAGTCAAGCTCGCGTGCCTTGAGTTGGGTCAAATCGAGAGGAAATCCGTAGGTGTCATAAAGCTTGAAAGCTTCGGCGCCACTAATCGTCTTCAATTGCCTTATTTCTGCATTCGACAATTCGCGATCGCTTCGAACCTTTAGCCAAACATTCGGTCCTCCTAAAGCCTGATCAGGAAAGTCGACTTTGCCGCGCAGGCGATGAACCAATTTCTCAAGCGAATTTGCTTCAGGAGTTAACCCTTTGATGATCGCTCTATTTAGAGCATCAAGATTCGTGAGCTCTACGAAATCCATAACAGATAACGGACTCTCTCTAGCAAACGCTTTCAATATATCGGAAGCGATATCTACAATTAAGTCGTGCCATTCAAGAAATCCGCGCTCCACTGTCCGATTGAAGAGATCCTCTTCTTTTCTGATGGTACTCCGAATGGTCTCCGTTTGTTCCTGAAGTTCTGGGAATACGACTGACATGGCTTTGACGACGATGTCGACGAGTTTGAACAAGAACTGCACTTCGATTC